>NZ_JBEZNF010000053.1:0-32997 GCF_040653095.1 Streptomyces sp. NPDC048057
CATCGAGGACTCCATGCGGCGCTGGGAGGGCACCTCGGAGGCCGATGAGGGCCGGTTAACCGGCTACTGGCCCGGAACGGCCCCGGAACAGCTGGTCAGACGCGGGATACGGGTGGGAGAAATCGGGAGTAAAGACGAATTTCGACTCAGCGCATAAAAGTGCATGACAAAGGGCGCCTGCCAGGGAAAACCCCTGGTCAGGCGGCCCTTTCTTGACGTCTAGAAGAAGCCCGGCTTCTTCGGCGAGTACGACACCAACAAGCGTTGGGTCTGTTGGAACTTTCCTGAGGGGCAGAGGGTCAATGGGTTGACTGCTGTGGGAGGTCGAGCTTGAAGCCGGGCGGCGGTTCCTCGCCGAGTAGGTGCCGCACCAGGTAGTCCCAGGTGCGTCGCTCTACATGCGCCTCAGCGTGGAGGTAGGAGTGGGAGGCTCCCGGTACGACGAGCATGTCGACGTCCCGGTCTGCGCGGATCAGGGCGTCCGCGAGTTGGAGGGACAGGGCGGGATGGGTGTTCTCGTCCATGTCCCCGAAGATCATCAGAAGTTTGCCGCGGAGTCGGTCCGCCAGCGGGCGCAGGGACCACTGGTCGTAGTCGTACGGGGGCGGCCCCCCATAGGTCTCGGCCCAGATCGCGTAGTAGCCGGCGTTCTCGTAGTTGCCCGCGGAGGCGACGCCGACGCTGAACACCTCGGGGTGGCGCAACAGGGCTCCGGCGGTGGCCGCGCCGCCGCCGGAATGGCCGGTGATGCCGACCCGTTCGGCGTCCAGGTACGGTCGCTCGGCGGCGAGTTGCTCGATGGCCGCGACGTGGTCTGCGAGGCCCACGGCCAGCCCGGGGTCACCGTAGCCGGCGTCGTGGAAGGCTTTGGAGCGGTACGGCGTGCCTCTGCCGTCCATGACGACTACGGCGAAGCCGAGCGCCGCCAGCGAGGGCGCGCCCCTCATCGGGTCCAGCAGGTAGGGGTCGAAGCCTTTGCCGGGAATCCTTGCCTGCCGGGTGATCTGGGGGCCGTTGTACACCGAATCGAGGATCGGATAGCTGGCCGTGGGGTCGAAGTCGCCGGGCAGGTAGAGCAGGCCGTGCACCTCGGTGGTGCCGTCGGCGGCCAGGGTTGTGAAGGGCTCGGGGGCGCGCCATCCCGCCCGGATGAGCCGGGAGATGTCGGCGCGTTCCAGCTCCAGCTTCCTTTTGCCGTCGTGGTCGAGGAGCACGGTGACGGGCGGGTCCTGGGGCCCTGCGTGGGTGTCGACGAACCAGCGGCCGTCGGGCGAGGCTTGGACGACGTGGTCGGTGTCGCTCGGGGTGAGGAGGGTCAGACCGCTTCCATCTAGGCGGGCGCGGCACAGGGTCCGGTGGTAGGGGTTGTCGCCCATGCCGGAGGCGAGGAACGTGACCTGCCTGTCGGCCCAGTCCAGGTGGACGATCTCCCTGACGAGCCAGTCGCCCTGGGTCACCTGGGTGGCCAGCTCGCCGCCGCGGTAGAGGTAGAGGTGCCCCCAGCCGTCGCGCATGGAGTACCAGAGGATCTCCTCGCCATGCACGCGCACCATCAACGGGTCCACCAGGGCGGGCGCGGACTGCACGATCGTGTTGCCCGTTTCCTCCAGCACGAGGGTGGCGGTGCCGGTTCCGGCGTCGATGCGGTAGAGCTGCGCCGCCTTGGCTCCGCGGGTTTCGTACAGGAACCAGATCGTGTTCTCGTCGCTCCACCAGAGCCGGTCGTTCCCGAGGGGCACGTCGTGGGAGAAGGGCAGCGGCGGAAGGTCCACGTCGGTGCGCCTGCCGGTCTCGGCGTCGATGATCAGGTGGGTGACCGCCGGAAGGGGGTCGCCGGGCATCTCGTAGTGCAGTGCGTACGCCTCGGGGCGTGCCCGCCCGTTCGGCGGGCAGAAGTCGACCATGGGGAGGACGGGCACGTGGCGCTGATCGACCCGGCAGGTGACGAAGCTTCGGTTGTTCGGCGCCCAGGCGGCCAGTGGTGCCCGCACCGCCTCGCCGTTGCGGCTGTCGGCGCGGGTGACTCTGGCTATGTCGCTCGGCTTGGCGTAGTCGTGTCCCGGGATGCCGTCGGTGGTCACCGTCTGGCCGTTGACCACCAGGTTGTCCCCGTCGAAGGTGAGGGTGTAGCGGCGGTCGGGAGAGTGGTTCTCCGCGGTCGAGTGCGAAGGAGGCTCCTGCGGGCCGCCGGGGTCCGCGATGATCCGGCGCTCTCCCTTGTGTGGCCAGACCCGGACGAACTCCGGGCCGTTCGGCGAGGTGACCTCGTACCAGAAGGAGTCGCCCTCCCAGACGGGGTTGACCCGGTCACGGAAAATCAACTGGTCGTGGCGGTAGGGGTGTAGGGCGGCGGCGCGCTGGTAGGCACGGAGCATGTGATCACTTCTTCCGGTTGCAGAGGGCGTCTTCGACCATGGCGTCGACCACCTTGGACACGTTTGCGGAGGCGCTTTCCGCCAGGGGCTGGCTGGACAGGGAGACGGTGAGGCTTCTCTTGCCGTCGGCGGTGACGGCTGTCTTGGTGGAGTAGCCGTAGTCGTCGCCGCCGTGGGACCAGTACCGGCCGCCGCACGGCAGCGTCCGGGAGAAGATGCCGATGCCGTAGCGGGCGTCTGGCCAGACCTGCTCGAAGGGCGCGCTGAGCCTGACCGTTCTCTTCATCTCGGCCAACTGTGCGGGCGCGAGGACCTCGCCGCCGAGCAGGGCGCGATAGAACCGGTTGACATCCCTGGTTGTGGAGATCAGGCCACCGGCCGCGTCGCCGTCGTAGTGGCTCGTCACATCGCGTAGCCCTTCCTTCGCGAACTCCTTGTACGCCTTGGCGTGCGGGCGCGGGACGTGGACCGCGTGCCCGCTCCAGAGGGTGCGGTCGAGTCCGAGTGGTCTGCTGATGCGGCGCTCGACCTCCTCGTGCCAGGGGCTGCCGGTGATCTTCTTGATCAGCATTCCGGCCAGGTAGTAGCCGGTGTTGGAGTAGGACCATTTCTCGGTCGGTGGCGTGAGCCGCATCGCCTTGTCGACCAGTTCCTCGTGGGTGTAGGGGTCGTACCGGTGCTCCCGGAAGTCCGCGTACGTGGCGTAGTCCGGGTAGTAGTTGGGAACCCTCGCCGTGTGCTGGAGGATCTGCCGGACCGTCATCGGCCCCTCAACCTGCTGGGGGAGCCATTTCACGACCGGGTCGTCCAGGGAGAGTTCGTTCTCCGCCACGAGTTGCAGGACGACGGTCGCGACGAAGGTCTTCGTGGTGCTGGCGATGCGGAAGTGGCTGTCGGGGGAAACCCGGCTCGGGCGCTCGGCGTCGGCCCGCCCGGCGGTGGCCACCACATCCTCGCCTTCCGCACTCGCCCGGGCCTGGATCCCGACGATGCCGATGTCTCGCAGGGCGTTCACCTGGCGCTGGAGGTCGGACTGGCCGTACCCGGGCTGCGGGACGGTCAGGAACGGGGTGGCGAGCAGCGCAGCAGCTAGGGGCAGCGTGATCGTGAGCGACATGATTCGACTCTAGGAACGCCGTTGAGCTGGGGAATCATCCGAGGGAACGGTTGGCTGGCCCGCCTTTGGGGCGACCTTCATGCCACGACGCAACTTTCGATGCGTCCTGCCTTCGGGGATCCTTTACGCTGGGCCGGCATGACGACCCACACTCTGGAATCGGTCTCCACGATGCGGCGTTGGCTTGCGCTGCGCCCGCACGTCGCCGATGTCCTGCTGGTGTGTGCGCTGATCGCCTTCGGGCTGATGCTCTGGGCCGAGCAGGGATCTTCCGCCGACTCTGGCACGATCGCGCTGGCACTGCTGCTGGTCTTCGCACAGACGGTCCCGTTGGCTTGGCGGCGCTCCTTCCCGTGGACCGTTCTGGCCGTGGTCGGTGTGGCCTATCTCCTCTACGAGGCCATCGCCCCGGTCATCGGCTACAGCGACGGGCTGTTCGTGGCCTTCGCCGGGTACGCGGTCGCGCGTTACGCACCCGCTCCGGGCAGCGCCGTCGTGAGCGTCGTGATCGCGGCTGCCGTCGTGGGGCCTGACCTGATCAGAACCCGGTTAGGCGTCCCGCCTGCGCCGGAGCCGGGACTGAACGCGCTGAGCGTGTTGATGATCGCCGCGATGACGTGGGGATTGTGGCTCCTGGGGACTGCACAGCGCCGCACCCATGCCGACACCCAGCGCTTGTACGAGCTTGCCGAACGACTGCGCACCGAGCAGGAGATCAGCACCCGCCACGCGGCCATGGCGGAACGGGCCCGCATCGCTCGGGATCTTCACGAAGTGGTCGCCCACCACGTCAGCGTCATCGCCATGCAGGCCCGTTCCACCGCCGAGACGCTCCCCGATGAACCCGGCCTCGCCACCATCGGCTCCTCAGCCGACATGGCCCTTGCGGAGATGCGCAGGATGGTCGGTCTGCTCACCGACGGCGACGAGGGCGAGCCGCAGCCCTCCCTGCTCCACTTGGACCAGCTCGCCGCCACGGCGAGGTCCGCCGGGTGCCAGGTGGAGATCGCCGTGCCGAGTCATCTCGCCGCGCCCGCTGCCGTACAGGTCTCCGCCTACCGCATCGTGCAGGAAGCCCTCACGAACGTCCTCAAGCACGCGGGCGTGACGGTGATCAAGATCCGGATATGGCACAGGGGGCATGCCTTGTCCGTGGAGGTCGTCAACGGCCCGCCGGCACCCGGCCATCAGCCGCCACCCCGATCGGGCCGCGGCCTGATCGGCATGAGCGAACGAGCCAGCCTCTTCCACGGCAGCCTCTCCACCGGCCCCACCCCCACGGGCGGCTGGCGGGTCGAGGCCCTTCTCACCTGGCAGGAACGGTGAAGCGCATCCGCCTCCTCATCGCCGACGATCAAGCGCTGATCAGGGCCGTCTTGAGGACCACGTTGACGCGGCGTGCCGACCTCGACGTCGTAGGGGAAGCCACCGGCGGTCAGGAGGCCATCGCCGCGGCCGTCCGGCTACGGCCCGACGTCGTCCTCATGGACGTCCGCATGCCCGGCATCAGCGGCGTCGAGGCCACCCGTCGCCTCCTCACCGAATGGCCGCACCCGGAACCGTCCCCACGCGTTCTGATGCTCACCACCTTCGACCTCGACGAGTACGTCCACGATGCGCTTCGGGCCGGAGCCGGCGGCTTCCTCCTCAAGAACGCCACGCCCGACCAGCTCGCCGACGCCATCAGGGTGGTCGCCGAGGGCGAGGCCATGCTCGCCCCGACCACCACCCGGCGCCTCATCAAGGCGTTCACCCGTGTGCCGCCCTCCCTCATCGAGCGGCCCACGCCGCGCAGGGACGAGCTGAGTTCGCTGACCCAGAAGGAGCTGGAGGTCCTCCATTTGCTGGCCCAAGGCTTGTCCAATGCCGAGATCGCCGACTCTCTGGGCCTGACGGAGTCGGGAGTGAAGAGCCGCATCAACCGCATCCTGACCCGGCTCGGCCTGGACAACAGGGTGCAGGCGGCGATCCTCGCCTACGAGAGCGGCCTGTTCGACCCCCAACCGGAATGATCGGTGGGTGGGGCAGACCGCAGTACTCGGCGTGGCCCTATCGAGCAGTAGCGGTTCTGGCTCAACTCCTCCTCATGGCGCAAACAGGAGTTGAGCCAGAGCCCGAGTCGTGACGGCGGTTGTACACGGGTTGACGATCAGGTGGTCAGCGGCAGGGAGCCGGGCCGCACGGCCGTCGTCGAGCTCGACCTCTTGGCGTGCGGTCACCTTCCTCAGACAAACCGTTGCGGCCTGATCGTCGGCGAGCAGCAGTTGGACCGACGCGGCCCCGACCACCGGTTGTCCCTATTCCAGGCAGGGGGGACGTCGACGCCGCCCGCTTGGCCGCCGGACCACACATCCGCCCACCCCAGGTCCGTACCCTGCGCCGCAAACTGAACCTCACCGACGACGAGTTGGCACAGCAGGCGGCCGCCTGGCGATACGCCGGCCAGGCCGGCCACCGGACCCGAACCGAGCCCTGGAACCCACCTGGAACCATCCTCGCCGCCGCCCTCGGCGAGATCATCCCCCTCCTCACCGAAGCCGGTCACCCTCAGACCGTCAGCATCGACAGCAACCGCATCACCTGCGGCAACCTGCTCCACCTCCGCTACGGCCCCGACCACCAATGGCACCCCTACCAGCCGGACGGTGAAACCCCCGCCGGACCACCCCGCGCCACACCGAGCGAAGCACTGCGCCACCTGCTCGCCCGCCCCGCAGAGCCAGGCCGAGCCTGACCGCCAGCAACGAGAACAGAGGCGCACCAACCTAGCCCTAGAGATGGACCACTCCGCCATTCAATACTCCGGGGGCTTCTGGGAAGCTGTCCAAGTGCTCACCAGGCGGCGCAGAGCCACTAGAGCTTGTTGGAGAAGCCAACCAGTCCCGGACGATGGCGGCGTTGATCGAGTTGGTGAGAGTGTGCGAACCGCGAGGTCTGTGATGGCGTCGTTTGGTTGTTCGAGCAATCCAAGGTGCGGGGGATGCTGGTGACTGGTTTGGGCTGGATGGTCGGGAAAGATCTTCCGTTCGTAAGTCTGACGTTCGTGAAGGGCATCACCGCTCTGCAGCTCCTGGAGCGGATGGGCGTCGATGCGTCGACCGTGGCCGTCCGGGATCAGGATGACTTCCTCGACGAGTTCGGAAGCGTCCTGTACGAGGGCGACGCCTACGTCGTCAGCGCCGGCCAGTGGGATGACTGGGCATGGGTCTGGGAGCATTCCAGTTGGCGGTGTTTCGAAGACCGCCAGCTGCTCGGCCGTCTCTCAACGGGTTCGGCCGCTGTTTTCCTGGCGTGGAGTGAGGGCCCGGCGGAGTTCATGTACGCCGAGGACGGCCAGCTTCTCAGCGCGTTCAGCTGGTACGCGACGACGGAGCTGACGGATCTCGTGGGGGGATCGCCCTCGCGATTCGACTCCGAGTTGCGGAAGCACGGCGCGGACCCGGATGCCGGCGACTACGGCCCTTTGACTCCACGCGATCTGTACCTTCGGCTAGCCGAGGGCGTGGGTGTCGGTGTGGATTACAACGACCTGCTCACCGAACCGGTTCTCAGCGCTCAGCTCACTCCCCCGTAGGGCTGTGGCCGTCCGGCTTCCTGGACCAGCCAGCTTGTTCGCTGCCTCAGGTCAGGCGTCGGGTCATCAACGTATCGAGGAAGATCGCCTGCGGCTCCTCGGTCTGGTGCCGCATCCTCCAACGTTTGCCTCGGTGTTGGGGCGGCTGTCGGTGTTGTCGGTGCACCGCGATCCGCCAGAATTGACGCATGTTGAGAGTCGGATCTGTTGTTCTGGGTGTCTCGGATGTGCCGCGTGCGGCCGCGTTCTGGATGGAGGCCCTGGGATACGTCCCGCGGGAAGAGATGGAAGACGATTGGGTGGTGCTGGTCCCGGCGGAAGGGGCCGGGATCCAGCTGTCGCTCGGCATCAGTGAGACGCCGATCCAGGAGCATCCGCGGATCCATCTGGACCTATACGCCGGGGACGTGGCCGACCAGGCCGCCGAGGTCGAGCGGCTGGTGTCTCTGGGTGCCCGGCGCGTTGACTGGGACCTCTATCCGGACGACGCCGACTTCATCGTGCTCTCCGATCCCGAGGGTAACCGCTTCTGCGTCATCGACACCGGTCACCACTGACGAAGCCAGGACGCAACTCCGATGGTGAAACGCGTGCGGGTGCAGGAGATCGACGACGATGAGGGGCAGCGGCTGCTGCGGATCGTCCGCAGGGGTACTGGGTCGGTGGTGACCTGGCGGCGGGCCCAGGTGGTGCTGCTGTCCGCCCAGGGCATGTCGGTGGCGAAGATCGCCAAGGTGACGTTCACCAGCGACGACCGTGTCCGGGACGTGATCCACAACTTCAACACCGATAGCTTCGACTCGCTCTACCCGAAGTACTCCGGCGGCCGTCCGAGAACGTTCACGCTGCCCGAAGGCCGCGAGATCAAGAAGATCTCCAAGTCCAAACCGGCCGAGCACGGCCTGCCGTTCTCGACCTGGAGCCTGGCCAAGCTCGCCGACTTCCTGGTCGCCGAGGGGGTGGTCGACGACATCAGCCACGAGGGCCTGCGCATCCTGCTCCGCGAGGAAGGCGTCTCCTTTCAACGCATAAAGACCCGGAAGAACTCCCGCGACCCCACGTCCGGTTGCCGCGCCCGCCCCGATCGTCGGTGCCCCGGCCGTCGACCAAGCACAGCACCTCTCCCGGCTCGGCCACCTGGACCTCGGCTGAACCACCCAGGCGTAGACGTGAACGGCGAGATGTCCGGTTGCGGACGACGGCGTACGGCAGCGCACGGGAGGTCGGCATCGACGCGGTGGATCTCAACTACTAAGTTCTCAAACGGAGATTCGAATTTTGAGGTTACGAGAAGCGATCGAATGCGTGCCGATACCGATGTTCGGGCCCCGGTGTCCCGGGCGGGGCGGCATCGTTAGCCAACACACTGTGGTCGCCTTGGACAGCGGGGCCGCGTGCACGACAGCAGGAGGAATCCGGTGAGCGACCGTAGCGCCATCGAATGGACTGAGGCGACGTGGAACCCGACCACCGGCTGCGACCGTGTCTCTTCCGGATGCGACAACTGCTACGCCCTCGCGTTGGCGAAACGTCTGAAGGCGATGGGGGCGGTGAAGTACCAGAACGACGGTGACCCCCGAACCTCCGGGCCCGGGTTCGGTGTCACGCTGCACCCCGACGCCTTGGACGTGCCGTACGGGTGGAAGAGCCCGCGGGTGGTGTTCGTGAACTCGATGTCGGATCTCTTCCATGCCCGTGTCCCACTCGACTTCGTCCGTCAGGTCTTCCAGGTCATGGCGGACACACCGCAGCACACGTACCAGGTCCTCACCAAGCGGGCTCGTCGCCTGCGCCAGGTCGCGCCGAAGCTGGACTGGCCGGACAACCTCTGGATGGGCGTCTCGGTTGAGACGGAGAACGAGCTGCCCCGGGTCGACGACCTCCGCCACGTCCCCGCGGCCGTCCGGTTCCTGTCCTGTGAGCCGCTTCTTGGACCGCTGCCCGACCTCCGGCTGGACGGCATCCACTGGGTCATCGCCGGAGGCGAGTCTGGCCCGCGCCACCGCCCGCTGGACGAAGCCTGGGTGACCGGGATCCGCGACACCTGCCAGGACGCCGGCGTTGCCTTCTTCTTCAAGCAGTGGGGAGGCCGCACCCCGAAGGCCGGCGGCCGCATGCTGGAAGGCCGCACCTGGGACCAGATGCCGCTGCCGGTCGCGGCCTGACCATGCCGTTCGTTGTGGCCGCCCCTGTCCGGGCCCGGCCACAACGGTCAAGCCGCGAGGTTCCCCGGGGAAAGGGTGATCTCACGGGTCTTCCTCACGCCCACCCCGTTGTCGGGCGTGACGCCCTGCGCATGCAGAAGCTGGACCGCCTGACGTACCACCGGCTCGGTGACCTGCCCGTAGAAGGATCCGAAAACCTCCAGCGTATGGTCGACGAGCTTGACCGGCCGCCGGGTCCGTGCGAGCAGCCGCGCCAGATTCTCGGCGATCTGAGGCACCGCCTCGGCCTCGAGCTCCTTGGGATCCTTTCGGGCCACCGAGGCCACGGAGAAGAGCGCGCCGTCGTCTTCCCGCTCCTCCACGGTCTCCCACACCGTTGCCCGGGCCCGGGCAACGGTGTCACCGAACACCCACAGGCCGTACGGGCTGCGGGTGGCGAACACCAGGCGGTACACGGCTCGTTTGCGAGGGGAGTGCGAAACCGGCACCGACTGCACGCGCATCCCGGTGCGCCGCGCCAGCCGGAGGGCGTACTCGGCCGCCACCGCGTCGATCGCATCTTCGGCTGCGCCGTCCTTGTCGCGGGAGGCCACCGCGTCGGCGAAGTACTCCCGCCACCAGGTCCCGCCGCACACGTCGTCGAACCGCTGCAGCGACTTCTCGTTGCCTTTCGGGGAGCGGACGTGGCCGCCCAGGCGCCACACGGCCATCATGCTGAAGTTCATCAGCAGTTCCGTCGCCGGCCGTCTCTGTGGGCGCTGCCGGGCCAGCACCTCTACGAGGCGGTCCTGCGGTAGGACCAGCCCACACGGGTCGAGGAAGAGGAACAGCGGCTCCCGGCGCGCGCGCTCGACGACTTGGTCAAGAACGCTGTCGACCTCACCGCGGTGGGCGTGTGCTCGCACACCGCGGGCCAAGTACTGTTCGACGACCTCCCGCAACCGGTCGAACGACTTCGCTTGGGGCTCCGAGAAGAAGCACTCCAGCGTCAAACCAGGCCGGGAACGCAGGTACAAGGCGACCCGCAGTGCGATCTCCGCGGACGCCGGCTCACCGCTCTCGTACCGGCCCTCGCCTGCGTATCCGTCCAGATAGACCACGCGCTTGTCGTACGACTGCGTGCCCGTCATCCCACCGAACTGCGGCAGGTAACGCCGCAGTAGTTCATGCTTGAACACGCTAGGCAAAGCCTTATCTGCCCAGTAATCTCCGTTGGTTCCTGACGACATCGCCCACCCCCACATTCGACGGTATCCGTCTGATCACAGATGGTGAAGCACCGTGTGGAGATCAGACAAGACCAACACCGCCACCAAGCCGCGCTGCGCCGGACCCGCCCTCGAATACGAGGTCGTGGGTCAGGATGACGGCATGACGACCTGGTTCCGCACCTACTACGAGGACGAAGATCTGTTCCTGTACTTCGAGGACGCTGACGACGGCTGGTCAACGCGACAGGTTGAGGTCCGAGGGGGGACTCGCGACCGGTGACGGCGGCCTCTCGGGAAGAGGTGCTGCACTTGCGTGATCACGCCGATCTCACGGCGATGTTCCGCTATGAACGGCAGTACGGCGTTCTCGCCGAAGGCCCCATGAACGGCTGGCAGGACCAGCCCGAGGCAGCCGAGATCTCCGAGGAGGAGTTCGAGCGACTGTGGACTGAGGCAAGGCGGGCTCTCGGCGATTCAACCTAGTACTGCAACGGTGCTTACTGTGACGAGGCTTCAACACTTGGGCTGCGGTCGCGCCGTTTGTAGTGGCTGGTACGGGCTTGGTGTTGGCGTTTGCGGCGCCAGTGGGACCAGTGCAGGACGTGGTCGGTGCTGCGGCGAACAGGTCGGGTGAGGTGGGCGATCAGCCGGCGGATTTCGGGGACGGTGAGTGGGATCAGGTCTGGCGTTCGAGCTGGTGGGTCCCCTTTTCGAGTTGCTGGGCCCGGAGGACGGCGAGGTAGGCGTGGGTGGCCATCGCGAGGGTGATGTGCCGGTGCCAGCCGGGGTAGCGGCGGACCTGGTAGTCGTCCAGGCCGCACTGGCCTTTCGCGGTCTGGAAGCACTCCTCGATCGCCCAGCGGGAGCCCGCGACGCCGATCAGCTCGTTCAGTGTGGCATCGGCGGGTGCGTAGGCGATGTAGTAGGAGACCTTGTCGGGGTCGGTGATGCTGCGGCGGGCCAGGACCCAGTGCCTGCGATCGGGCCGGTGCCACGGCCGGACCTCGACGCGGGCCCAGTCGTGGATCCGCAGACCGTGGGCGCCCTCGCCGCAGGACCGGCGCTTCCACTTCTGCCGGGTCAGGCCGGCGACGAGGTCGTGGAGGCGGTGGTCCATGGCCTGCCAGGTGACGACGGTGTCGTGGCGGGTGGTGGCCACGACGTGGAAGACGTCGGCCTGCTCCAGCTCGTAGCGCCAGCCCTTGCTGTAGCCGTAGCCCGCGTCCGCGGTCACCCAGCGGAACGGGATCCCGTCGTCGATCGCGCGGCGAACCATCGCCCTCGCGAGCTGGACCTTCGTGGCGAACTCCACCTCGTCGCCGACCCCCGCGTCCCGGCATCGCCGACGGTCGTCCGTCCAGGATCTCGGCAGGTAGAGCGCCCGGTCGATCAGGGTCCGGCCGTGCGTGCTCGCGTAGGCGAGGAAGACACCGACCTGGCAGTTCTCGGTGCGGCCGGCGGTGCCGGAATACTGCCTTTGGACCCCGGCCGACCGCACGCCCTTCTTCAGGAACCCGGTGTCGTCCACGATCAGCACGCCACCCGGGTCGGCCAGGTGCTCGACCACGTACTCGCGTATGTCGTCGAGCACCGCGTCGGCGTCCCAGTCGATCCGGTTCAGCAACCGCTGGATCCGGTCCGGGCCCCCATGGCCAACCTCCTCGGCCACCGTCCAGCCGTTCTTGCGCTCCAGCGGCGCCAGCAGACCCCGCATGTAGGCCAGCGCCGACTCCCGTGACTCGCTCCGCGCGAATCGGTGGGCAAACCGCTCATGCAACCCGGCAAGCCCGTCCGACCAGCGGCGAGCATCACCCTCGGATATCTCCCCACCCATGAACAGCCCAACGAGCCAACCCACCAACCATCACGGTAAGCACCGTTGCAGTACTAACCTGGCGGGTCGTAGTGGTCGTACTCCCTCACCGGGGAGGATCTGCTCGAGCTGGCTGCCGCGGCCGGCCCGCTCGAAACCGCCGCCGCGCTGGCCACCGCCGAGGACGCCAAGGCCGACGGGTACGCGATCGTGCTGCACCGCCTCGCCGCCGGCGCGGCCACCTGGACCGCTGATGCCCCCGCCGTGCTGGCCGCCCTGGGCCGGGCGGAGCTCGGCGCGTTCCACCTCACCGCCGGCGCGAGCGCCGCACACCGCCCCGGCGCCCTGCCGGCCGGCCCGGCCCCCGGCGGCACGCGCCGCACTCGCGCTGCGCCGCCCACCCCAGTGCTGACGGGGCTGCCACCTACTCCGTCCTGGTCGGCGGCCGGTGATCACCGGCCGCGCGCCTGGAGTTTCCCACCTCACCCGCGCGGCGAGGAGGGTTCCTTCGGTCGTCCGGGTGAGGTGGGTGCCGGTGGACGGTTGCCGGCCAGCACCTCGTCGAGGATGCTCAGCGCAGTGGCGGCGTGAGCCGCGACGAAGTCGTCGCACTCCAGGTCCCCTTGTGGAGGCGTGGCGCCGAACGGGGCCAGGCGGTGGTCGGACCGGCTGATCCAGCCGAGCAGGGGGACGCTGCTGGTGCTCATGTCCTGGGCGACCGCGTCGTAGAAGACGGGGTCGGCGGATCGGGCCGGCTCGCGGCCGTGGCAGACGAGGCCGTGGATGGCGACGTCGTGGCGGTACAGGAAGTGCAGGTGCCGGTCGCGGAGCACGGCAGCGCTCTGCTGGGGGGTGAGTTGAGGCTCGTGGACCACCTGACGGGTGCCGGCCATACGCAGCCGTCGTTCGTAGCGGGGGAGGTCTGCGATGCCGGCGATAGCGACGAAGTGGTCCACAAACGGGTAGGGACGCCACAGGTCAGGGAGGAAGTTGGGGATCAGGACCACGAGGTCGAAGGCGTCCCGGCCGTGACGGACCGCGTCCCGCAGCGGCGTGTCCTCCCGCGGACCCGACCTGGTGCGCCCGGTGTACCACTCAAAGTTCTGCTCGACCAGGTATCCCGTGCTGGGTGCGGGAGCGGAACTCCAGAGGAGTCTCGAGTACGCGCCGGGCGGCGCGGGCGAGTCCTCGGAGACCCACCGTCCTTTGACTCGCTTCATCTTCGGCCTGCGGATCTCGTTCTTGCGCTCGCACAGGAGGAGCACGCGCAGTCCGGCCCAGGCCCAGGCGGCGGCGATGCCTCGGACGACGTAGACGTGTTCGTCCAGGTCGCGTGCGAGGAACTGGACAACCTGTCCGCGCGGCTGGCGCACGGCCATGTGAGCGCGCAGCGCGGTGGTGTACTTGGCGCCCTGGCGGGCGTCGCGGCGGGCACGTTGTTCGGCGGTGGACTGTGCATTCGGCATGACGTTCTCCCGCCGGCAGAGCCACCCCTCCGTCGGCACGACGGCAGGCCGTAGTGCGAAAGTTGATGCGCGGGACTCGGAAGCCCTTGACCACGGTGCACACCCGGCGGCGTGGGCCTGGTGGCGGCGGTGAACGGCGTACGCGCTTGCCGTGGCCGACACCGTAGCGGAACGTGCCCTTCTCTCCGGTGCGACCCGTCGGCTGCCGGAAGTCGCGGAATCCCCTCTGGTCGTCCGCGCGGGGGTGAGCTCGGGTCCGGGCCAGTGCCCCCGCATCGCACTCGTCTGACGGCACCTCTCGGCACCGCGCGGGGCAGGCAAGCCGCGCGCCGACCAACGAGCGCGGGCGCGTGGGTGGGTTACTTCAGCTGGAGGATGCTGAGGGAGTTCCCGGCAGGGTCGGTGATCCAGGCGGCCCAGGCGAATCCGACGTCGGCGATGCCGTGGTCGGTGGCCAGGCCCGGCTGGTAGATGTCCTCGATCGTCACCCCGCGGACGCGCAGCGCGTCGGTCTCGGCATGGATGTCGGTGACGGTCCAGGACGCCTGGGTCTGGGTGTCGGCCGTTCCGGTGGCGCTGAGGGAGACCAGCAGGAGGCTGGGCCCGGTGCGGAAGGTGATCAGGGCGTCGTTCTCGGCGGCGATCTCCAGGCCGAGGAGGTCGTGGTAGAAGTGGCGGGCCTCGGCCAGGTCGGTGGCGAGGAGGACGGGGTTGACGGGGTGTTCGCCGAGCATCCGGATGCTCTCCTTCCGTCCGGGACCGGGGCAGGCCCGTTCCTCGTGCCGTGGTCAGGCGGTGTCGCGGTCGAGGACACCCGTCGCCTGGCCGACCTCGATGAGGTGGCCGTCGGGGTCGCGCATGTAGCAGCGGATCTCTGCGCCCCGGTCGAGGGGCGGGGTGAGGAAGTGCGCGCCTTTCGCGGTCCACTGCTCGTAGCAAGCGTGGACGTCGGCGACCCGCAGGTTGAGGAAGGCGGTCACGGTGCGGGGGTCGGCGGGCGGGCGCAGGGTGACATCGGGTTTGTCGGGGGTGGGGCCGCCGCCGGTGGCCATGGTGATCCAGCCGTTGGCGACCTTGACGATGCACGGGTCGGAGTCCAGGACGACCTCCCCGCCCAGGACCGTGGTGTACCAGTCGCGGGCCCGGGTCACGTCCGCGACCGTGATGAAGTGGGTCAGGACGAACCCCTCGGCGGGGGCCGGGAACCTCATGCTCTCCATGGCGCGCGGCTTTCTCGCTCACCGGCCCGAACCTCTGCCCGCGGCGGGCCCGGGACCTGCGTACGGCGGTTCCTCTCCACCGTAGGACGGTGCCGTCCGGGCGGCGACCGGACGGCCGGTCCGGGGGTGAGGGCGAGCTCCGGACCAACCATGCGAGGCCGCACTCGTACGCCCGCACCTGCTCGCGGGCAGCGTCGAGTCTGCGGCGAGCCGCGCGCCCAGCTCCAGCCAGTACACCGGGTCCCCCTGCCGTGCCTATGGTTCGGCCTTCGCCCAGGTGAGCCGCTCCAACTCGTGCGCTTCGTCGTCCACGATCGGTCACCCTGCGACCCTCGGACCCGACGGTGGTCCCGGGACCGGACCCGGCGGCAGCGTTAAGGGTGCGCGGCGACGCCCGGTGCGACGACTGGCTGCTCCTCGACACCGGCCGGGACTGTCTCCGCTGCCACGACCGCCGCGCCTAGCGCCGCAGGACCGCGGCCGACATCGAGACCGCGATGCCGCACACCTGCGAGGACGATCGCCGGTCGGCCACCGACCAGCAGCTCCACCAAAACGTGATCGTGGTGCCCGCGCCCCATCCGAAAACCACACCCGTCCCGATCGTCGGCGGCCCGGCCTTCGGTGACGTCGACCAAGAGCAGCCCCTCGTCTCGGAGGAGCTGACCGGCGAGCAGGTCATCGACCGGCGGGCCCGCGCCGCCCACGGCCCCGGGTGGTGTTCGACCACATCGACCAGTACGGCGAGAAGTCGGCCCGGCGCCTGTTCATCGGGCGGCTGGGTCGATCAGGTGCAGCGTCTCTCCGGGCTCGGCAAACACGTCGCCGTGGTCGGCGTCGACTCGGACTCCGGGCGGCTCGCCGTGTGCCCGGAGTCGTCCGCCTAGACGACGAAGACCCGGATCGTCACGGCCGCCAACGAGCCGGCCGGCCGCACGGTCTTCCGCACTCTGGGAATCCTCCCGCCCGGCACAATCCCCGTCGCCGAGCCGGCCGACGCTTACCGCCAGGTCGTGGAGCGGCAGAACGACGCGCCGGCCCGGACGCCCTCAGCTCCGCCGCCGAGCCGCGAAGACCTCGTACGCTGACAAGCACGCGGCCTGTGCCCGCAGACGCCCGGCCCAGCCCCGGGCCCGCTTCGGAACCGGAAGCACACACGCGACACGCGGATCACACCTAAGCCGAATGCCCGAAATTCGCCAAAACTTCCACCTCCGAACGCCCCCTCACACCGCAGCGATACGCTGACACCGCTGCTCAGACAGGTGGCGGTCGCCCTTCGGGGCGACTGAGGATCGCAACGCCGGCGTCCCGACCGCGGATCGTATCCGCTCTACGCCGGTATGGCGTAGCGGGATCACCGTGTGGGCGACGTCGGTCGCGATCGGCTTCGCGTGGTCGTCAGAGCCGAGGGCAAGATGCAGGCAACCCCGGTCGTGCTGCCCGCTTCCGTCGGGCCGCCGCGCACGAGGTGCTCGACCCCGGGGGCCCGGCCGCGGGCCGCGCGCTGTCGGGATCACCGCGCTCAACACGGGGGGCGAGGAACATCGGACCGAAAACCGGCGCTAAGCCCGTGCCACCTCGACGAGGGCTTTGACCTGGGCTTCTGTAGGGGCTGAACCTTCGGCAGTCGTATTGATCGACTGTTTGGAGGTCCGGGGTGCCGGTCGAGTTTTTGACGGATGAGCAGGCTGCCGCGTACGCCGCGTATCGCGGAACGCCGTCCCGCACGGAGCTGGAGCGTTTTTTCTTCCTGGACGACGCGGACCGGGCGCTGATCGAGTCCAAGCGTCGGTCCCACAACCGCTTGGGCTATGCCGCCCAGCTCACGACTGCGCGCTACCTCGGGGTGTTCCTGGATGACCCGACGGATGTGCCGGCGGCGGTCGTGGACTACCTCGCCGAGCAGCTCGACATCGGCAACCCGTCGGTGCTGAAGGCGTACGGCGAACGGGAGAACACCCGGCTGGAGCATGTACGCGAGCTGCGCCGCGTCCTGGAGTACCGCGAGTTCGCCGAAGCGGAGGCCGAGCTTCGGGTCTGGGTGGACGCGCGGGCCTGGACGACCGGGGAGGGCCCGAAGGCGTTGTTCGACGCAGCGGCCGGGTGGCTGCGCGAGCGGCGGGTGCTGCTGCCCGGGGTGACGACGCTGACGAGGCTGGTGGCCTCGGTTCGCGAGGCGGCGAACCAACGGCTGTGGGACACGTTGTACGGGCTGCTGAACACCGGGCAGCGGGCGGTGCTGGACTCGCTGCTGATGGTGCCGCCTGGCGAGCGGTCTCGGAGCTGGACCGGCTGCGCCGCGGCCCGGTACGAGTGTCCGGACCGCAGATGAAGTGGGCGCTCCAGCGCGCGGAGGAGATCGCCGCCCTCGGGATGGGGGACCTGGACGTGTCGGCGATCCCGCCGCGGCGGCTGGCGGAGCTGTCGAGGTACGGCGTGGACGGCAAGGCGTCGCTCCTGCGCCGGCACAGCGATTCCCGCCGTCTGGCGACGCTGCTGGCCACGACCGTCTACCTGACGACCCGGGCTGTCGACGACGCGCTCGACCTCCTGGAGGTGCTGATCGCGACGAAGCTGCTGGCCAAGGCGGAGCGCGAGACGGTCAAGGAGAAGATGAAGACGCTGCCGCGGGTCGAGCGAGCCTCTGCGAAGCTCGCGACCGCGTTCCAGGTCGTCTTCGACACCACGAGCGAGCTGGTCGACACCGACACCGGCGAGGTGACCGGCCCGCAGGTCGAGAGCTTCGAAGCGATGTGGGAGCGGATCGAGGCGGTGGTGCCCCGGCACGAGCTGGCCGCCGCGATCGCCGCGCTGTTCGAGCTGACGCCGCCGCTGGACTCCGACGCGGACGAGGCGTGGCGGTCCATGCTGGTCAGCCGGTTCGGCACCGTCCGCCCGTTCCTCAGGCTCCTGGTCGCGGTCGTCGACTTCGGCGCCACCCCCGAGGGCGGGGCCGTGCTGAACGCGCTCAAGTCGCTGCCGGACCTGATGGGCTGCAAGAAGGTCGGCCCGGCCGAGATCGACGCCGGCCTGCTCGTCGGGTCGTGGCGGCGCCTGGTGCTCTCCGCCCCGCACCTGGAGCCGGGAACGGTGGACTGGAAGGCGTACACGTTCTGCGTGCTGGAGCAGCTGCACCGGATGCTGCGAAGCAAGCAGGTGTTCGCGAGGAACTCCTCGAAGTGGGGCGACCCGCGGGCGAAGCTGCTGGACGGCGAGGCGTGGGAGCAGGCCCGGCCGACCGTGCTGGCCTCGCTCGGACTGCCCGGGGAGGCGGGCGAGCACCTGGCGGCGCGGGCCGCGCTGCTGGACGGCACGTACCGGGAGGTCGCCTCCCGGCTGCCGGACAACGCGCAGATCGTCTTCGACGACGACGGCCGGCTGCACTTCGCCGCGCTGGAGCCGGAGCCCGAACCGGCGTCCCTGCTCAATCTGCGGGCGGCGGTGAACGCGATGCTGCCCCGCGTGGACCTGCCCGAGGTGCTGCTGGAGGTGTTCTCCTGGACCTGCGCCGACCAGGCGTTCACCTCGGTCACCGGCAGCGAGGCCCGGCTGAAGGACCTGCACGTCACGATCGCCGCGCTTCTGGTCGCGCACGGCTGCAACGTCGGCTACACCCCGGTCATCGGCGGGGTCGACGCGCTGAAGTACGGGCGGCTGTCCCACGTCGACCAGACCTACCTGCGGCTCGCGACCTACCGGGCCGCGAACGCCACCCTCATCGAGCACCAGGCGTCCATCGGCCTCGCAAGCGCATGGGGCGGCGGGCTGGTCGCATCGGTTGACGGGATGCGGTTCGTCGTCCCGGTCCCCTCGGTGTACGCGCGGCCGAACCCGAAGTACTTCGGCCGTCGAGGCGGGGCGACCTGGCTCAACATGATCAACGACCAGGCGGCCGGGCTCGGCGGGAAGGTCGTGGCCGGCACCCCGCGCGACTCCCTGTACGTGCTGGACGTCCTCTACGACCGCGACGGCGGACGGCGCCCGGAGAAGATCGTCACCGACACCGCGAGCTACTCCGACATCGTCTTCGGCCTGCTCACGCTCGCCGGGTTCGCGTACGCCCCGCAGCTCGCCGACCTGCCCGATCAGAAGATGTGGCGCATCGACCGGACGGCCGACTACGGCGCCTTTCAGGAAGCGGCCCGAGGCCGGGTCGACCTGGCGCGGATCGAGCGGCACTGGGAGGACATCCTGCGGATCATCGGCTCGATCCACACCGGCGCGGTGCGGGCCTACGACGTGATCCGGATGCTGTCCCGCGACGGCCGGCCCACCCCGCTGGGCGACGCGATCGCGCACTACGGGCGGATCGCGAAGTCGTTGCACATCCTGCGGCTGGCCGACGAGCCTGGCTACCGTCGCCAGATCAAGGTGCAGGCCAACCTGCGGGAGGGTCGGCACGCGCTGGCCCGGAAGATCTTCCACGGCCGGGCTGGGCAGCTCTACCAGGACGGCATGGAGGAGCAGATCGGCGCGCTCGGCCTGGTCCTCAACGCCCTGGTGCTCTTCAACACCCGGTACATGGATGCCGCCGTCGCCCAACTCCGCGCCGACGGCTTCGACGTCCGTGACGAGGACGTCGCCCGGCTCTCCCCGTTCGTGCGGCACCACGTCAACATGCTCGGCCGGTACTCGTTCCAACTGCCGGAACTGCCCGGCGGCTTGCGTCCCCTGCGCGATCTGAGCGCCGCCGACGAGACGTGATCGAGGGCGAGCAACCGTCCTCCGTCTTCCCCGGGCCAGGCGGGTCCGTATCGTAGGCGCGAAGGTTGCTCACATGTTCGGGGGTTGGGTGCGCATCGCAGATCTCGCCAGATGGGACCGGGGCTTTCCGGTGAAGTACCTCCTGGTTCAGGAGGACGAAGACGGGGTGGAACAGCTCTGGGCGAGGTGCGCGGGCGTCGAAGGGTTGTTCGTTGACCCGGTCCCGCCGCCACGGGAGGTCCTCACTCTTCGTGGATGTCGCCCCGATGGTCTCCTGAGCGAGGTCCTGGCCGAGCCCCACGGCTCGCTACGAGGTCTGGGCGACGTATGCGTCGAGGTCTGGGACGACGAGAAGCCCGTGCAGTGGTGGACTTTCGTCGATGCGGTCGTGGTGGCCGATCAGCCCCACTCGGTTGATCCGGCGCGGTACGACATCGTGCTCGGCGCCGCCGTCAGCAGCGAGGAGAGCTTCTTCGAACTGCCTGCGGCGCCGCGCTTCGAGCTCTTCGCAGGGACGACGGTCGCTGCGGCGAGTGCAGGTCGGTGCTCCGCCGTGGACGGCCTGTTCAAACCGCGAGCGGACCCGGCCCCCGTTCCTATGGAGCTGATCGGCTGCGAACCTTCAGAGCCCCTGCTCGCGGCGCTGCGACGGCCCCGTCGGTCGGAGCGGGACTGGGCCTACCTCCTGGTCCTGGATCGTCATGGGGCCGTGATGGCCTCCCGCACCGTGGGCCTGGCCATCACCGAAGCACGACCGTCCGTGCTCGGCGGCACACTCGTCGACATCACCCTCACCGATGGTGGCGACGATCGGCCATCGCCGGCGGCCCGCCCGATCTGGGCAGAGTGGTACCAGGGCCCGCCGGCAGAGCCCAACCTGTGGGCGCCGTACGACTCGCAGGGCAGAGCCGCGTGGCTGGACCTCACCACCCGTGCCTGGCGGGTGCCCGCGCCCCGGCCGGACCGCTCCGGCGGCGAGCACCACCTCGACGGCCGGTTCGTCACGGACGTCCCCGGGCTGCACTGCGCGATCGCCGAGGCCCTGCTCGGACCCGGCCGCTACTTCGGCCGCGAGCGGAACGCGTTCAAGGACTGCCTGGGCGGTGGATTCGGAGTGACCCCGCCGTTCACCTTGACCTGGCACGACTCCGAGATCGCACGCCGCGCGCTGGCGGACGTCGTGGAGGATCCGGAGGACGGGCTCTCCTACTTCGAGGACATCGTGCGGCTCCTCGAACGGTGCGGCGTCACGGTCGTACTCCGGTGAGCCGCAGGCGCCCGAACGAGTACGACTCCGGGACAGGCCGAGCGGACTTCAGCGCCTGCTGTCGCCGGGCGCGAGCAGGCTGGTGACCTCGGCGATCGCCTCCGGGGACGGCTTGAAGTAGCGACGGACGTTCTCCGTCTTCTTGTGCCGTGACTTCGCCGTCAGCATCAGCAGGCTGGCCCCGGCCTCACCAAGATGGGTCAGGCCGGAATGGCGGTACTCGTGCAGGTCCCATCCAGTGCCCGGCCCACGCACCGCGGTCTGCTCGTCCAGCAGGGCGCGGGCCTGCCCGTAGGAGAGGCGGGCGCGCCCGGTGTCCGGGCAGACATCGCGCGGGCTGACTACCTTGCCTGGGCCGGGACGGCGGTGGGTGACGAACACGGGCCCACGGGTGCGGCCCTTGAGCAGCCGGGGCAGTAGCCGGGCGGTACCGGCGTCCCAGTAGACCGTCTCCAGCACGTAGTCCTCGCGGGCGCCGCCGTGGCGGCGGACCTTGGGCTGGGCGCCCTTCGCCTTCACCGGGCACCGCCGGCCGGCCAGGCCCAAGTCCTCGATGTTGACCTCCAAGACCTCCTCCGAGCGGGCGCACGTCTCATAGAGCATCCGCCACAGCGTCTTCTCCCGCAGGTGGATGTCCCGACGAGCGGGCGCTCGCGACACAGGTGAGGACGTACTGCCCGTACCAGCCACCATCGAGGCTGCGACCGTACGTCTCCGCGGGCACGGCCAGCATGGTGATGTGGGACCGCAACCGGCCGCGTAGGGCCTCGACGGAGTCCCTCGTCGGCAGGTTCCGCCCGAGTGCGCCGGCCAGGCGCAGGTCCCGGCTGATATCGACGAGGGTCGCGCCGAGGTCAGCCACGATCGGCTCCGAGGCGATGCAGGTGGGCGAGCGCTTCGGTACCGAGCAGGGTCTCCTCGACCGCAGCCGCCGACTCGGCGGCGTGTTGGTCGCCCGTCGTTCACCAGGTGCTGCTGCCTCACCGGTCGGCCCGGATCAAGAGTGCACCTCTTCCAACTCGGCGGTGTCCAGCCCGGCGCGCTGGGCGACCAGGCGTTCGCGTAGGTCGACCTCCTTGGGGTGAGCGGGTCTTCAGGGTGGAGGACGCGGGCGGCCTTGGGCCGCCGGGGCAGGCCGTCGGTCGGGGGTATCGGCTTGTGGCCTCCTCAGCCTCGGCGAGCGCGCCGGGTTTCACTCTGCGCTGATGGTTGCCATCCAGCCGCTGCGTGTGAGCTGGCAGGTGCCGTCGGAGTTGATACGCACCGTCGCGCCGGCGACGGGAAGGTCGCCGTCGACGATGAGCCGGGTGCGGATGCGGTCCAGCTCGTCCCATAGGCGGCGGGGGCCGCTTTGGTGGACGGCTGGCAGGTCCCGGGGCCGGTTGCTTGGGCGCGGGCCCAGGATCCGTCTGGATGCAGCATGTAGGCGGAGCGGCTGTCGTCCGCGCCTTTTTCGTAGTGGTGCTCGATGTCGGGGACGGTGAGTTCGAGGGTGGAGCGAACGTCCCACGTGCTGCTCACCCGCATGACCGGGTAGCGGCCGGTGGTGATGCTCTCGCCGTCGGACGTCTTCGCGGTGTTCCACCGGGCGGTGTTGTCGGGGGCGGACGGGTAGTCGTCGCCGTGGCGGCTGCTCATGAATCCGACCCCCTGCGGGCGACCTTGCCGGTGGCGCCCCCGCCTGCGGTCTGACCACCGTGGCTGAGCTGCCGTACGACATACACCGCGCTGACCACCGCCACCACACAGACCAGCAGCCACACATGCCGCTGGCGGCTCCCTCTGAGTCGCGTCACGTCCCGATCCTCCATCACCCGCCCGCCGCCGTGCTGTCGCTTCGCGCATTCGTGACGGGACTGACGGAAACCCACCTCCGCCCCGGGCCACTGCAAGCCCGGATCAGCTGAGCAGGTCAGGAGTGCGGCTCATCGCCATGAACGTGCCCGCCCGATACGGCCTCAGCGGAGCTTCGCGCCCAGGACTCGAAGCCGCCATCCACACCGGCCACCAGATCCTCGCCACCTTTGACGGCATCGACTCCGCTTGCAGCACAGACGATCCACCTCACCCCTCACCGTCACATCCCCGTCGCCAACGACCTTCTCAACCACACAACTCAGCACCCTCGCTGACCACCAGACCGACTCCGGCAGCCGGGACAAGATCACCGTCCGGGACGCCAGGCCCCCTCAATGCACCCCCGTGCCGGCCCCTGAAGGGCCTCCGTGCTGCTGAACTCCACACTGATCTGTGTCGCGGTCGCCCAGTCCGATGTCCCGCCCTGGGCTCCGGCGTCTTCGAGGGACCCGCCAAACGAACGGTGTGTGCGGGCAGCCGCGATACTCCCACGCCGGCTTTCGCCGCCACCTCGCCGGACCCGCACGGGACGTCGGCCCCAGGAACGTCGGCCACGCCTCGCCCGCCGGCGGCGGGCCGGGCGGGTGGGCGCTGTAGCCGGTCCCGCACGGCATCGCGTCTTGCCCTGGCCGCCCTCACCGCTCCACCTTGATGACACGGTACGGAACGCAGCACGCGGGGCCGGAGCGCTTGGCGGATGCGGCCGCCCGGCTCGGCGCCGGTTGGATTCGGTTCCTCGCCGCCGACCGGTCGACCTCGATGTCTGGATGGGCCGGTCCGGCTGGTGCCAGGCCAGGGGAGGTCTCAGTGTCTGTGGGCGGTTTCCCAGACTTTAAGGGTGTTCGGGGGGATGCGTCCTCGCGTCGGTACGGGATGGCCGTGCTCGCGGGCCCAGGTGCGGATGACCGCGGCGTCGACGGGGGGCGGGGGAGGAGCATCGTCGGGTTCGGGCTTGATCAGCACCGGGTGCGAGGGCGTGAACACCGGCGGGGACTGGAGCAGGCCGACGGGGAACTGCGGCACCTGGATTTGACCGGTGAGGACGGACACGAGGAAGTTGGTGATCGTTCCGTGGTGGGCGTACCAGAGCGGGCCTCGGGCCTCGTTGACCGCGACCTGCCAGCTGTCGGGCTCGCTCGCCGGTTCGGTGATCCAGAACAGGTACTCGCCGTTGCTGGTCACGCCGCAGGCGAAGAGGTGGTCGGGGTCGTGGGCCACGGGATGGGTGCCGCGGTCGTAGTCCGTGCGCAGTCGGGCACGGACCCGCTCCGGCATAGGGCCGGTGAGGTTCACGTACTCGGTGGGGCCGTGCGGGTGGTAGAGGGTGAGGTAGTCGCAGAACGTTCCGGGCCCGTACCGTTCGGCGAGGGCCTTGTAGTCGTCGGGCGGGCCCGACCCGACGTCGGCCTCGACCTCGCTCCAGTCGATGGTCATCGGCGGGTTCGGGGGAGGACACAGGCGGATCAGGGCGTCCAGGTCGGTCATTCGATTCCCAGTCGGCGTCGGTTCTCGGCGGCGGATCGGGCGTGGTCCAGGGCCTGGTCGGGCCTGAAGCAGGCGAGCAGGGTGCGGGCGTCGAGGAACGTGGAGGAGTCGGGTTAGATTTCACCACTATGCGATCACGTGACTTCGACCTCGAATTCCGGGACAATGCTGAGCGCACGCGTTGGTGGGGTATCGCCCTATGGACGGTCGCGGGACTGTTGTGGGCGTGGTGCGCCGTGCTGCTGCTGACGCCGTACCAAGCCGACAGGGATTCCGCCCGCTCCGGCCGTCTTGACCCCGCCGAGTGTGAAGCGCGGCTGTTGACCGACAAGAGCACAGCCAACGACGGCCTCTACCGGGGTGACTACTGCCAGGCCGAACGGGACTGGCCTGAGGCACTGGCCGTCCTCGGACTGTCCTTGCCGGTGTCGATCGCGGGCACGGTGCTCTTCACGACCGGGAGCGTGAGCCGCCGGATGAGCGGACATGCGCAGGCGATCCGAGAACTCGACAAACTCACCGCGAAGCAGACCACGTAGCCTCAGAGCCGGACCTCCAACTCGGGGAACAGCGCCGACTACTGGCTTCGCTCCGCACGTGCTCGTCCCCGCCGTGTCCGTCCGCAGCCGGGCTTGCCGTTCGATGTTCGGCGGGGATCCGCCGCGCCTGCCGAGGCGAGCGGTTTCCACTCCTCCGTCAGATTCGGTGGACTGAACTCCCTTCCGAGGGGACTCCTGGCAGCTCGATCCGGATCGGGCCAGGTTCCCGAGCCGGTTAGGCGCTGGGCGGGCGATCTTGGTCGTTGTCGGCCTCTTGGAAGTCGATTGCCCAAGCTCCGTTGCCGCGCGACCATCACTGGGTGGATGAAGTTGAGGGTCTGGTGCTGGTGCGGGTTGTGCAGACGTGTTCCGCCTACCCGTCCCAGTGGGATGCTTGGACGGCGGAGGGACAATACTTGAACCTCCGGTACCGGCACGGCGAAGGTTGCGTCGAGCGGCACCCAGGCCCTGACATCGACACACCAGACTCCTGGAACGAAGGCCGGTCGGAACTCCTGGTCGAATGGGGCGATGGCAGCGGCAGCGGAGTCATCAGCCTCGAAGCCTTCCTCGTGGCCACTGGCTTGGCGTTGGCTCCAGGCGCATCGGTGAGCTGACGTCGTAAAGCGCGGTCATGTTCGGAGCGCCGCCGTGTCCCGAGCATCGGGATTGAAACGGACCCGTCGGAGCTCCCGGCAAGTCATTATGGGCATGCCAAGGGAGATCCAAGGAAGACCTTCGCCCGACCGCTGGGGGCTGAACGGTGGTCGTGTGGGCTACTTCCGGCCTTCGCCCTTGTCGCCGCCGTGCTCACGAACGAACCGCTCACCGCGCGCAGCGATGGGATGCGCGCCAAGTCTGTCAGTAGGGCTTTTGTGTCCGCTGGCACTGGGTTGGCGACCAGTTTGGCGATGCGGCCCAACGTCAGGACATCCCTGAGTGCTTACTCCCGCACGACGTCTTCCTGCGCTTGCCCGTTCTGATGCGCGTTCGTTGCGTCGCTCATGGCTACAGGCTAGGAGGTGGGCGGAACTGGTAGTGGCAGACGGCGAAATCGCGCCAGATCGTCCCGCCTGACGTGCGGCGGACCGGTGGCGTTGGCATCGTGGATGGTTATGGATCTGGTCTCGTTCCAGTCGTCGCCTGGACCGGCGGTGCGTTGTGCGGCGTGCCTGCGTGGCACCATGTTCCATGGTCGCTGCGGGCAGTGCGGCCACGAGTGGCGGCGCGTACGAACACTGGGTGCCGTGGTGACGACCACTGAACAGTGCGCGCACCTGGGGTGCCACGGGTACCAGACCGTGACGCACACCTACGACGACAACGGCAACCAAGTGAGCATGGAGCGTGGCCCTTGCTCGACAGGCGCCCACTGATCCGCGCCACACCCCCGTACAGCCGCCTGCGGGCGGGAGAGAGCCCCGGCAAGGTCTCACGCCCTGCCGGGGCTCTGGAGTTCCCTGGGGATCACTTACAGGGAGGGCCATGGAAGCCGGACGTCGTGGATGACCACGCCAGCCTCCGATGCGTCTCGGTTGACAAGCCCCCGCAGATCGTCGGAAGTTGCATCGGCAAGATCTCCTTGGTCCACCTGCCGAAGCTTCGGCACTCCTGGCCCGCGGAGGCCGCTTGTCGCGTCCGGCGATCCGACGGACTCGGCGGACGCGTATGGCTGCGGATTGTCGGACCAGCTGAGGTTGAAGCCGTTTGCGTGGACTGTGACCGTCTGCACCGCGATGAGCGACGACCAAGCCTCGACGGACCAGGTCGCCTGCCTGAGGCGCTGAGCGAAGTGGGCCAGATCATTCGTGTCCTGTGTCACCGAGTCGTCCCTGCGGCGGTCGCTCAGCGGGATGACCCGAAAGAATCGCCCTGCCGACCTCGGAGTGGGCGGGGATGGCTGCGTCGACCGAGGCCATGGCGTGACGATCACCGCCCCTGCCTGGGCCCGGCTTGGCCGCGTGTCGTAGGGCTGGGGCCGTGGCGGGTGGGGGGAGCGGGGTTGGGTGCGCCGGAGGGGGTCAGGGGACCTGCGGAGGGTTGGGGTGGTCGCGGAGCCAGTGCTGGAGTTCCCGATGCCGGTACTGATACGCCGCCCCGCTGTACCGCAGCAGCCCCGCCTCCACCGCCCAGTCCAGGAACCGGCCGAGCCGGAACGGCAGGCGCCCGCGTGACCAGAGCAGGAACACGAGGTACCGCCGTGAAGCGACGCCGCCGAGCGCGGTCATGAACACGAAGATCAGGAGGATCCCGAACATGCTCAAGTCCGGGATCGAGACCTGCGTGCTCAAGTCCGCGACTTTGCGCAGGCGCTCAGGCAGGTGATAGGTGGCAGCCGCCAACATGAGTATGCCCCAGAGCACTGCTGTCCTCGTCCAGTTGATCGCGACTACGAGGGCGCCAATGGCAAAGAGCGCGAGCACGGAACTGCCCACGACGAGGATGCCCGAGTGCATGACCGTGTACCCGTCCGTGACCTTGCCGGCGCCTGCCCCGGCGGTCCCGAGCGCGATCGCACTCGGGATACCGAGTGCCGTTCCGAGAAGAGCGTCGTTTCTGATGGCGGCTCGCCCTCCGCGGCTCGCACCGGGCTCGGTCCTGAACCCGGAGATGGTCACGACCCCGATCACGCCTGCCATCGCGATCGTTGTCCCGAGGTCTCTCCCGCCGATGGCATTGCCCCCGAGCGTGGCCAGGATCACGCCCGCCAGCCAGCCCGCGAATCCGGGTGTGAGCACGGCCGTCCGGAGGGACCGGAACGGGAACGTCCAGCGCTGTGGCGCCTCCATGCGGTGGGGGAGGTATCCGGCCGCTGCGGCAACCAGTACCCCGAACAGCCAGAGCGCTGGTCCTGATGTGAAGGCGAGGGGCAGGGTGATGAACGCGCCGAGGAGCGCGACCCCCGCCTGGACCCGTTTCCGTCCGGCGAGGGGCCACAGTTCGTGCAGAAGCAGGTCGGTGGCCTCCGGGCCCCGGGTGGCCGTGCGCGTTTGGGCCCTGCCCGCTGTGGTGGGGGCGAGGTGCCGGGTGAGGTGGTGGAGCCACCGGTGGACCTGGTCGGCCTCGTATCCGTGAGATGCGACGGCGGTACGGGTGGCGGCGGGGACGTAGCGGGCGAGGAGGTGGGCGTCCACCGCCCCGGCGTCGGGAAGCGCGAGGAGTTCGCCGGGGTCGCCGTCGTGGTGATAGACGGTGGCGGTCAGGCCGAGCCGCCACGGTGTGGACAGCACCCCGGCCAGCATCCCGCCGGGTTCGGCGGCGAGATGCTCGGTAAGAGGCCGCCATCGCGCCGGGTCGAGGGCACGGCCTGTGAGGTAGGCATGTGCGTCCGCGGAGTCGACGGGGTCGATCGAGATACGGGCCGCGTCCACGACCGCGGTGTGCGAGGTGAGCGCGTCGTAGTGCCCGGTACGGCAGGTCAGCACCAGCGGCCCGGCCTCGCGGCCCCGCTGATACGCGTTCAGCGCCCGCACCACTGCTGTGGCCCGCGGTGCGCGTGGATCGGGCCGGCCACGGGGGCCTGTCGTGTCCATCTCGTCGAGGCCGTCCAGCACCGGTAGCACCAAGCCGTGGCGGACCAACCCCTCGGCCATGTACTTCGGCTTGCCGTGCGCTTCCATCAGCCACGTCTGGAGCAGCTGGGGCAGGGTCTGCCGGTCGGTGTCCCACCGTGACAGCGGAATCCGCACCGGCACGGGATCGTTTTCGGCGCGGCTTTCGATCAGGGCGAGCAGGAGTTCCAGGACGGAGACGGTCTTCCCGGCCCCCGCAGCCCCGGTGACGACCAGCCGCAGCGGCTTCGTCGCATGGTAGAAAGCTGCGATGTCGGGCACCGCCGGCCCTCCCGGCCCGTCGGTGGACAAGCGCCCCGCGCCCGGCGCGGCAGCCGACCGGGCCATGCCCGACGGTACGAGGCGGTAGGCGAGGTTGATCTTCCGTGTGTCGCCCCCGAGGAGCTGCTGCCGGACCGCGCCTTCTTCCCTCTCCATGTCCGCGGCCAGCGTTTTCGCCCAGCCGCTGACGAGTGCCGCGTCGGCGAACGTGGCCGTGTTGGCCTGCGACTGCTTCCACAGCGCGACGACCGCCACCAGTCCCGTCACCACCGTCAGTACGAGCGCCAACAGCCCCGCGGTGTCGGCCGTCTCCAGACCACCGTGGCTGAGCTGCCGTACGACGTACACCGCGCTGGCCACCGCCACCACACCGCACACCACACCGATCAGCAGCCACACATGCCGCTGGCAGCTCCCTCCGAGTCGCGTCACGTCCCCGATCCTCCACCACTCGCCCCCGCCGTGCTGTCGCTTCGCGCATTCGCGACTCGACTGACGGAAACCCACCCCGGTCCCAAGCGGGGCCGCCTACCTGAGAGACACAGAGCTGGTCCTCGAAGCGCTCGCGGACGGCCTGGATACACCGACCTCCAAGATCGTCGCCCATGCCCAGCTGGAGCGTCCGGGCGCGACACCTCGGCAGATCACCAACTGCGCCAGCCACATGCGGGCCAAGGGGAAGGTCCTCATTGTCGGCCGCGGACTCTACCGACTGGTCAGCAAGGAGCCGCGCACGTAGAGATCGCCATCTTCCAACAGAAAAAGGCGCCGCCTGGGTGGTCAAGACCCTGGCGACGCCGTGACACGTCAGCTGAGGGCCCACGCGCCGCCTCCCGGCTAGGCCATGGAGTAGCGGCCCACCCGGCCCTCGGGAATTTTGTGCAGTCAGCACTTGATCATAAATGAGGGCCCACGCCATGCCATCCGGCGCATTCATGCACCACCGGCCCCTACAGGCCAGCAGCACTCACCCGCGCGCAGCACCCCGCCGCCCGCGCCCTCCTCCAGCTCCGCTACGCCCGCACGCTCGCCGCCCAGGGCGAGAAGCGGGCGACCCACCGGGCCCTGGACGCCGCCGAGCACCTCCTTGGCGCCGCCGCCGCGCACGGGCGGCCAGCGTTCTGCAACTGGCTCTCCCACGCCGACCTCGCCATCGACTCCGGCCAAGCGCTCCTCGACCTCGGCGACACCGGCCGCGCGCACCGGCTGATCGAGGAAGGCCAGGCACTCCTCCCCGACAGCCGGGCGAAGTCCCGCGGCGTCTTCCTCGCCTACCGTGCCCGCTCCGACCTCGGCCGCGGAGAGATCGAACACGCCGCCGTCGCCGCCCGGGAATCCCTCACCATCGCCCGCCGGGTCGGCGCCCCCGCTGCGAACAACTCGTCCAGGACCTCCTACCGCGCTTCGCCCGCTACCCCCGAGCGGAGGGAGTCGAGGAACTCCTCCACGCCGCCCGCGCCACCGCGTGACTCCCGGCCCGGCCAAAACGACGGCCACACCCGGCTCGCGGAACACCTCCCCGGGACAGGGGCAGGAGGGTTGGGGTGGCGCACGTGCCGCTTCGGTAGCCCTGGCCGCCGCGATCTGCGGCACCACCCCCGACTCCTACCAGGACTGTAAGATCAAGGCCAAGGCCATCATCAGCAGGTCCGTCCAGCCACCCCGCGCCGCCTGACCGGACGAAGCCCCAAAGCGGAGCCGCAGCCGCCGGATCCTTCAGCACGCGACCGACACGGACAACGGAGCGGCCCTTGCACAACGTCACCTACCACTACGCGCGCGTCGCCGTGCATGAGGCCCCAGGGGCGGGTGAACGACAGCCGCGGCCACCGGGCCCGCAGGGCCCCTCGTCTAGCAGATTCGCCAGGTCGTAGGTGTCGGGCCAAGCGTGCCCGGCCGGTCATATCCACCGCGCCCTCCGTCTAACTCAGGGCCGTGTCCGCGTCCAGGGCTCACTGGTCAGCCCGCGCATGGCCAGAACCCACCCCACCAGCCCCGGGCCGTCCGCTCCTGGGCCGCCGGAAGGCGACGCGAGTGCACGTCAGGGCGCAGGGGCAAGGAGCGGCACGCGAGGTGCTGCTCAGCGCAATGTTTCTGGGGCGTTGCGGTCTGTAGGTTCCGTGGGCTCGTGCGCACTGGTTCCTGCGGAAACACCGGAACCCGGGCTCGACGCGCACTTGTCCGGCCGGTTGAGGGCGCGCACCTTCCCCATCCTGTCCCGGTTCAAGGCAGGGTCAGCTTCGGTATCACCGCAGGTCGCTTGATCCATTGCGCGCTCAGACCCGGATTTGCGCATCGACTGCGCATCTTCAGCGGACGTTGCTAACTTCCCTGTTGAATCGGCGTGTTGAAGCCGATCGAGAGGGGCGCTAGCGGGATGAGTTGGCGGGTGTTTTGGGTGCCGCGGGACGCGGCCGTTGTGCGGGCTTGATCCGGTTATGTCGGGTCGCGCCAGGAGATGGTGCTCTCGCCGGTGAGGCGGCGGGCCATCAGGTCGGTCATGGCCAGGTGGATCATGGCTTCGGAGCGGGCCGGGAGGGTCTCGTAGTCGCGGGCCAAGCGGCGGTTCAGCATGAGCCAGCCGTAGGTACGTTCTACCGCCCAGCGTTTGCGGATCGGAGTGAATCCCCTGATCCCTGCCTTGCGGCTGGTGATTTCCATGTCGATGCCGAGGATGGCGGCGTGCTCGACGAGGTGTTTGCGGTAGCCGCCGTCCACCCAGGTCTTGCGGATCGAGGGGTGGTCGGCGGCGACCTGGTCGAGCAGACGGGTGCCGGCGGCGGAGTCCTGGACGCAGGCCGCGGTGACCAGGACCGCGAGCAGGAGGCCGAGTGTGTCGGTCACGATGCTGCGCTTCCTGCCCACGATCTTATTGGCGTTGTCCGTGCCCTGGCTCGTGGCGGGCACGCTGGTGGAGGTCTTCACGCTCTGGGCGTCGATCACGCAGGCCGAGGGCTCGGCGTTCCGGCCCTCCCGCTCGCGCACCAGCTCCCGCAGCAGGCCGTTGAGCTGGGTGAAGATGCCATCTTTTTGCCACTTGGCGAAGTAGCCGTAGACGCTGTTCCAGTGGGGGAAGTCGTGCGGCAGGTAGCGCCACTGCACCCCGGTGCGGTCCACATAGAGGATCGCGTTCATGATCTCGCGCAGGTCGAGCTCGGCCGGCCGGCCGAAGCCCAGCGCCCGGCCTTGGCGCTCGTAGCGCCAAGCGGACAGCACCGGCTCGATCAACTCCCACCGGGCATCGGACAGGTCGCTCGGATACGCACGACGGTCAGCCATGACCTGGAGATACCGCCGTTCGGGGGCGTGCGCCCAGGCGCGTATCCAACCACGCCGAAGCACGGGACGGACCCGGGCGTCCTGGAATGAGACAGGCGCAAGCCGCTCTTCGCCCCAGGCATCACACCACTCGTCACGGTGTTCACCACTGACCCGACTGCTTCACCGACACCAAATCACCGGACGGCAGAAACGTGCCTAAACCGCAATCACTTAGATGAAAACGACCTCTGAGAGGCGGTCTGCTTGCGCAACCAGCATCGCAACACCCGGCGTTCGTGATCGGACAACTCCAGCGGCAACGGCTTCGGACCAGGCACCGCCCCACCCTGCAATCACAGGCACCCCCTGGCCGCTGGCGAGAATCGGAACCAAGCGACCGAATTTGGCGGAGTCATTGCCGCATTCGCTTACGGCAGACGGGAAAAGCCCGGTAGGGACTTGAAGATCTATCTTGGGCAAGTCAACCTGTGACACCCCGGAGAACACGTGCTGGCGGCAGTCTCCTTAACCGTCATTGCGTTGCTCAAGGAACAGCAGATCATCAGAAGCTCGTTCGGACTTCCCTCGCAGAGTTCGTTGCCCCGTTTCCTGGAGTGCCGTTCCCTCGTGCGCAAAGTCTGCCCATCACGCGGTCCTTGCGGTCGGTCGAACGATGCGTCATCGATGAAGCAGCGCCCTGTATAGCCGACGATCACCGGTTCGCCAAACCGGGAGTCCTCCGGACCATTGGTGGAGTTCGCACGGGCTGCGCTTGGCGGTGGAGCCCCACGGACGTATGCCCTCTTCGTGTGAGTGCCGCATCGGCGGCTCCGGCACCTCCTTCTGTCGCTTCTTGGTGAGGCGCCGCGGGATTCCGCCGATGACCGACATGCCGCGCGCACCACCTATTGATCCGAAACGCTTTGGGTTTGGGTTCGTTGACAGCATGTGAGTGATCTGGTGGGGGATGCGCGGATGTGGTCGCCGGACGTGCAGGAGGCTGTGCGGTTGGTGGCGGTGTCTGCGCTGGTGGAGGGTCGGGACCGGGTGGAGGTCGCGGTCTTGTTCAAGGTGTCGGTCAGGGCTGTGGACAACTGGTGGGCGAGG
>NZ_JBEZNF010000054.1:0-32299 GCF_040653095.1 Streptomyces sp. NPDC048057
CATCGAGGACTCCATGCGGCGCTGGGAGGGCACCTCGGAGGCCGATGAGGGCCGGTTAACCGGCTACTGGCCCGGAACGGCCCCGGAACAGCTGGCCAGAGGTGGGATACGGGTGGGAGGAATCGGGAGTAAAGACGAATTTCGACTCGCCGCGTAGAATGGCATCACGAAGGGCGCCTGCCAGGGAAAATCACTGGTCAGGCGCCCTTTCTGGACGTCTAGAAGAAGCCCAGCTTCTTCGGCGAGTACGACACCAGCAAGTTCTTCGTCTGCTGGTAGTGCTCGAGCATCATCCGGTGCGTCTCCCGCCCGATGCCCGACTGCTTGTAGCCGCCGAACGCCGCGTGCGCGGGGTACGCGTGGTAGCAGTTCGTCCAGACGCGACCGGCCTGGATCTCGCGGCCCGCCCGGTACGCCGTGTTCACGTCGCGGGTCCACACGCCCGCGCCGAGGCCGTACAGGGAGTCGTTCGCCGTGCGGATCGCCTCCGCGAAGTCAGGGAAGGAGGCGACGGCGACGACCGGACCGAAGATCTCCTCCTGGAAGATCCGCATCTGGTTGTTGCCCTCGAAGATGGTGGGCTGCACGTAGTAGCCCCCGGCGAGTTCCCCGTCGTACTCGATCTGCTCGCCGCCGGTGAGGACCTTCGCGCCCTCGCGGCGGCCGATGTCCAGATACGACACGATCTTCTGCAACTGCTCCCGGGACGCCTGGGCGCCGATCATCGTCTCCGTGTCCAGCGGATGGCCGGGGACGATCTTCTCGGTGCTGGCGATGCCCGCGTCCAGGAAGTCCGCGTAGTGGCCGCGCTGGATCAGGGCGCGGGAGGGACAGGTGCAGACCTCGCCCTGGTTGAGGGCGAACATGGTGAAGCCCTCGATCGCCTTGTCGCGCAGGTCGTCGTCGACGGCCCAGATGTCGTCGAAGAAGATGTTCGGCGACTTGCCGCCCAACTCCAGCGTGACCGGCTTCAGGTGCTCTGAGGCGTACTGGAGGATCAGCCGCCCGGTCGCCGTCTCCCCGGTGAAGGCGATCTTCGCCACCCGCGGGCTGGACGCCAGCGGTTTGCCCGCCTCCTCGCCGAAGCCGTTGACGATGTTGACGACCCCGTCGGGCAGTAGATCGGCGACGAGGCCCATCCACAGGTGGATCGACGCCGGCGTCTGCTCGGCCGGCTTGAGGACGACCGCGTTGCCGGCGGCCAGGGCGGGTGCCAGCTTCCACGTCGCCATGAGGATCGGGAAGTTCCACGGGATGATCTGGGCGACCACCCCGAGCGGCTCGTGGAAGTGGTACGCCACCGTGTCGTCGTCGATCTCACTGAGCGAGCCCTCCTGCGCCCGCAGCGCCCCCGCGAAGTAGCGGAAGTGGTCGATGGCGAGCGGGATGTCCGCGGCCAGGGACTCCCGGACCGGCTTGCCGTTGTCCCAGCTCTCGGCGACCGCCAGTTGCTCCAGGTGCTCTTCCATCCGGTCGGCGATCTTGAGCAGGATCCGGGCGCGGTCGGCCGCGGGCGTGCGGCCCCAGGCGGGGGCGGCTGCGTGGGCCGCGTCGAGGGCGCGCTCGACGTCCTCCGCGGTGCCGCGGGCGACCTCGGTGAACGGCTGCCCGTTGACCGGGCTCGGGTTGTCGAAGTACCTGCCGCGGACGGGGGCGACGTACGCGCCGCCGATCCAGTGGTCGTACCGGGACGGGAAGGTGACGATCGCGCCGTCGCTGCCCGGCGCTGCGTATCGGGTCATGTGCCTGGCCTCCCGGGGAGGTGCCGCCCGCCGTTGGACGGCGTTCCCCGGGAGGCTAGGGCAGCGGGGGTTGCGAGCGGGTTGCGTCCGACGTCACGCGCGCGCCGGCCGGGCCCGCCCGGACCCTCGCCTACGGATTCCCGGTCACCGGTCCGCCTTGATCATGTCCGCGCACTTCTCGCCGATCATCATCGTCGTGATGCACGGGTTGACCGCCGGCAGGAACGGCATGACCGACGCGTCCGCCACCCGCAGACCCGGCACGCCCTTGACCCGCAGCCGGGCGTCGAGCGGCGAGTGGCGGTCCTGCACCGCACCCATCCGCACCGTGCCCGCCGGATGGTAGACGGTGTTGTGCGTCTCGCGGATGTACGAGAACAGCTCGTCGTCCGAGCGCACGTCGGGGCCCGGTGCCAGCTCGCGCCCCGCCCAGTCGGCCATCGGCGAGCGCGCCACGATGTCCCGGGCCAGCCGCAGCCCGTACGTCATCACCCGTACGTCGTGCTCGTGGGTGAAGTACCGCGGATCGACCTTCGGCTTGTCGCGGAAGTCGCGGGAGCGCAGCCGCACCGTTCCCATGGACCGCGAGCGGGTCACGTTCGGCGTCAGACAGAAGGCGTTGTCGCTGGTCGGATAGCCGCGGCGATAGGTGTTCAGGTCGAACGGCACGGAGCCGTAGTGGAACATCAGGTCCGGCCGGTCGAGACCGGCTTCGGTGTCGGCGAAGATCCCGATCTCCCACCACTGGGTGGACGAGGTCACCATCGGCTGCTTCGCCTCCCACATGATCACCCCTTCCGGGTGGTCCTGGAGGTGGGCGCCGACACCGGGGGAGTCCACGCGCACCTTCACCCCCGACTCCCGAAGGTGGTCCGCGGGGCCGATGCCCGACAGCATCAGCAGCTTCGGCGAGTCGATGGCGCCGCAGCTGACGACCACCTCGCGCCGGGCGGTGACCGACCCCGTGTGGATGGTGTCCGGCTGGAGGTACTCCACCCCGGTGCAGCGGCCGTCGTCGGCGAACAGCAGCCGCTTGGCCTGCAAGCCCGTGCGCACCTCAAGGTTGGGCCGCCGGCCCAGTACCGGATGGAGGTACGAGACGGAGGCCGAAGCCCGCGTGCCGTCCTGCCGGGCGTTGATCTGGAACCAGTTCGCACCCCGCACCACGGTCGTGCCCGTGTTGAACGGGGTGGTGGGTATGCCCGCGTCGGCGCACGCCGCCAGCAGCGCCGTGCCGCAGGGGTCGACCGGGGGGACGGTGCGGATGGTGACCGGACCCGAACGGCCGTGGTGGTCCCCGGGGGCGTCGTTGCTCTCCAGCCGTCGGTAGAGCGGGAAGCAGTCCTCGGCGCTCCAGCCCGTGGCGCCCATCGCGGCCCACTCGTCGAGGTCCTCGGCCGGGGCCCAGAAGGCGATGCAGGAGTTGTGGGACGAACAGCCGCCGAGGACCTTCGCGCGGGCGTGCCGCATGAAGCTGTTGCCGCGCTCCTGCGGCTCGACCGGGTAGTCCCAGTCGTAACCGGACTCCAACAGGGCCATCCACCGCTCCAGTTGGAGGATGTTGTCGTCACCGACGTCCGACGGGCCCGCCTCCAGGACGCACACGCTCACGTCCGGGTCCTCGGTCAGTCGGGCGGCGATCACGGCTCCGGCCGTACCACCGCCGACCACCACGTAGTCGTACTCGGGAACAGGGCTGCTCTGTGCGGACAAGACGTCTCCAGGACGGAAGAAAGAAAGGGGGAGAAACGGGGGAGGGCGAGGGCGTCAGGACACGGGGTCCGACGGATCGCGCGGCGGGACGACCGCGCGGTGCTCCGCCAGCACTCCGGTGCGCCGTCGCTGGACGAACCAGTAGTACGCGAAGCCGCCGGCCGCGACGACGCCGATGAAGAGGAACGCACCCCAGCGCAGGTACCAGTGCTGCTCACCGGTCGCGTTGTAGACCTCGGCGCGCGGCCAGGCGAGGTTGAGCGACATCACCGCGCCCCACACCACCGCGACCACGTTCACCGGCAGGCCCCACCGGCCGAGCGAGAAGCCGCCGTCGACCGGACGCCAGGTGCCGCGCAGCCGTTGGACCAGCATCGGCACCGTCACCAGCAGATACGCCAGATAGATCATGATGATCGCGATGCTGGTGATCACGGAGAAGATCTGCGGCTGGTCGATGTTGACGACCAGGACCGCGACCCCGACCACACCGATCACCACCGCGGGCAGGACCGGGGTGCGAAAGCGCGGACTGACCCGCGCCAGGTGGCGGGACGCGGGGAGGTTGTTGTCCCGCGCCATGGCGAACATCATCCGCGTGCCGGCGGCCTGCACCGCGAGCACGCAGACCGTGATGGCGACGACCACGCACCACAGCACGACCTCGCCCATGTCGGCACCCAGGGTCTCCAGGACGACGTACTGGAGCCCCTTCTCCGACAGTTCCTTCGACGCCAGGTCCGGGACCGCCATCAGGGCGAACAGCAGGATCAGTCCGCCGATGAGGAAGGACGCCACCAGGGCCCGCAGGATCGCCCGGGGCGCGTTGCGGCTCGGGTCGTGGGACTCCTCACCCAGGGAGGAGGCGGTGTCGAAGCCGTACATCACGTACGCGGAGGCGAGCGAAGCCGCCAGGAAGGCGCCGAGGTAGCCGAGGTTCTGCCCGTCGCCCAGGCCCTGGGTCTCGGTGAGCACCTCGGCGGGCCCGCGGGTGATCTGGGAGGCCAGCAGCACCACCAGGCCCACTGCCGCGATCAGTTCGATGAAGACGCCTGCGGAGTTGATGCGGGCCATCAGCCGCACCCCGAAGGCGTTCACCAGGGTCGAGAAGACGATCAGGGCGGTGCCGAGGAGGACCGCGTTCGCCGCCGCGTCGGTCGCGCCGCTGCCGTCGCCCACGATCTGGAACCGGGCGTCGATCTGCGGCAGCGTCATCTGGTACGCGAGAGCCACGGCGGACAGCGTCACCATGGTGGCGGCGAGCATCATCCAGCCTCCGAGCCAGCCCACGTGCGGCCCGCCCAGCGTCTTGGCCCAGTTGTAGACGGAGCCCGCCACGGGATAGCGCGCGGCCAACTCGCAGAAGCACAGGGCCACCATCAGCTGGCCGACGAAGACGATCGGCCAGGACCACCAGTACGCCGGGCCGCCGAAGGACACGCCGAAGTAGAACAGCTGGAAGGTGCCGGTGAGGATGGATATGTAGCTGATGCCGGCGGCGAAGGTGTGGAAGTTGCCCAGGGTGCGCTTGAGTTCGGGACGGTAGCCGAGGGCCCCGAGGGCCGCGTCGTCGTCCCGCGCCGGCGGCTGGGCGTCCTGCGGTCTGCTCGGGCCGCCGACCTCCTCGCGCGTCCCGCTCACGCGAACCACCCCTGCGGGCGGGGCGCGAGGTTGTGCCAGACGTGCTTGGTCTCCTGGTACTCCGCGAGCCCCGTCGGGCCCAGCTCGCGCCCGAAGCCGGACTGCTTCATACCGCCCCACTCGGCCTGCGGCACGTAGGGGTGGAAGTCGTTGATCCAGACCGTGCCGGCGCGCAGCCGGGACGCCACCCGGTGTGCCCGGCCCACGTCGCCGGTCCACACGGCGCCCGCCAGGCCGTACACGGTGTCGTTCGCCAGGGCGACGGCCTCCTCTTCGGTGCGGAACCGCTCGACGGTGAGCACCGGACCGAACGACTCGTCACGGACCACGGACATCGAGGCCGTGCACTCGTCGAGGACGGTCGGCAGGTAGAAGAAGCCCTCGGCCAGCGTGGGGTCTTCGGGCCGGGCGCCGCCGCAGCGCAGCACCGCGCCTTCGGCGACGCCGGCCGCCACGTACGCCTCCACCTTCGCGCGGTGCGCGGCCGAGATCAGCGGGCCCGTGCGGGCCTCCTCGTCGAACGGCCCGCCGAGCCGGATCGTGCGGGCTCCGTCGACGACGGCGTCGACGAAGGCGTCGTGCAGCTCGTCCTGGACCAGCAGGCGGGCGCCCGCGGAACAGACCTGGCCCGAGTGGAGGAACACCGCGGTGAGGGCGTGGTCCACCGCCGTGTCGAAGTCGGCGTCCGCGAAGACGATGTTGGGGTTCTTGCCGCCGAGTTCCAGTGCGATCCGCTTCACCGTGGGCGCCGCCGCGGCCATGACGCGCCGGCCGGTGGCCAGCCCGCCCGTGAAGGACACCAGGTCCACCCGGGGGTCCTCGGCCAGCGGAGCGCCGACCTCGGGGCCCGAGCCGAGGACCAGGTTCGCCACGCCGTCCGGGAGCCCCGCCTCGACCAGCGTGCGCATCAACAGGACGGCGGTGTGCGGGGTCAGCTCGCTGGGCTTGAGGACGAAGGTGTTGCCCGCGCCGAGCGCGGGGGCGACCTTCCACGCGGTCTGCAACAGCGGATAGTTCCACGGGGTGATCAGCGCACAGACCCCGACGGGCTCGTGCACGACCCGGCTGTCCGTGTCCGACCGGCCCGTGTCCACGATCCGCCCGCCGCCGCCGGACGCCGTCAACTCGCCGAAGTAGCGGAAGCAGTTCGCGATGTCGTCGAGGTCGTACTCGCTCTCCACCAGCCGCTTGCCGGTGTCCAGGGACTCCGCACGGGCGTAGGCGGCCTTGTCGCGCTCCAGCAGGTCCGCCACGCGCAGCAGCAGCCGGCCGCGTTCGGCCGCGGGCGTCGTGGGCCACGGACCCCGGTCGAAGGCGTCCCGGGCCGCCGCGACCGCGGCCGACACGTCCTTGGCCCCCGCCTCGGCGACCGCACCGACGAGCGTTCCGTCCGCGGGACACCGGATCTCCCGCACGCGCTCGTCGAGTGCGGCGGTCCACCGACCGCCGATGAACAGTTCCGACATGTGGGGGTGCTCCTTCGATCCAACCTGGTGGGACCTCTGGCGCGTACCCGGAGCCCCGCTCGGTATGCCAGCGTTTTTCCAACGGTCGTTCTTAAGTCCGTGCAGGTGGCGGCGGGAGCGGCGGTGGCCGTCAGGTGCGCTGCCACGCGTCGATCTCCCGCACCCGCGCCAGCGCCGCCGCGCGCCTGGCCCCGGCCAGTGCCGCCGCCAGGGCGCGCCACACCGCCAGGTCGTCCTCGCCCCACGGGCTGTAGGCCCAGTCCGCCAGCAGCCCGGGATCGCCCCGGGCGATCAGCGCCGCCCGCAACTGGTCCGCGAGCCGGCGCCGCAGTCGTACCACCGCGGGCGCCGACGAGGCCGGCAGCAGCGGACCGGCGTACGTGCTGACGGCCCCGGTCACCGTGCCCGCGGCCAACCGCCGCGTCACGGTGTCGAAGTCCGCGTCGATCGGCTGGGCGAGCCGGTAGGGCCGGGACAGCAGCAACTCCTGCCCGAGCAGCGCGCGCAGCCGGGACAGCTCGGCGCGCAGCGTGACCGGGGTGACCGACTCGTCCTCGTACAGCTCCGTCAGCAGCTCCTCGCCGCCGATGCCTTCCGGCCGGTACGCCAGCAGCACCAGGATCTCGCTGTGCCGTCGGCTCAGCCGCACCTTGCGCCCCTCCACCACCAGCAGCGCCTCGTCACGGCCGAGGGCGGAGAGCTGGACCCGGCCGGCCGCGGGCGGCGGTTGGAGCAGAGCGAGCTGGTTCTCGGCGGCGCGGGCCACCGCCTCGACGAACGCCAGGCTGTGCGGATGGGCGAGCCGGTCCCCGCCCGTGATGTCCACGGCGCCCAGCACCCGGCCCGTGGCCGGGTCGTGGATGGGCGCCGCCGAACACGTCCACGCCTGCACCGGGCGGCAGAAGTGCTCGGCGGCGAAGACCTGGACGGGACGGTCGACGGCGATGGCGGTGCCCGGCGCGTTCGTCCCGGCGACCGCCTCGGCCCAGCGGGCGCCGGGCACGAAGTTCATCAGATCGGCCTTGCGGCGGGTGCCCGGCGGCCCGTCCACCCACAGCAGGCGGCCGTGCGCGTCGCAGACCGCCACCAGGTGCTCGCCGTCCCGGGCGTACCCGCTCGTCAACTCCCGCACCAGGGGCATCACCCGGGCGAGAGGATGGCTCTCCCGGTGGGCCACGAGCGCGTCGTCCACCAATTCCACTTCGACCGTGGCCTCCGGTCTCACCCTGGCGCGTGCGGAACGCCGCCACGAGTCCGCCACCACCGGCCGGACCGGCCCGTCCACCGTGCCCGCCGTCACATACGCGTCGTATGCCCTGCGCAGTTCGGCGATCCGTTTCGCCGGATCGACGCCCGGTTCCAGGGCCACCCATGAGTGAGTCAACTCGGCCTCCCAGGCCCCCTATCGTGACCGAGGGAGAGGGGCGCGACAAGCGGGTGGGAAGTGTTCGAAAACGTTTTCAGGTGTGGTTGACCTGGGCGCCCATCCGGTCGACCGCACGGCTGTGGTCAGGCGAAGTTGACCAGCCGGATGTAGCGCACCCAGTCCCACAGGGGTCCCGGGTCGGTGTGCGTCGACCCGGGCACCTCGTGGTGGCCGATGATGTGCGCCCGGTCCTTGGGGATGCCGTGCCGGTCGCAGACCGCCGCGGTGAGCGCGGCGGAGCGTTCGTACATCACATGGGTGAAGTACTCCGGTCGGTCCACCCAGCCCTCGTGCTCGATGCCGATGCTGCGGGTGTTGTGGTTCCAGTTCCCGGCGTGCCAGCCGATGTCGCGCTCGCGCACGCACTGGGCGATCCGCCCGTCAGCGGAGCCGACCACGTAGTGCGCCGAGACCTTCCGGTTCGGGTCCTGGAAGATCCGCACCGTGTCGGCGAAGGTCTCCTGGGCGACGTGGATGACGACGCGGTCGATCCGGTACGTGGCGGGGCGGTTCGACGCCGTGTAGTTCGAGGTCGAGGCGGGCTGCCAGACGGCGCCGGGCTGGTCCACCGCGGGGGCCGCGGTCGCGGCACCGGCCGTCGGCGCGGCGTGGGCGCGCGCCGACGACAGCAGCACGCCGGCCGCGGTCGCGGCGACGGCTCCCCGGAGCAGTTCTCTACGGTCCATGGGGCCTCTCCTGGTGAGGTTCGCGAGTGGGCGTGGCGGTCTCCCGGGCGGGGCGGACCGGGGGTCACCATGAGGATCCCGTGACGGCGGTCGTTTGGTGCGGACGTTCCGCGTTCCGGGTGTCGCCCGGCGTCAGGCGGCAGGGCGCAGCGGTCTGGTCCCGGGCCGGTCCGACGGGAGGCACGAGCCGGTCCCGGCCGGTCCGGCCCGAGCGGATCCACGGTAAAGCCGCAAGAGCGCCTGCGGAAGACGCCCGGGAGGTCCGATCCACGCCAACATGCGTTCGGGACACCGGAGTTGATGTGACAGACGACCGCGGGGCAGATCTCGGGCAGACGTGTGCCGCGGGAACGTTCGCGTCGAGGCCCTACGGCCAAAGGGTCACGAACGGGGGCGGCGGACCTGCCCCACCACCAGCACCATCAGCGCGGCGACCAGGATCAGACCGCCCACCGGCGTCGCCCAGGCGCGGACGTCCGCGTCGTCGACCAGCAGCCCGACGGTCAGCTGCCAGCACAGCGCGAACGCCAGTGCCAGCTGGCCCCAGCCGTAGAGCCGCGGATTGTGCACGTGGCGTCGGCTGCGGGGGAGCACCCAGCCGCGGGTGATCCCCGCGATGCCCGAAGCGGCGAAGAGCAGCGCCAGCACGACGAACGGCATGACCAAGTACGGACTCACGGCTCCCCCTTGTGCGTCAGGCCCCTGCTGGACGCCGGCCCGATCATGGCATCTGTCAACCCCCGCGTCCACAGTGTTCTTGGCGCGCCGGTGATATCGGCATGAGGGCCCCGCAGCCGTGCCCCCGGGAGCCGTATGTGTCACCTTCGGTTGACGCGTTGGGGGGTGTCAACTAAGGTTGCGCCATGGGAAGTGACCAGCTCACTCAGCTCGCCCGGCGCGCCGGGGACGACGATCCCGTCGCGGCCTTGGCCGCGGTGGCGGAGATGAGGCGCGAGTTGGAGCGTCAAGAAGCGGTGTTGGTGCGGCGGGCGCGTACGCGGGGCGCGAGCTGGGCCCAGATCGCCGAGTCCCTCGGAGTGAGCCGCCAGGCCGTCCACAAGAAGCACGGCGGCCGTCGACTCTTCGGCTCCAAGGACTGAGCCCCCGCCCCTCTCGTCGACCGGCTGCTGCGCGCCGGGACGACCCCCGCGGACGCCGTGCGCCGGCGCGAGTTCGGCGTCCCGGCCCCGGTCCTGTTCAGTGGCGTTCGGCGACCACGGTGATCTCGTGCCGGTTGTGGTGCAGCTGCCGCGCGTGGCGGATGTCGTACTTCCGCCGCAGCTGTCCCAGGCACGAGCGGACGGCGTCGGCGACGTTCCCGTGGGCCAGCTTGAGGGTGACGACCGCCGTGCCGCCCGGACGCAGCCGCCCCGCCGCGGTCAGCATGATGTCGCAGGTCAGCTTGGGGTCCATCTTCATGTCGTTGACGACGACGTCGAAGCGCGCCTTGTTCGTCCCGAAGAAGTTGCCGGCCGTGGTCCGGGCGTGCTGGACGCCGGGGTCCGAGAGGAGCCGGGCGTCGAGGTCGCCGGGGTCGACGGCCCACACCTTCAGGCCCTGGGTGCGCAGGATCCGGGTCCACCCCCCGGGGCTGGCGCCGAGGTCGACCGCCGTGCCGCTGCGGGGGAGTGTCAGGTCGAAGACCTTCAGGGCCTCCTCCAGCTTGAACTCCGCGCGCGAGATCGTCCTGGGGCTGCGGGCCAGCCGCACCCGGCCACCCGGCCAGTCGGACAGGCCGTCGGCGGGGTTGCCCAGCCCCAGCAGGACGCCCGACGGGGTGATGAAGGCGGACAGCACGAAGGCCGCGCCGGAGCGGACGGCGGAGAAGCCCTGCTTCTCCAGCGCTTCCGAAAGGGCCCTGAACAGATCGGCCGAACCGAACTCCAACGGATTCTGACCGCTCACCCACGCCTGCACAGCCAAGGGCCCCCGGGGAAGGTCCCGGGGAACGGCAGCCAGGGCCCCGCGGACGACCGCGTCCAGGTCCGCCGCTTCCTTCAGCGGAATGCGGGCGATTTCCTCCGTGAGGTGTTTGACGAATGCGATGGGGCGCGTCCGGCACGCTTCGGCCAGCTCCTGGAGCGAGCCGTCGCGCAGCGTCAGAGCGCCGATATCGGGGCCGAGCCGTTCGACGGTCGCGCGCTGTCCGAACTCATCCACCAGCTCCCTGCGGGCAGCGGGGAAATACTCCTCCGAAGTGGAGAATGCGAAGGTGCTGGTGGGCATGAATTCATCACTTTCAGATGGCCATCGCGGGCGCAGAGGGGCTTGCGTAGTGTAACGGAGACAAGGTGCCGGCCCTCAAATCGAGCGCTGTCCCCAGCCGGGCGTGCGAGCGGCGATTGTCGCGAGCAGTTCCGGCGCCCGTGCCCGTAGGTAGAAGTGGTCCCCGTCGAAGGGGAGCGCCTCGGCGCCCGCGGCGGTGACCTCGCTCCAGGCGTCCATCCCGGCGACGTCCACGTGCGGATCGCGGTCGCCGTACACCGCGGTGACCGGACACGTCAGCAGCGCCGCGGGGCGCGGCCGGTAGGTCTCCACGGCCCGGTAGTCGCTGCGCAGGGCCGGCAGCAGCAGTTCCAGGAGTTCGGGTTCGGCCGTCACCTGCGCGTTGGTGCCGCCGAGTTCGTCCAGTTCGCGCAGGAGTTCGACGTCGTCGGCCAGGTGCAGCGCGCTGGGGGTGCGGCGGCCGGGTGCGTTCTGCGCCGAGACGACGAGGTGCAGCGGCGGCCGGCCCGACTGCGCCATGCGCAGCGCCACCTCGAAGGCCACCAGCGCGCCCATGCTGTGCCCGAAGAGCACGTACGGGCGGTCCGCGCTCCGCAGCAGCGCCCCGGTCGCCAGGTCCGCCAGCTCGTTCAGATCGCCGATCGGATCGTCCAGGAGACGGTCCTCCCGCCCCGGATACTGTGCCACCAGCAATTCGGCCCCCGGGCGCGCCTCCCGCCCCCATCCCCGGTAGTAACTCGCGGCGCCGCCGGCGTGCGGAAAACAGAACATCCGGACCTTGGCGGCGGGCTGCGGAACATAACAGCGATACCAGTCGGATGCCGCTTTTTGGTGTGCAAGAGATTTTTGGTGCGCATTGGGCAGGTGCAAGGTGTCTCCGTGATGCCGTGAAAGCTGCGCGGCGCCGGTGAATGCGGCGGGCCGGCGAGGAATGCCGTGGGTGGTGAAAAACGTCGTGTTCAGTGGTGAATGTCGAGGACGGAGGGCGTCGGCGGGCGGAAGACGATCCCGCCCGCCGACGCCCTTCCGGAAGGACTTGTCAGGCCGCGGTCCCGCCCATGGCGTCCACCAGGCTCTGCGGACGCATGTCCGTCCAGTTCTCGTTCACGTAGTCCAGGCACGCCTGGTACCCGGCCTCGCCGAAGCGCACCTCCCACCCCGCGGGGACCTCCGCGAAGGAGGGCCACAGGGAGTGCTGGTTCTCTTCGTTCACGAGGACGTAGTAGACGCCTTCGGGGTTCTCGAACGGGTTCTGCATGATGAGCTCCTCACTCTGCTTTCTACTGGAGTTTTCCGGAAAGAACAGCGGTGATCGCCGACCGGGCGGAGTGCCGTTCCAGCATGTCGGCGTGCGCACAGTCGACGGGGTGCACCTCGACGCCGGACGCGTGCGCACGCCACGCCTCCGGCCGCAACGCGGCATCGCGGTCCCGGGCGGCCTGGAAGAACACCACGTCACCCCGGAAGACACCCGGCCGGTGCGTCCGGGCCGCCGCGAGCCCGGCCTCGATGACCCGGCTGACGGCGAGCAACCTGTCCGTGCCCAGAGCGGCGTACGTGGACTCGTCGTCCGCCAGCAGCCGGGCCAGCTCCTGCGGGGACGCCGGGCGATCCCCCAGCTCGGCGGGGTCGACGCCGAGGAACTCCAACAGCGCCGTCTGCGGATCCTCCTCGCCGCCCGCGCCCTCGGCGACGGAAGCACCCTCCGCAGCAGGGTAACTGTCCAGGAGCGCCAACAACTCGACGCGCTCCCCGGCATCTTGGAGCACCGTCGCCATCGCGTGCGCGACGAGCCCGCCGAAGGACCAACCGAGCAAGTGGTACGGACCGGACGGCTGGACGGCCCGGATCCGCTCCACGTAGTCACGGGCCGTCTCCTCGACGGACCCCGGCAGCTCGGCCGCGTCGCCCTCCATGCCCGGGGCCTGGAGCGCGTAGACGGGACGGTCCGCCGCCAGCCCGCCCAACAGGCCGAAGTAGTCCCAGCTCAGCCCGCCCACGGGGTGGACGCAGAACAACGGCTCCCGGTCGCCCGAGGTGCGCAGCGCCAGCAGCGGCTCGAAACCGCTCCCGCCGTCGTACGCCCCGGCCCGGGACAGCCGCGCCACCGTCGGGTGCTCGAACAGGCTCCGCAACGGCAGCCGCACGCCCAGCACCTCCTCGACCCGCTGCACCACCCGGAGCACGAGCAGCGAGTGTCCGCCGAGCTCGAAGAAGCCGTCGTCGATGCCGACCGACTCGACCCCCAGCACCTCCGCGAACACCTCGCACAGGGCGCGCTCGGCGGGCGTACGGGGACCGCGCCCGCCCGACGTCCCGTACGTCGGCGCCGGCAGCGCCCGCCGGTCCACCTTCCCGCGCGAGGTCACCGGCAGCGCGGGCAGCGTCACGAATGCCGACGGCACCATGTACTCGGGCAACCGCGATCCCACCAACTCCCGCAGCGACGCCGCGTCCGGCACGGCCCCGCCCACCAGGTACGCCACGATGCGCTTGTCACCCGGCGAGTCCTCCCGGACGACCACCTTCGCCTGCTCCACCGACGGGTGACCCGTCAGCACCGACTCGATCTCACCGGGCTCGATGCGGAAGCCCCGCACCTTCACCTGGTCGTCGGCGCGCCCGACGAACTCCAGCTGGCCGGCCGCGTTCCACCGCACGACGTCCCCGGTGTGGTACATCCGCGAACCGGGCGGCCCGTACGGATCGGCGACGAACCGTTGTGCGGTGAGCCCCGCGCGCTTCTGATAGCCGCGGGCGAGCCCGGCACCGGCCACGTACAGCACCCCGGCCACGCCCGGCGGCACCGGACGCAGCCCCGCGTCCAGCACGTACAGCCGGGTGTTCACCACGGGCCCGCCGATGGGCACCGGACCGGAGTCCGCCGGACGGCACACCGCGACGGAGGCGTCCACGGTGGTCTCGGTCGGCCCGTACGAGTTGATCAGACGCCGAGCCGCGGCCCACCGCGCGACGAGGTCCGGCGACGACGCCTCACCCGCCACGGTCACCGTGAGGTCCGCCGGCACCCGCGCCGGATCCAACCCGGCGAGCACCGCCGGCGGGATCGTCGCATGGGTGACGCGCTCGTCGTCGAGCAGCCGGACCAGCGGCTCCCCGGGCCCCCGCTGCTCCTGGTCCGCGACGACCAGCGCCGCACCCGTGAGCAGCCCCATGGTGATCTCCCACACCGAGGTGTCGAAGGAGACCGCCGCGAACTGGAGGACCCGGCTCCCCGGGCCGGCGTGCAGCCAGCGCAGGTGCGTGGCCACCAGCGAGGCGATGCCGGCGTGCGACACCACCACGCCCTTGGGTGTCCCCGTGGAACCCGATGTGTAGATGGAGTACGCCGCGTGCGCCGGCAGCAGCGGATGCGTGCGCTCGTCGTCGCGGACGTCGTGCGCCGGCTGCGCGGTGACTTCGTCCGCCACCTCGTCGAGCAGGACGACGGACAGGTCACCGCCCGCCTTGTCCAGCACCCCGCTCGTCTCGCTGAGACCGATCGCCAGCTGAGGGGCGGTGTCCCGCAGGATGAAGTCGATCCGCTCCTGCGGGTACGTGACGTCCAGCGGAAGGTACGCCGCACCCGACTTCAGCACGGCCAGCAGCGCCACGAACAGGTCGGTGCCGCGCGGCAGCGCCAGCGCCACGAACCGCTCCGGCCCGGCGCCGCGGGCGATCAGCACCCGCGCCAGCCGGTTGGCCCGCGCGTTCAGCTCGCCGTACGACAGGGTCTCCCGCACGCCCGCAGCCGCGTCACGGGCCGGCGCCACCAGCGCGGGCGCCTGCGGATCCGCGACCGCCCTGCCCTCGAACAGCGCGGGGAACGTGGCGGGAGACACGGCGGGATCCAGGTCGCGCCCCCGCTCCAGCAGGTCCGCCACCTCGCCCGCGGACAGCAGGTCGATCGTGCCGATCGGCTGCCGCGGGTCGACGGTCACCGCCCGCAGCACCGCGAGCAGCCGCCGGGACAGGGCCCGCGCCGTGGACGGCTCGAACAGGTCCGTGGCGTACTCAAGGTCACCGCTGATGCCCGTCGGCTCCCCGTCGGGGCCGTACGTCTCCGCGAGGGTGAACGTGAGGTCGAACTTCGCCGCCGTGTTGTCCACGGCGTACGGCTCCGCACCCAGCCCCGCCCAGCCCGCCGAGGACGGCGCACGGCCCTCGTTCTCCATGGCCAGCATCACCTGGAACAGCGGGTGCCGGGCCAGCGACCGCTCCGGACTCAGCAGCTCCACCAACCGCTCGAAGGGCACGTCCTGGCGGGCGTACGCGGCGAGGTCGGTCTCCCGTACGCGCGCCAGCAACTCCGTGAACGTCGGGTTGCCGGTGAGGTCGGTGCGGAGCACGAGGGTGTTGACGAAGAAGCCGACGAGGTCGTCGAGCGCCTGGTCCGTACGACCGGCGACCGGGCTGCCGAGGGGGACGTCGTCGCCGGCGCCGAGCCGGGACAGCAGGGTGGCCAGCGCCGCCTGGACGACCATGAACACCGTGGTGCTGTGGGTACGCGCCAGCTCAGCGACCGCCGCGTGCAATTCCGCGTCGACGTCCACCGGGACACTGCCGCCCCGATAGCTGCTGACGGCCGGCCGGGGCCGGTCGAACGGCAGCGACAGCTCTTCCGGGAGGTCGGCCAGCGCCTCGGCCCAGTACGCGACCTGGGCGCTGATCGGGCTGTCCGGGTCCTGCTCGTCGCCGAGTACGCGTTGCTGCCACAGGGTGTAGTCCGCGTACTGCACCGGCAGCGGCTCCTGCGCCGGGGCCTCGCCGGCGGCCCGCGCCGCGTACGCGGCCTCCAGGTCCGCGGTCAGCGGCACCAGGGACAGACCGTCGCCGGCGATGTGGTGCAGCACCAGGAGCAGCACCGCGTCGTCCCCGGACACCCTGAAGAGCGCGGCCCTGATCGGCAGGTCCACCGTCAGGTCGAAGGCGTGGTCGGCGAACCGCTCGACTGCGGACGGCAGCTCGTCCTCGGACGTGGCGACCACGCGCCATCCCGGGACGGCGTCCGCGGGCACGACGACCTGCCGCGGCGCACCCCGTTCCTCGGGGAAGACGGTGCGCAGGCTCTCGTGCCGGGCGATGACGTCGTTGATGGCGTCGTGGAGGGCGGTGTGGTCGAGGGTGCCGTGGAGGCGGACGGCGAGGGGGAGGTTGTAGGTGGCGTTGGGGCCTTCCAGCCGGTTGAGGAACCAGAGGCGTCGTTGGGCGAAGGACAGCGGGATGGTTCCGGGGCGTTCGATCGGGACCAGCGGCGCGCGCGTCGCGGCCGTGGTGTCGCCGCAGCGTTCGGCGAGTGCGGCGACGGTCGGCGCCTCGAAGAGTGCTCGTACCGGTAGTTCGACGTTGAGGAGGCTGCGGATGCGGCCGATCAGCCGGGTCGCGAGGAGGGAGTGGCCGCCGAGTTGGAAGAAGTTGTCGTCGATGGTGACGTCGGGTACGTCGAGGACGTCGGCGAAGGCTGTGGCGAGTTCGCGTTCGACGTGGGTGCGGGGTGCGCGGCCTTCGGTGGTGGTGGCGTAGTCGGGGGCGGGGAGGGCCTTGGTGTTGAGTTTGCCGTTGACGGTCAGCGGGAGGGCGTCGAGGACGACGTATGCGGCCGGGATCATGTACTCCGGGAGTCGTGTGCCGATGTACGTGCGCAGTGCGGCGGCATCGACCTGGGCTCGCTCGGTGGGGATGACGTAGCCGATGAGGCGTTTGTCGCCGGGGGTGTCTTCGCGGACGGTGACGGCGGCCTGGGCGATGCCGGCGTGGGCTTCTAGTGCGTTTTCGATTTCGCCGAGTTCGATGCGGAAGCCGCGGATCTTGACCTGGCTGTCGGAGCGACCGACGTATTCGAGTTCCCCGTCGTGGTTGCGTCGTACGACGTCTCCGGTGCGGTACATGCGTGATCCGGCGGTGCCGTAGGGGTCGGCCACGAAGCGCTGGGAGGACAGGTCAGGCCGTCCGAGGTAGCCGCGCGCCAGCCCGGCACCGGCGACGTACAGTTCGCCGGCGACGTTGGTGGGCACGAGCTTGAGGTGGTTGTCGAGGACGTAGGTACGCAGGTCCGGGATGGGTTCGCCAATCAGGCTGCCGGTGGCTTCCTCCACCACATTGCGGTCGAGGGTGCGGTAGGTGACGTGGACGGTGGTTTCGGTGATGCCGTACATGTTCACCAGCCGCGGTGCGTCGTCCGCGTGTCGTGCGTACCAGTCCGACAGGCGCCGTAGTTCGAGTGCTTCGCCGCCGAAGATGACGTACCGCAAGGACAGTTCGTCGGTGATCTCGGCGTCAGCCCGTACCAGTTGGTAGAAGGCGGAAGGTGTCTGGTTGAGGACGGTGACCTGTTCGCGTGCGAGGAGGCGTGCGAAGTCGTGCGGTGAACGGCTGACCTCACGCGGAACGACGACGAGTCGTCCGCCAGCCAACAGCGCACCCCACAGTTCCCAGACGGAGAAGTCGAAGGCGTACGAGTGGAACAGGGTCCACACGTCGGTGTGGTCGAACCCGAACCACTGCTGGGTGGACGAGAACAGGCGGACCACGTTGCCGTGCGGGACCACGACGCCCTTCGGGCGTCCGGTTGAGCCGGATGTGTAGATGACGTAGGCGGCGTTCCCCGGCGTCGCACGGATGCCTGAGATGGGTGCTGTGGTGGCGGCGGCTGTTTCGAGGTCAGTGAGGGAGAGGGCGCCGTCCTCTGTGGTGGGCTGGTCAGCCAGGAGCAGGACCGGGTTGGTGTCGGAGAGCATGAACGCGATGCGGTCCGCCGGGTAGTCCGGGTCCACTGGCACGTATGCGGCGCCGGACTTCAGTACGGCCAGCAGCGCCACGACGAGTTCGGCCGAGCGCGGGAGGGCGACGGCGACGAAGGTCTCGGGACCTGCGCCGTGGGCGGCGAGGACTCCGGCCCAGTGGCTTGCCCTGGCGTCCAGTTCCGCGTACGTCAGCTCGACACCGTCGTACGAGACCGCGACCGCATCCGGGACCTGCGCGGCCCGTGCCTCGAACAGCTCCACCAACGTCGCTTCAGGCTCCGCGGGCGCGGTGAACTCCGTTGTGAGAGCGCGACGTTCGGCGGCGGACAGGACCTCCACGGTCCCCACCGGCGCGTCGGGGCGCTCCGTGAACTCCGCCAGCACCCGCAGCAGCCGGTCGACGAGTTCGGCGACCCGGGCCGTGTCGAAGAGCTGCGGCTGGTGGTCGACGCGGAACTCCAACTGCTCACCGGGGATCGCGGCGATGCTGATCGGATAGTGCGCCGCGTCGGCGCCGTCGACGTCGGTCAGCTCCAGCTCGCCGATCGCCTCCTCCAGCGCTTCCTGGTCCAGCGGATAGTTCTCGTACACGAGCAGCGTGTCGAAGAGCTCGCCGGTGCCCGCCAGCGACTGGAGGTCGGTGACGCCCAGATAGGAGTGGTCGAGCAGCTCGGACTGCTGTTCCTGGACGCGGGTCAGCAGGGCCGCGACGGACTCTGCCGGGTCCAATACCACGCGCACCGGCAGGGTGTTGATGAACAGCCCCACCATGCTCTCGATGCCCGGGATCTCCGCCGGCCGGCCCGAGACCGTGGCGCCGAAGACGGCGTCGCCGCGGCCGGTCAGCCCGCCCAGCACCACGGCCCAACCGCCCTGGAGGACGGTGTTGACCGTGACGCCCAACCGACGGGCCAGCGCCTCCAGTCCCTGCGTCAGGTCGTACGACGCGGTGGCCGCGTACTGCTCCGGCAGGGACGGCGCCGGCTGGCCCTCGCCCGTACCGGCCAGCAGGCAGGGCTCGACGCCCCCGAGGACCCGCCGCCACACCTGCTCGGACGCCGCGCGGACCCGCGTCGACAGCCAGGCGAGGTAGTCGGCGAACGGACGGACGGGCTCCAGCGCGGAGGCGTCGCCCCGCCCGGCGTACAGCTCGAACAACTCGCCGGTGACCAGCGGCGTCGACCAGCCGTCCAACAGGATGTGGTGGCTCGTCCACACCAGGCGGCACCGCCCGTCGCCGAGGTCGATCAGGGTGAAGCGCATCAGCGGCGGTGCACTGAGGTCGAAGCGGCGCGTGCGGTCGTCCGCGACGAACCGGGCGGCCTCCTCCTCCGACAGGGCGACCTCCCGCCAGGGGGACGGCACCCGCGCCGGTACGAACTGCACCGGCTGGTCGAAGCCGCGGTGTTCGAACCCGGCGCGCAGCACCGGGTGGCGCGCCACGAGCGCCTCCACCGCGGCCCGCAGCGCCGCCCGGTCCACGTTCCCGCGCAGCTCGAAGACCTGCTGGGTGTTGTAGACGTCCACGCCGTCCGTGTCGTACACGGCGTGGAAGAAGAGGCCCTGCTGGAGCGGGGAGAGCGGGAGCACGTCGACGAGTTCGGGCTGGCGCGTCAGCAGCGCGTCCAACTGCTGCTGGGTCACCGCGGCGAGCGGGACGTCCGACGGCGTCATGCCACCGGCGCCCGGCCCGTCGGCGTGCGCGACCAGGGACTTCAGCGCCTCGCACCACGCTTCCGCGAGTTCCTGCACGTCGTCCTCGGACAGCAGGCGGGACGCCCAACCCCAGTGCGCGACCAGATGCGGACCGTCGGGCCGGTCCTCGGTCTGCGCGTTCACGTCCAGGGCGTGCGGCAGGGCCATGTCGGGGTCCGCGCCGCCGGAGAGCCCGGCCGCCTCGGGGGCCGTCTCCCAGTACCTGGTGCCGTCCGCCGGCTCGCCGTCCGCGGCAGCGGCCGTGAACCGTCCCAGGTAGTTGAAGCCGATCTCGGGCTGCGGCCGTTGCGCCAGTACGGCGGAGGTCCGCGCGTTCACGTGGCGCAGCAGGCAGTACCCGATGCCGCGGTCCGGTATGGCGCGCAGCTGCTCCTTGACCGTCTTCAGCGCCGTCCCGGCCGCGGGGCCGCCGTCGAGCGCGTCCGCCAACGGGACGCCGTCCAGGTCCAGCAGCACCGGGTACAGGCTGGTGAACCAGCCGACCGTGCGCGACAGGTCCGCGCCGGGGACCAGGTGCTCCTCACGGCCGTGGCCCTCCAGATCGACCCGTACGCCCGGCACGTGGGGCAGTCCACGCCGCTCACGCCACGTCGCGACGGCCAGCGCCAGGCCCGTGAGCAGGACGTCGTCGACCCCGGCGCGGAACGCTGCGGGCACCGTCGTCAACAGGGGACCGGCCCACTCGGGCGGCAGGGACACGGTGAGTTCCCGGCCGGTGGCCACGGTGTCCCGCCGCGGGTCGACCGCCCGTGACGCGACCGCGGCCGACGGGCCGTCGACGACCTTCTGCCACAGCTCCAGCTGGGCCGTGTCGGCCGCACGCTCGACCAGCCCCTTCGCCCAGGTGCGGAAGGAGGTCGTGACGGGTTCGAGCGCGCTCGCGTCCGGTCCGTCGGCCTGCTCCCAGGCGGACGCCAGGTCGGGCAGGAGGATGCGCCAGGAGACGCCGTCGACCGCGAGGTGGTGGATCAGGACGAGCAGCCGTCCGGAGGCGTGCGGGCCGGCGTCGAACCACACGAGGCGCACCAGCCGACCCGCCGCGAGGGACAGCTCCTGCTGGGCCGCGTCCGCCCCGGCTTCGAGGGCCGTCAGCAGCCCCTGTGCCGTCAGGCCCGCCACGTCCACCCGCACGAGGCAGTCGGCGGCGGCCACCGAGCCCCGCGGCAGGACCTCCCAGGCGGCGTCGTCGAGTCGGGAACGCAGGAGGTCGTGGTGGTCCAGCACCGCCTGGAGCGCCCGGGTCAGCCGTGGCAGGCCCAGCTCGGCGGGGACCTCCACCAGCATCGACTGGTGGAAGCGGTCGTAGGCACCGGACTCGTCGAGCATCGACGCCACGATCGGAGTGAGGGGCACCGGACCGGTCCCGGCGCCGGAGTGCTCCGCGACCGGCTGCGCACCGTGGCCCGCGACGAGCCCCAACGCGCGCGGAGTGCGCTGCTGGAAGACGTCCCGGGGGCTGAAGACGAGGCCGGCCTTGCGGGCGCGGCTGACGAGTTGGATGGAGACGATGCTGTCGCCGCCGAGGTCGAAGAAGCTGTCGTCGATGCCGACCTGCGGTACGCCCAGCACCTCGGCGAACACCGCGCACAGCACCCGCTCCACCTCGGAGCGGGGCGCGGTGAGGGCCCGGTCGGCGCCGGCGCCGAGATCAGGGGCCGGCAGCGCCCTGCGGTCGACCTTCCCGTTCGCCGTCAGCGGCAGCGCATCCAGCGTGACGACCGCCGACGGCACCATGTGGTCGGGCAGCCGCACGGCCAAGCTGCGGCGCACCTCCGCGCCGTCGACGTCGCCCACGACGTAGCCGACCAGACGCCGCACGCCGGGGGAGTCCTCCCGTACGGCCACCGCCGCCTGCCGGACGCCGGGACGGGCGGCGAGCGCGGACTCCACCTCGCCCAGCTCGACGCGGAAACCGCGGATCTTCACCTGGTCGTCGGCGCGTCCCACGTACTCCAACTGGCCGGCGGCGTTCCACCGCACCAGGTCACCCGTGCGGTACATCCGCGAGCCCGCCGGCCCGAAGGGGTCGGCGACGAAACGCTCCGCGGTCAGCTCCGGACGGCGCAGATAGCCGCGCGCGAGGCCCGGGCCGGCGACGTACAACTCGCCGACGGTGCCCACCGGCACCGGACGCAGCGCCGGATCCAGCACCTGGGCCCGGGTGTTGGCCAGCGGACGGCCGATCGCGGGCCACGACGCCCGGGACAGCTCGGTGAAGGCGGCGTCCACGGTGGCCTCGGTCGGCCCGTAGAAGTTGTAGACCGCGAGCCCTGCCACGGCGCTCAGCCGCTCCCACAGCGCGGCCCCCAGCGCCTCGCCGCCGACGACCAGCACGGACGGGCGGTGGCCCGGGCCGCCGTCGAACAGGCCGGACTCCAGCAGGTGCTGCGCGAACGACGGGGTGACGTCCAGCAGGTCCAGGCGCTGCGCCAGCGCGTAGTCGCGCAGCAGCGCGGGGTCCCGTCGGGTGGTCTCGTCGACGAAGTGCAGTTCGTGGCCCGCCCACAGCCACACCAGCTCGTCCCAGGACGTGTCGAAGGACAGCGACGCCGTCAGCGCCACCCGGAAGCGGCCGTCACCGGCGGTCTGGGCGAAGAACTCGGCCCGCTGGGCGTGCAGGAGGTTGACGACGCCGGCGTGGTCGACGACGACGCCCTTGGGGCGACCGGTGGAGCCCGAGGTGTAGATGACGTACGCGGGGCTCGCGGGCAGCAGCGGCGCCGACCGCTCGCGCGGTTCGAGGTCGGCGTCGGACAGACCCGCCAGCGCCTGCACGGTCGCCGGGTCGTCCAACACCAGCCGCTCCGCGCCGACGGCCGCGTCCGCCGTGCCGCTCGTGGTCAGCGCCAGGACGGGCGCCGAGTCCGCCAGCATGAACGCGATCCGCTCGGCCGGATACGCCGGGTCGACGGGAACGTACGCGGCACCGGACTTCAGCACCGCCAGCAGCCCGACGACGGCGTCCCCCGTCCTCGGCAGGGCCAGGGCGACCGACGCCTCCGGGCCCGCGCCGTGCGCCACCAGCAGACGGGCCAGCCGGTTCGCGCGGGCGTTCAGCTCGCGGAAGGTGAGCCGGCCGTCGGACGCCACCACGGCGGTGGCGTCCGGCGCTGCGGCCACCTGCGCCTCGAACAGCTCCGGCAGGGTGGCCCGCGGCACCTCGACGCGGGAGCCCGCACCGATGCGCAGCAGCTCGGCGCGCTCGCCGGCGGAGAGGATCTCGATCTCGCCGACCGGCGTGCGCGGCGCGTCAACCACGGTCCGCAGCACCCGCAGCAGCCGCTCCAGCAGCTGATCCACCCATGCGTCGGCGAACAGGTCAGGCCGGAAGTCGGCGCGCAGCTCCAACTCGGCGCCGGGGACCGCGGCAAGACTGATCGGGTAGTGCGCCGCGTCCTCGCCCTCGACGCCGCGCAGCGACACCCCGCCCGTCTGCTCGCTCAGGGCGTCCCCGTCCAGCGGATAGTTCTCGAACACCAGCAGCGTGTCGAAGAGCGCACCGGTGCCGGCGAGGGACTGCAAGCGGTCGAGTCCCACGTACTGGTGCGGCATCAGCTCCGTCTGCTCGTGCTGCACCTGCGACAACAGCGATGCCAGCGGCTGCTCGGCCGCCAGCCGCACCCGCACGGGCAGGGTGTTGATGAACAGCCCCACCATGCTCTCCACGCCCGGCACCTCAGGCGGGCGCCCGGAGACGGTGGCCCCGAAGACCACGTCGTCCCGGCCGGTCAACCGGCCCAGCAGGACCGCCCACGCCCCCTGGACCACGGTGTTCAACGTCAGCCCGTGGCGCCGCGCGAACGCCGTCAGCGCCTCCGTGTCCTCGGCCGTCGCGCGCGCCGTGCGCTGCGCCGGCAGCACCGCGGCGTGCGGATCGCCGCTCGGCGCCAGCAGGCACGGCTCCGCGCCCGCCAGGACCCGCCGCCAGACGTCCTCGGCGGCCTGCCGGTCCTGACCGGCGAGCCACGCCAGATAGTCGCGGTACGGGCGGACCTTCGGCAGCGCGGAACCGTCGCCGCCGGCCGCGTACAGCTCGAACAGCTCCCCGGCCAGCAGCGGGGTCGACCAACCGTCCAACAGGATGTGGTGGCTGGTGAACACCACCTTGGTCCGGTCCCCGGGAAGGCCGAAGACGGTGAACCGCAGCAGCGGCGGCACGGCCAGGTCGAACCGGCGCAGCTGGTCGGCCCCGATCAGCTCCGCCGCCCGCGCCTCGCCCTCGGCGGGCGTCAGGTGCGTCAGGTCGACGTACTCCCACGGCAGCTCCGCACGGAGGGGCACCACCTGCACCGGCCGGCCCCGGTCGCGGTGGTGGAAGCCGGCCCGCAAGTTGGGATGGCGCTCCAGCAGCGCCCGCCCCGCCGCCCGCAGGGCATCGACGTCGACACGGCCGTCCAGGTCGAAGGCGAGCTGCGTGTTGTAGACGTCGGGCCCCTCCTGCTCGAACAGGGCGTGGAACAGCAGCCCCTCCTGGAGCGGCGCCAACGGCAGTACGTCGGCCACCTCGCCCGCGGCCGTCGCGGCCAGCGCGTCCAACTCCTCCTGGGTGACACCGGCAAGCGGGACGTCCGACGGCGTGAGGCCGCCCGCGCCCGGCCGCTCCACGTGGGTCACCAGCGCACGCAGCGCCTCGAACCACGCCTCGCCCAGCTCACGGACCTCCGCCTCCGACAGCACGCCCGCGGCCCACCCCAAGGTGACCGCCAGCCGCGGCCCGTCCGCGAAGTCCTCCGTCAGCGCATTGATCTCCACCAGGTGCGGCAGCGGCATGTCGTCGCCCGCGCCGCCGCCGATGCCCGCGGCCTCCGGCGCGGAGACCCAGTGCGCGGCGGACGGCTCGTCGACACCGGACCGCGCGGCGAACCGACCCAGGTAGTTGAACCCGATCTGCGCCACGGAACCACCCGTGAGCTGCGTCGCCGTCGCGGAGTTGAGGTACCGCAGCATGCCGTGCCCGATGCCGTTGTCCGGCACCGACCGCAGCAGCTCCTTGACCCGCTTCAGCGCCGTCCCGGCCGCGGGGCCGCCGTCGAGCGCGTCCGCCAACGGGACGCCGGCCAGGTCGAGACGGACCGGGTACAGGCTGGTGAACCAGCCGACGGTACGCGACAGGTCCGCCCCCGGAACGATCTGCTCCTCCCGGCCGTGCCCCTCCAGGTCCACCAGCACGGCACGGTCGGCGCCCTGCCCGCGGCGCTCCCGCCACCTCGCGACGGCCAACGCCAACGCCGTCAGCAGCACGTCGTTGACACCGGCCCGGTACGCCGCGGGCACCCCGGTCAACAGCGGCGCCGTCCACCGCGCGGGCAGCGTGAGCGACAGCTCCGCACCGGTGGCCACCGTGTCCCGCGCCCCGTCCAGGGCACGGGAGCCCAGCGGCTGCTCCGCGTCCGCCACCATGCCCTGCCAGAGCGCGACCTCGTCGGACCGCTGCCCGGCGACCGTCTCCAAGGACCGCGCCCACGTGCGGAACGAGGTGCCGACCGGCTCCAGCACGACCGCGTCCGCCCCGCCGGCCTGCTCCCAGGCGCTGTGCAGATCGGGCAGGAGGATGCGCCAGGACACCCCGTCCACCACCAGGTGGTGGATCACCAGCAACAGCCGGCCGGAGACCTCGGGCCCGGCGTCGAACCACACCGCCCGCACCAGGTCGCCGGTCGCCGGATCCAACGCATCGCCGATGGCGTCGGCCCGTTCGCGCAACGCCGCCATCAGGGCGCCCGCGTCCGCACCGAAGACGTCCACCCGCTCCACGGACGCCGACACCGCACCCTGCGGCGCGACCTCCCACACACCGTCGGCCAGGCGCGAGCGAAGCACGTCGTGGTGGTCGAGCACCGCCTGGAGCGCCCGGGTCAGCCGGGCATGCCCCAGCTCGGCGGGGACCTCCACCAGCATGGACTGGTGGAAACCGTCCCAAGGGCCGGCTTCCGCCGTGGCCGCCACGATCGGCGTCACCGGGACCCGGCCCGTACCGGCGCCGGCCTCCTCGACGACGACGGCGGTCTGCTGCACGGTGTCCGCGACCGCCGCGAGGGCCTCGACGGTCCGGTGCGTGAACACCTCGCGGGGGCTGATCACCACGCCCGCCTTACGGGCCCGGCTCACCAACTGGATGGAGACGATGCTGTCGCCGCCCAGGTCGAAGAAGCTGTCGTCGACACCGACCCCGGACACGCCCAGCACCTCGGCGAAGAGGTCGGCGAGCAGCCGCTCCGTCGCCGTCGCCGGCGCGCGACCCGCACCCGCGGCCCGTACCCCGAAGTCCGGCGCGGGCTGCTCGGTGAGCAGCGCCTTGCGGTCCACCTTGCCGTTCGCCGTCAGCGGCAGCGCGTCCAGCGCGACGACCGCCGCCGGCACCATGTACTCCGGCAGCCGGGCCGCGAGCCACTCCCGCAGCAGCGCGCCGTCCACCGCGCCGACCACATAGCCGACGAGACGCTTCGTCCCGGTGTCGTCACGCACCACGACCGCCGCCTGAGCGACGTCGGAGTGCGCGGTCAGCGCCGACTCGACCTCGCCCAGCTCGACGCGGAAGCCACGGATCTTCACCTGGTCGTCGGTCCGACCCAGGTACTCCAGCTGGCCGGCGGCGTTCCACCGCACCAGGTCACCCGTGCGGTACATCCGCGAGCCCGCCGGCCCGAAGGGGTCGGCGACGAAACGCTCCCCGGTCAGCCCCGCGCGCCGCAGATAGCCGCGCGCCAGCCCGGCACCGGCCACGTACAGCTCCCCGGGGACGCCCACCGGCGCCGGCCGCAGCCACGCGTCGAGCACATGGACCCGGGACCCCGCGACGGGACGGCCGATGGCCGGCCACGCCGCCTCACCGAGGTCCGTGAACGCGACGTCCACGGTGGCCTCCGTCGGCCCGTAGAAGTTGTGGACGGTCAGCCCCTCGACGGCGGCCAGCCGCTCCCACAGCGCCGCGTCCAGCGCCTCACCGCCGACGACCAGGTTCGACGGCCGATGCCCCGCACCCTCGTCGAACAGCCCGGAGTCCAGCAGGTGCTGGGCGAAGGTGGGCGTGACGTCCAGCAGATCGACCGCCCGGCGCACGGCGTACTCCCGCAGCGCCTCGGGGTCGCGCCGCGTACGGTCGTCGACGACGTGCAGCTCGTGCCCGGCCCACATCCACAGCAACTCGTCCCACGCGGTGTCGAAGGACAGCGACGCCGTCAGCGCAACCCGGAAGCGCCCGGCACCGGCCAACGGCCCGTAGAACTCAGCCCGATGGGCGTTCAGCAGGTTCACCACACTGGCATGGGCGACGACGACACCCTTGGGCCGCCCCGTCGAGCCCGACGTGTAGATGACGTACGCCGGACTCTCCGGCAACAGCGGCGCCGTCCGCTCCCGCTGCGTCAGGTCCGCGCCGTCGAACCCGGCAACCTCGGCCGCGGTCGACGGATCGTCCAGCACCAACTCCCGCCCTTGAAGGGCGACATCCGCCAGAACGCCACGGGTCGCGGCCGTCGTCAGCACCAGGGCCGGCGCCGCGTCCTCGACCATGAACGCGATGCGCTCCGCCGGGTACTCCACGTCCACCGGGACGAACGCGGCCCCCGCCTTCACCACCGCGAGCAGCGCCACCAGCGCCGTCGAGGTACGCGGCAGCGCGAGCGCCACGGACGACTCCGGCCCGACACCGCGGTCCACCAGCAGCCGCGCCAGCCGATTCGCCCGGACGTTCAACTCGGCGAAGGTCAGCTCACCGTCCGCGCACACCAGCGCGGTGACGTCCCCCGTGGCCGCGGCCTGCGCCTCGAACACGGCAGGCAAGGTCGCCGCTCCGGCGCGCCGACGGTCCGCACCCCGCCCCAGCGCCAGCAGCCGCGAACGCGCCGCACCCGACAGCACGTCGATCCCGCCCACCGGCCGGTCGGGATCGTCCGCGAGCGCCCCCAGCACCCGCCCCAGCCGGTCCAACAGCTCCTGCGCCTCGGCGTGCCCGAACAGATCGGGCCGGTAGTCCAGCCGGACCTCAAGATCCTGACCGGGGATGACGGCGATGCTCAACGGATAGTTCGTCGCATCGTCCCCGCTGACCCCCGCCAGCGTCAGCCCGTCCTCCGAGTCGTCGAAGGCGCCCTCGTCGATCGGATAGTTCTCGAACACCATCAGCGTGTCGAACAGCTCCCCGCCGGCGAGGGACTGGAGCTGGTTCAACCCCACGTATTGGTGCGGCAGAAGCTCGGCCTGCTCCTTCTGGAGCCGGCCCACCAGCCCGGCCAGCGACTCCGCCGGGTCCAGGCGCAGCCGGACCGGCAGGGTGTTGATGAACATCCCGACGATGTCCTCCACACCGTCCAGATCCGCAGGGCGGCCCGAGACCGTCGCCCCGAACACCACGTCGTCCCGCCCGGTCAGCGAACCGAGCACCAGCGCCCACGCCGTCTGCACCAGGGTGTTCACGGTCACGCCCAACTGCCGGGCCCGGGCGGTGAGCGCACCGCTCTCCCCGTCGGACAGCACCCGTACGCACGTCCCCGGCACCACCGAGTCGCGCAGCGCCCCCGAAGGCGCCACCAGGCAGGGCTCGGCCCCGGCCAGCGAACGCCGCCACGCCTCCTCGGCGGCCGGCCGGTCCTGGGCCGCCAACCACGCCAGATAGTCCTTGTACGGCCGCGCCGACGGCAGCGCGCTCAGGTCCCCGTCCCGGGCGTACGCCTCGAAGACCTCACCGAACACCAACGGCATCGACCAGCCGTCCAACAGGATGTGGTGGTGGGTGAAGACCAGCCGGTGCAGGCCGTCGGCCAGCTTCAGCAGCGAGAACCGCAGCAGCGGCGGCCGGGCCATGTCGAAGCGCTCCGCCCGGTCCGCCCCGGCCAGCCGGTCCGCCTCGGACTCGGCCTGCGCCGGCGGCCGACGCGACAGGTCCACCTCCCGCCACGGCACCCGCACCGCCCGGGCGACGAGCTGCACCGACTCGCCGTTCTTGCGCTGGCGGAACGCGGCCCGCAGCACCGGGTGCCGCCGTACGACCACCTCCACGGCGCCCCGCAGCCGCGCCGCGTCGAGCGCGCCGTGCAGCTCCAGCGTCAGCTGCACCGCATACAGGTCAGGGCCCTGCTCGTCGTAGAGCGCATGGAAGAGCAGCCCCTCCTGCAGCGGGGACAGCGGAAGGATGTCCTCGATCTTCGACTGCTGTGTCATGCGTCCGTCCCCCAGGTGTCTTCCATGTCGTTCTCGAACTCGTCGATGTCGCTCTGGTCCACGTCCAACAGCGCCACGTCGGACGGCGTCAGACCGCCCGCCTCCGGCCGCTCCGCGTGGTCGACGACGGCCCGCAGCGCCGCGAACCAGCCCTCAGCGAGCCGCTCCACGTCGGCGCGGTCCAACAGACCGCCGGCCCACGTCCAGTTGGCCACCAGCACGGGGCCGTCCCGCCGGTCCTCGGTCACCGCGTTGATCTCGACCACGTGCGCGAGAGGCATGTCCGGCTCGCTGCCGCCGCCGGGCTCGCCCATCCAGTACGCGTCCTCGGGCCGCTCCGCACCGTCACCGGTGGCGAACCGTCCCAAGTAGTTCACGCCGATCTCGGGGCGCGCGTGCGCGGCCAGCTCCGCACCCGCCCCGGCGTTGAGGTGACGCAGCATGCCGTGGCCGATGCCGTGGTTCGGCACCGCCCGCAGCGCCTCCTTCACCTGCTTCAGCGCGACGCCCGCAGCGGGCCCGCCGGCCAGCGCGTCAGCGACGTCGACGCCGTCCAACGGCAGCCGCACCGGGAACACGCTGGTGAACCAGCCGACCGTACGCGACAGCTCCGCGCCGTCGACCGCCTGCTCCTCACGGCCGTGGCCCTCCAACTCCACCACCGCCGCGCCGCCACCGCGCCACTGCGCGACCGCCAACGCCAACGCGGTGAGCAACGTGTCGTTGACGCCCACGTTGTACACCGACGGCACCACCGTCAGCAGGGACTCCGTCCACCGCTGCGGCAGGGACAGCGTCAGGTCAGCAGCCGTGGCGACCGTGTCCACCGCCGGGTCCAAGGGCCGCGCGGCCAGCGCCGGCGCGTCGGTGACCTGACCGCGCCACAGCGGCAGCTCCTGCTCGACCCACTGCGGATCGACCGCGGCCCGACGCAGCTTCGTCGCCCAGGTCCGGAACGAGGTGCCCACCGGCTCCAACCGCACCGCACCGTCACCCGCCGCACCCGCCTGCTCCCAGGCACTGCGCAGATCGGGCAGCAGAATGCGCCACGAGACACCGTCCACGACCAGATGGTGCGCGAGGACGAGCAGCCGCCCGGGATCGGCCGACCCCGCGTCGAACCACACCACCCGCACCACACGGCCGTCGTCAGGGGACAGCCACCGCTGCGCCACCAGGGTCTGCTCGTCGACCACCGCGGCGAACTGCTCCTCGTCCAACCCGGCCACGTCGATCCGGACCAGGCACTCCGCGGCACGCACCGCGCCCCGCGGCCGAACGGTCCACTCGCCCGCCGACCGCAGCTGCGAACGCAATACGTCGTGGTGGTCCAGCAGCGCCTGGAGCGCCCCGGCCAACCGTCCGGCACCGAGCCGACCGGGCACGTTCACCAGCATCGACTGGTGGAACTGCGCGTACGGGCCGTCGTCGCCGAGCACCCCCGCGACGATCGGCGTCAGCGGCACCTCACCGGTGCCCGCGTCCGGGTGTTCCACCACGGCGCCCGGCTCCCGGCGGGCGTGCTGCGCCAGCGCCTGCGGCGTCTTGTGGGTGAACACGTCCCGCGGCGAAATGACGACCCCCGCCTTACGGGCCCGGCTCACCAGCTGGATGGAGACGATGCTGTCGCCGCCCAGGTCGAAGAAGCCGTCCTCGGGCCCCACGTGCGGCAGCTTCAACACCTCCGCGAACAGCTCGCACAGCACCCGCTCCGCCTCCGTCATCGGCAGACGGCCCGAGGACCCGGCCGCGGGGGAGTGGACCGGCGCCGGCAGCGCCTTGCGGTCGACCTTCCCGTTCGGCGTCAGCGGCAGGCTCGGTAGGACCACGAACGCCGTCGGCACCATGTAGTCCGGCAGCCGCTCCGCCAGCTGCTTGCGCACGTCGACGACCTCGACGGCCCCGGCCGCGTACCCGACGAGCCGTCGCTCTCCGGGCGCGTCCTCACGGACGACCACCGCGGCGTGCACCACTCCGGGCAGTCCGCTCAACGCGGCCTCGACCTCGCCGAGTTCAATGCGGAAGCCGCGCACCTTGACCTGGTCGTCGACCCGGCCGACGTACTCCAACCGCCCGCCGCTCCAGCGCACCAGGTCACCGGTGCGGTACATCCGCGCGCCCGCCGGACCGTACGGGTCGGCGACGAAGCGCTGCGACGTCAGGTCCGCACGGCCGTGGTAGCCGCGCGCCAGACCCGAGCCGGCGATGTACAGCTCACCGGACGAGCCCGACGGCACCAGCTTCAGCGCGGCGTCCAGCACGTAGACCCGCGCACCCGGCACCGGCAGCCCGATGGGCACCGCACCCGGGACGACCTCCTCGTCCGGCTCGATCCGCTGCACCACACAGCCGACGGTCGCCTCTGTCGGTCCGTACTCGTTGATGACGGCGGCACCTGGACGGGCCGACCGCCACTGGTCGAGCACGTCACCGATCAACTGCTCTCCACCGACGACGAGGTCACCGGAGGGCGAGAACGCGTCCGGCAGGACGGTCAGCAGCGGCAGATGGCTCGGCGTCGCCTTCACGAACGTCGCAGCCGGACCGGCCGCGTGGCCGCCGTCGCTGTCGTCGAGGGGGCCGACGTGCACCCGGCCGCCGCTGATCAGCGGCCCGTACAGACCGGTCACCGTCAGGTCGAACGACACCGACGAGTGCAGCAGCGCCACGCCGGACATGCTCGGGTACGCCTCCGCGGCCCACTGGACGTAGCCCGTGAAGGAGCGGTGCTCGATCACCACGCCCTTGGGACGGCCGGTGGAGCCCGACGTGTAGATGACGTACGCCGGGTGCGAGGGATGGGGCGCGGGCACCGACAGAGCAGGCCCCTCGTACGCCTCGGCCTCCTCGACCTCGATCCGCGGCGGCATCCCCTCCGCCACCGGCATCTCGCCGCCGTCCGTAACGAGCAGCACGGCGCCGCTGTCGGAGAGCATGTACGCGATCCGGTCGGCCGGGTACGCCGTGTCGACGGGCAGGTACGCAGCACCGGACTTCAGCACCGCGAGCACGGCCACCACCAGGTCGACCCCCGGCCGCAGCGCCAGCGCCACGATCCGCTCCGGCCCGGCGCCGCGCGACACCAGCAGACGTGCGAGGCGCTCGGCGCGGGCGTCCAGCTCGGTGTACGTCAGCCGCTCACCGGAGCTGGAGACGGCGACCGCGTCGGGAGTCGCCGCGACCTGCGCCGCGAACAACACGGGCACGGACGCCGACCGACCCTCGAACGCCGCCGCAGTGCCGTCGGCGAGCAACTGTCGCCGCTCGTCCGCACTGAGCACGTTGATGTCGTTGATGGGGGTGGTGGGGCGGGTGGTGACGGTTTCGAGGATGTGGGTGAGGCGGTGGAGGAGTGTTTGGGCGGTGGTGTGGTCGAAGAGGTCGGTGCTGTATTCGAGTTCGCCTTGGATGCCGGTGGGTGTGCCGGTGGTGGTGTGGGTTTCGGTGGCGTGCAGGGTGAGGTCGAACTTCGCCGCCCGCTCGTCGAAATCAAACGGTGCAACCGTCAGGCCGGGTAGTTCCAGTTCGGCGCTGCTGTTGTTGTCCATGGAGAGCATGACCTGGAACAGGGGGTGTCGGGCCATGGACCGGGTGGGCTGGAGTACTTCGACGAGGCGTTCGAAGGGGACGTCTTGGTGGGTGTGGGCGTTGAGGTCGCTTTCGCGTACGCGTGCCAGGAGTTCGGCGAATGTCGGGTTGCCGGTGAGGTCGGTGCGGAGGACGAGGGTGTTGACGAAGAAGCCGATGAGGTTGTCGAGCGCTTGGTCGGTGCGGTTGGCGA
>NZ_JBEZNF010000055.1:0-31333 GCF_040653095.1 Streptomyces sp. NPDC048057
GACAGCGTCAGCCCCACGTCGTCACCGGCTACTTCAAAGCCCCGCACGTCCGCTACATCCTCGACGAGTGAACCCAATGAGTTTCTGATCAATAGAGCCCTTCAGCGACCGCAGCACCGACATGGTAGGTACGGAGTTCGGCAGTCTGACGACCAGCCCCGTAGGAAGCCAGAGCGCCCCACCTGAGTCTCGCTAGCTGACTCGGTGGGGCACTTTCATTTGTGCGTCAGCCGGCAAGCGCGAGGGACATCAAGGCTCGTTCCCATGCGCCAGGAGCACCCACGGCGGGGGTCCGGTCGATCAGGTAGACCGCCCATCGCAGGGGGCCGGAGTACCGCTCGACGCAGAGCCCGTACCGGGCAGTGAGCCCGCTTCGACGCAGTACGGCCGCGAGCTGGTGCATCACGGCGTTGGCGGCGCCCTCGGTGGGACGCGCGACGACGAACCGACGCTGTCAGCCCGCCACACCGCCCCCAACGGTGTCCGGAGCCCTTCAGCGTTGAACTTGCGTGACAGTGCATGCGATGACACCCCCTCGGCTATCTCCGTGAAGACGCGAACGATCACCTCCCACGGGGTGACTTCCTTCTGCCCCTTTACCAGGCACATGTAGGGGGTTGTGTTGGGGCGCAGCTTCCGCGTGGTGGGGTCGACCACCAGGCCGAACGGGGCCCGACCGAGCCACTTGCCCTCGCGCCGCTGCGTCGCCTTGGTGCTCTTGACGTTGTAGCTCAGCCGCTGCGAGTACTCGCGTGCGTTCTCGGCGCGGTCGATGATCCAACGCCTGTCGCGTTCGTCCATCGAGTCCAAGCGCTCATAGTCGAAGATGACCCGCGCGCGCCCCAAGATCGGCACGACCGCTTCCGCACCCTTGCGCGAGAACCTGTCGAGCGCGAACACCCACAGACACGGCACCTCACCGGCCAGTACCGCAGCCATCGCCGCGTCGTACTTGGGGCGCCGGATGTCCGACCAAGCCGACAGGTTCTCGCGCCATACCTTCCGGACGCAGTACCCGTTCTCGTCGGCCCAGCGTCGGCCCCGGTCTTCTTGATCCCGGATGCTGAGTGCGCGCTCCCCCTCGCGCACCACCTTGGACTTTCGCAGCAGTAGGTCCACCTGAGGGCGACCGTGGCACGGGCACACACCAGCGCTTGTAGTTGTTTCCTCCATACTCTTTAGGGGGAGCGAAGGTTGCTTGCTGGCGCGCTCGGGAAGTACGGCGGTAGTCATCGATACCCCTGCTGACCTGCGGGTTCGGCCCGCGCCGGGCAGTTCCCAGGGTGTCGGAACTACCTGCGCGAACAGCCCACCACCGAGCCGCAGAGACCAACGCTCCCGCAAGGGAATCGCGGCTAGGTCCAGACCGCGCCGGGAAGCGCGCGGGGGTCTCCGGGGGTGGCCCGGCGAGGCGGTGGCGTACTCACCGTGGGATGAGTACCCGAGCCGAGGCGGGGCCCGGTGCCGGCTCGTACGCTCCGGGCATGTCCACACCGCCGTCACCCTTCCCGCCCGGCCCCGGCTGGCCGCCGCGGCCCGCTCGCCCGACCCGGCGCCGCCCGCTGCGGGTGGTCCTGTGGAGCGCGGGTGCCCTCGCCGTCGTGCTGGTGGCGGTCGGCTCCTTCCTCTGGCGGGGCACCGCGTACCCCGAGGTGTCGCCCGACGAGGTCGGCGCCCGGCTCCACGAACAGGCCGTGCTGGTCTACGGCGACATGGCGCTGTCGGGGACCGCGGTCGACCCGACCGCCCGGGCCGGCACGTGCGCGTACCGCGGGGTGCGCGGGCTCGTCCGCATCGAAGAGGACCAGCCCGGCGTGCACAGCTTCACCCTCTCCTGGCGGGCGTCGGACACGACCCGCGAGGACGCCGCCGCCGGCCAGCAGCGCGTGCGCCAGCGCATGGCGCAGGCGGGGTGGGAGCTCGTCAGCGACGGCGTCGCCTCGGAACTGAGCATCCGTTACCGGGCCCCGGAGACCGACGACACCCTCGACGTCACCTGGTACGAGCAGACCGGGATCCTCGCCGTCTCCGTCTTCTCCCCGTGCGGCCGGGTGCCCGCGGGCTTCGACGCCCAGCGCTGGACCGAGCGGGCGTGGGACGGGGGCATCCGGGGCGGGAGGTGACCGACGCCGTCGTACGACGTCACGGCAGGGGGTTCCCGTCCGGGCGTCCCCTTGCGTATCGTCCCTGGCCGGCGCGTCAGGTCGCGGACCGCGCGCCGTGAGGACCGGCGCCGTGACGGGGGATCAGATGGTGGACGCGCAGGCACGGCAGTGGGAGCGCCCGGCGTGGGGGCGGGAGCCCGCCGCGGCGGCCCTGTTGGCATGGCTGGCCGACCCGGCGGCGCCCCGGTTGTGCCTGGTCACGGGCAGTGCGGGCAGCGGCAAGTCGGGGCTGCTGGCCTGGCTCGCGGGCCACGGCATGCGCCCCGGCACCCCGGCGGCGCGGCGGGTGCACGCGACGGTGCCGCTGCGGGGCACGGGGGTGCGCGGCGCGGTGTGGGAGGTGGCGGCGCAGTTGGGGCTGGTCGCCCGCGCCCCCGCCGAACTGGTGGCCGCGCTCGCCGCGGACGAGCGCCCCGCGGTGCTGGTCCTCGCGGACCTGGACGGAGCGGCCACCCCGCGGGAACTGGTCGACCTCATCGAGGCGCTGCTGCCCCTGACGCACGTACGGCTGCTCGTCGAGACCACCGCGGCCAGCCCCGCCCACGCCCGCCTCGCCGCGCACCCGTCGGCCGTGATGGACCTCGACGACGCCCGCTGGACGGACCCCGTACGGCACGAGGAGTGGCGGGCCGCCGCCGCACCGGCCCCGGCGCCGGAGGCGCGCCCCGCCGAGGTGGTGGACCTGGCCGAGCCCGCGCGGGTCGTCGCCGCCGATCCGCTGGCCGTCACCACCGCGTACGAGACCACCGAAGAGGACCACGGCGGGCTGCGCCGCGCGTGGTTGCGCGCTGGGCAGTCGCTGTCCACCGAGGACGACCCGGCGGTACGGGCCCTGGTGCTGCGCGCCGCCCTCGGCGACGGCGCCGACCCGCGGCTCGCGGGAGAGTTGGCGGCGCTGGCGGACGGCGCGCCGTGGCGGCTGGTGTGGAGCCGGGTGCGCGATGACCTCCTGCCGCCGTGGCCCGGCCCCGTCGTCGCCCTGGCCGCGGGGTACGACGCCCTGGACGGCCGGCTCCTGGCGGTGGACCCGCTCGGCGCCCTGCGCTCCCTGCGGGCGGCCGACGCCACGGCGCTCGGGCGGTTGCCGCGGACGGTGCCGCAGGCCGTCGCGGTGGCCGCGTTGGGCGACGGCACGGTCCTCACCCTGGACCGGCACGGCGACCTGGCGCTCCACGGCGACCTCGCGGTGCCGAAGGCGACCGGTCTTGCCGCGCTCGTCGACGACGGCTCCGCGGTGCTCGCCGAGCGGATCCGTACGGTCGGGCGCGCGCTCGCCCGCCACGGGGTGCGGACCTCGGCCGCGGTGACCGGGCTGCTGGTGGCGGGCGACGACGCCGGCGTCGTCCACGCGTACGGCCTGCCGCCGGGGGCCGGCGCGGACGCCGACGCATGCACTGCAGTGCTGCACGACGGGCCGGTGACCGCGGTCGCCGTGGCGGAGTTGGGCGGCGCGGACGCCGACCGGGCGCCGGTGCACCTGCTGTACAGCGGTGGCGCGGACGGGCGGGTACGGGCCTGGGGTCCGGCGACCGATCCGATGCCCGCCCCGGTGGCCGAGCGGGCGGGCGTCCCCGTCGTCGCCCTGGCCGCCGCCCGCACCGGGCAGGGGCCCTGGCCCGCGCTGGCCGTGGCCTGGGCGGACGGCCTGGTCGAAGTCCACCCCCCGTACGAAGAGGAGGGCGGCGGGCGCGCCTTCTTCCGCCCGGGCCCGCCCGTGCGCGCCCTCGCGCTCACCCCGCGCGGGCTGCTGGTCGTCGGCACGGACGAGATGACGGTGTGTCTGGAGCCGGCCGTACGAGGCGAGGGATGAACGCGGTCGGCGGCCGGCACGGGCGAGCCCCGGGGTCCGCAGCGGTCCCCGGGGCGGGAGCGCGAGCGCCGCTGCCGTACCTCGACGGCACCGGCGGGTCACTCCGGGCGCGGGGTCACCCGAACTGGCCGACCACGTAGCTGCCCGCGGGCTGCTGGACGATCACGTTCATCCGGTTGTACGCGTTGATGAGCGCGATGAGGGCGATCAGCGCGGCGAGTTGCTCCTCGTCGAAGTGCTTGGCGGCCCGCGCCCACACCTCGTCGCTGACGCCACCCGCGGCGTCGGCGATGCGGGTGCCCTCCTCCGTCAGCTCCAGCGCGGCGCGCTCGGCGTCGGTGAACACCGTCGCCTCCCGCCAGGTCGCGATCAGGTTGAGGCGCGTCGCCGTCTCGCCCGCGTGCGTGGCCTCCTTGGTGTGCATGTCGGTGCAGAAGCCGCAGCCGTTGATCTGGCTGGCGCGGATCTTCACCAGCTCCTGGGTGGCGACGGGCACGCCCGAGGCCGCGACGGCCTTCCCGGCGGCGTTGACGTGCTTGAAGACCGCGGCGATGGTCGGGTTCTTGAAGAGGTTGAGACGGGCGTCCATGGCGTGCTCCTGGGTCGTGGTCGATGCCTGCACCCCTATGACCCGACCGCCGCTCACGATGTGACATCCGCTCTTGTGACCTGCGTCTCAGGCGGTCGACGGCGAGGTGTCACGCGGCGGCGGCGTCGGCGATGCGGCGCGCCCCTCGGGTGATCTCGCGGCGGGCCGGCTTCGGTCGACCCGTGACTGTGGATCCGTTCGCCGAGGTCACGGCGGTGGTGCGGATCGTCGGGGTGAGCATTGATGTCCCAAATACTTAGGTTAGGCTAAGCGAAGTCTTGAGCGCTGGGTCGTCGCGTCGCATGCCGTGCCGTGCCCTGCTGCTGTCGTGCCCTGTCGTGTCGTGCTGCCGTCGTGCCGCGCTGCGCGACGTCGGCTGCCCGTCGGTCCCCATCAGACCTCGTTAGTGCAAGGAGCTCCCCGCCGTGCGTTCCGCCCGCCTTCGCAAGTCCATCGTCCTGACCTCCGCGGTCCTGTGCACGGGTCTGGTGCTGAGCGCCTGTGGTGAGTCCGACGCGTCGTCGGACTCGGGCAAGAGCCAGGGCAACGTGAAGATCACGACCGCCAAGGGCGAGGTCGAGGTCCCGCTGAAGCCCGCGAAGGTCGTCGCCCTCGACAACACCTCGTTCGCCACGCTCAAGGCGCTCGGCGTCAAGCCGGTCTCGGTGCCCAAGCAGCTTCTGCCGAAGGAGGGCTACGACGACTGGAGAAACGATTCTTCGATCCAGGACGCCGGCATCCACCACGAGCCGAAGTTCGAGGCCATCAACGCCAGCGAGCCGGACCTGATCATCGGCGGCTACCGCTTCAGCGAGCACCACGACAAGCTCTCCAAGATCGCCAAGACGATCGACATCGCCCCGTCCGACGAGGCCAAGGGCGGATACGTCAACTCCCTGAAGGGGCAGACCGAGACCCTCGGCAAGATCTTCGGCAAGGAGAAGGAGGCCAAGGAGATCGTCGCCGCCCTGGACAAGGCGCAGCAGTCGGCCACCGGCGCCACCAAGGGCGAGAAGGTCTTCCTCGGCGTCGCCAGCGCCGGCAAGGTGGACAACGGCGCCAGCCGGATCGGCCGCCTCACCCAGCCGCTGAACCTGAAGAACGTGCTCAGCGCCGAGGGCGAGAAGAGCACCTCCGTGCACGACAACTCCGGGCTGGCCCCCGAGACCATCGCGAAGCTCAACCCCGACTGGGTGATCCTGCTCGACCGCGACGCCGCCGTGGGCGCCAAGGAGGGCACCACGGCCGTGCCCGCGAAGAAGGTCGTGGACAGCATGGAGGCGTGGGAGAAGACCACCTTCCGCACCAAGGACCAGGTCATCTACCTGGACAACGACTTCTACCTGACCGAGGGCATCCAGGCGTACACCGACGCCTTCACCCAGGTGGCGACCGCCTTCGGCAAGGCCGGCTGACCCCTTCCCGTCGGTGCGGCAGCGACCCCGACCACCTCGCCGTGGTCGGGGCCGCCGCCGCGTCACCACCCACCCGTCCGGAAGCCCGATGCGCCGTCTTCCCCTGCTGCTGGCCACCGTCGGTGTGCTGGCCCTGGTCACTGCCTCGCTGTTCGTGGGCAGTTACGACATCGATCTGCGCGCGCTGTTCACCGACCCCGACGCGCGGAACATGTTCCTCATCTCCCGGGTGCCGCGAACGCTCGCCCTGGTCCTCGCCGCCGCCGCGATGGCGGTCTCCGGCGTGATCATGCAGATGCTCGTCCAGAACCGCTTCGTCGAGCCGACCACCACCGGCACCAGCGAGTGGGCGGCCCTGGGCGTCCTGCTGCTCACCCTGCTCGCCCCGACCGCGTCGCCCCTGGTCAAGATGGGCGCCGCCAGCGCCTTCGCCTTCGTCGGAGCACTGGTCTTCCTGGTCGTGCTCAGCCGGATCGCGCTCAAGTCGCAGGTCATCGTGCCGATCGTGGGCATCATGCTGGGCGCCCTGATCAGCTCGCTGACGCTGTACATCGCCTCCTCCAACCAGCTGCTCCAGACGCTCGCCACCTGGCGTTCGGGCGGCTTCAGCTCGATCGTCCGCGGAAACTACGAGCCGCTGTGGGTGGTGGGCGCCGTCGTCGTCGGGCTCTACCTGGCCGCCGACCGCTTCACCATCGCCGGGCTCGGCCGGGACACGGCCACCAGCCTGGGGCTGCCGTACCGCAGCATCATGTTCATCGGGCTCACCATGGTCGCCCTGGCGACCGGCGTGACCACGGTCGTCGTGGGGTTCATCCCCTTCCTCGGGCTGATCGTCCCCAACCTCGTCTCGATGGCCCGCGGCGACGACATCCGCCGCAACCTGCCCTGGGTGGTGCTCAGCAGCGTGGCGCTGTTGATCACCTGCGACCTCGTGGGACGGCTCGTCGTCGCTCCGTTGGAGATCCCGGCGACGGTGGTGCTCGGTGCCGTCGGAGCGGTCGTGTTCGTCGTGATGATCTTGCGTCAGCGGGAGAAGGTCCATGTCTGAGACTCCACTGCCCGCGACCTCGGCGGGCACTCCCGCCGACGACCGGAGCGACCGCGGCGACCGCAGGGGCGCGCGTCCCCGCACGGGCCTGCCCGTGCCCGCACGGTTCGCCGTGGTGGCGGTGCTCACCGCCACCGCCGTGGTCTGCTACCTCTTCCTCTTCATCCAGGGCTCCTTCGACTTCGCCTTCGAGCGGCGGCTGACCGTCGTCGGGACGATGGCGGTCGTCGCCTTCGCCCACGCCGTGGGCACGGTGGTCTTCCAGACCATCACCCACAACCGGATCCTCACCCCGTCGATCATGGGCTTCGACGCGGTCTACATCCTGATGCAGACCCTCCTGGTCTCCGTCTTCGGCGGCAGCGTGCTCGCCGCCACCGACGGCATGCCGAAGCTGATCACCCAGACCCTGCTGATGGTCTGCTTCACCATGCTGCTGTTCCGCTGGCTCTTCTCCGGGCGCGGCGGCAGCCTCCACGTCATGCTGCTGGTCGGCGTGGTGCTCGGGCTGGCCTTCCGCAGCGTGTCGGACTTCCTCCAACGGCTGCTCTCGCCCTCCGAGTACGACGTGCTGGCGACCCGTCTCTTCGGCCGGCTCACCAGCGCGGAGGTGGCGTACCTCCCGGTCGCGGCCCTCGTCTGCGTGGTCGCCGGCGTCGTCGTGTGGCACCGCGCCCACCGCCTGGACGCCCTGCTGCTGGGGCGCGACGCCGCCACCAACCTCGGCATCGCGCACAAGCGCGAGCTGACCGTGATGCTGCTGCTGGTCTCCCTGCTGATCGCGATGTCCACCGCGCTCGCGGGCCCCATGACGTTCTTCGGCTTCGTCACCGCGATGCTCGCGTACCAGATGACCGGCACCCATCGGCACGCCGCCGTCCTGCCGATGGCCTTCCTCATCGGTCTGCTCACCCTGGTCGGCGGCCAGTTCATCCTGGAACACGTCTTCTACGCCTCCGGCATGCTCACCGTCGTCATCGAGTTCCTCGGCGGAGCGGTCTTCCTCGCGCACCTCCTCAGGAAGGGCACCCTGTGATCGAGTTCACCGACATCCGCAAGGCGTACGGGGAGCACGTGGTGCTCGGCCCGGTGTCCGGCCGGATCCCGGCGGGCGGGGTGACCTCGCTCGTCGGCCCCAACGGCGCCGGGAAGTCCACCCTGCTGACGATCGTGGGCCGGCTCGCCGAGCCGACGTCGGGCACGGTCACCGTCGACGGCCTCGACGTGCACCGGGCCAAGTCCCGCGACGTGGCCCGGGTGCTGTCCATCCTCCGCCAGGAGAACCACTTCACCGCCCGCGTCACGGTGCGGGAGCTGGTCTCCTTCGGCCGTTTCCCGCACTGCCGCGGACGGCTCACCAAGCAGGACGTCGCCCACGTCGACGAGGCCCTGGACTTCCTCCACCTCGGCGACCTCCAGCACCGCTACCTCGACCAGCTCTCCGGCGGCCAGCGCCAGCGGGCCTACGTGGCGATGGTGCTGGCGCAGGACACCCAGTACGTGCTCCTGGACGAGCCCCTCAACAACCTCGACATGAAGCACTCGGTCCGGATGATGGGCCAACTGCGCCGGGCCGCGGACGAACTCGGCAAGACGGTCGTCCTCATCGTCCACGACATCAACTTCGCCGCGACCTACTCCGACCGCGTCATCGCCCTGCGCGACGGCCGCATCGCGGCCTCCGGCACCGTGGACGAGATGATGCGCGCCGAGGTGCTGACCGAGGTGTTCGACACCCCGGTGCAGATCCACGAGGTGGACGGACAGCGGACGGCCATCTACTACCGCTGATCCGGTCCGGCCCGGTGGGCCCGGTCTGTCCGGGCCGGTCAGAAGAAGCGGCGGACGAAGACGTCGGACGTGCCGTTGGTGTCGCCGGGGACGACGGAGTCGGCCGCGGACTGGAAGACGACCTCGCGCCCGCCGGCACTGACCGAGTCGACCTCGGCCGTGGCGGGCTGGTCGGAGACGGTCCGGTCGGTGCCCGTCTGGAGGTCGCGCAGGACGAGCGACGGCCCGCTCGTGCCGTTCGGGGCGTACAGCAGGTGGCGGCCGGTGGGGTCGATGGCCACCCCCTTCACGTCCGGCACCAGTTGGGCGGTGCCCGAGCTGATGTCGTGGACGTAGGTGTCGGAGCCCGAGAGATAGACGACCTTGCTGCCGTCGTCGCTGAGCTGGACGAGCGAGGCGCTCCTGGCCGGACCCTCCAGCGGGCCCGACGTGGTGCCGGCGGTCCGGTCCCGCAGATAGACGCCCTCGGTCTGGTACGCCAGGTCCTGGTAGGCGACGTGGCGGCCGTCGCCGCTGATGGACGGCCGGGCCGGGGCCGAGATGTTGAGCGCGGCGATGGTTTCGACGCCGCCGTTGCGGTCCGCGACGACGACGCTTCGGAGCAGTCCCGGGTAGCGCAGGACGCCGTAGGCGAGGTAGCGGCCGTCCCCACTCAGCGACGGTTGGTTGCAGCGGTAGCAGGCGACGGGAAGGACACCCAGGTCCAAAGAACGCTGTTGGATCCGCTCGGGGGTCCTCCCCTGGAACGGAGCGTTGGCGGCGACCTGTTTCCCGTCGCCGCTGATCGCCGGGGTCCAGCCCTCGACCATCGGCTCCGTCCTGGTCTGCCCCGCCGCTGAGTCGCGGACGTACACCTCGTTGCCGCCCTGTGACGGGCCGTTCTTCAGCGACGTGAAGACGATGCTGCGGCCGTCGGGCGTGATCGAGGCGGCGCCGTAGCCTTCGTCGGTCGCGACGCTGATCCGCTCGACGCCGACGCTGAGACCGCCCGCCGCGCCCGTCGGCCCCGGCGCGGCGGCTGTGGCGGTCGAGGGCGCCACAGCCGCGACCGTGCCGATCACGACCGCCGCGGTCAAGGCGGCCCGCACCCGTCTGGTGATGCTCCGGTTGGCGATTCCTCTCATCTTCCCCCCAGATGTGTCACGGGACCTCCTCCAGATCTCCACTGGAGGACCGTCAGGCATGCAACCGCCGGTGGGCTGAGGAGTCAATGCACCCCTTGACGCATGCGCGACTTCCCGTCACTTCCCCTGAGCCCCGATGGCGGCGCTGAGGTCCCGCAGCACCCGGGCCGTCGCTTCGTCCGCGGGGAAGAAGGTCTCCACCGCCAGCTCCGACAGGGTCACGTCCGCCGGTGCCCCGAACGTGGCGATCATGCTGAACAGCGACAGGTCCCCGAGCGGCGTCCGCACCCGCAGCGGGGCCGTGAACCCGCCCGGGTCGCTCGGCGCGGGCACGTCGTCCGCGTCCGGCGGTACGGGGTACGCGGCGACCTCCTCGTACAGCTCCCGTAGCTCGCGGTGCCCCGTCGAGGCGGCCTGGTGGGCGAGGCGCGCGAGGGCGTGCCCGCGGACCTCGGCGAAGTTCAGGCACTGCCCGGCGAGGCCGTCCGGATGCAGGATCAGCCGCATGACGTTCGCGTCCGGACCGGTCAACCAGGCCGGAACGGGGTCCAGCAGCACCGACATGGCCGCGTTGCAGTCGACGATGTTCCACACGCGGTCGATCACGACCGACGGGTTCGGCTCGTGGTTGGCCAGCATCGCCCGCAGCGCCGCGTGCGCCATGGCCATCCGCCCGCTGTCGAGCGGGCTCTCGCGGTACGCGGGCGCGTAACCGGCCGCGAGCAGCAGCCCGTTGCGGTCCCGCAGCGGTACGTCCAGGTGCTCGGCCAGCCGCAGCACCATGCTCCGGCTCGGGCGCGCCCGGCCCGTCTCGATGCAGGACAGGTGCCGGGTCGAGGTGTCCGCCCGCAGGGCCAGGTCGAGTTGGCTGAGCTTCCTGCGCCGCCGCCAGTCCCGGAGCAGCCCTCCGACGCGGCGCGGATCGTCGTCGTCCATGCCCTCACCGTAGTCATGCCCGCCGGTCAGGCCATGACCTGGGAGGTCATGGAGTCCATGACGTCGCACGTGTCACGGTGGGCGCCCCTCCCCGTGAGGCCACGTCCCCGATGTGAAGGAGTCCGCGATGACGCACGCCCGGCCCGCGCCCGCCACCCCCGTGGTGAACCCGGCACCGGCTGCCCGCCCCGACGACCCGGCGCGGCTGCTGCGCCTGGTGGTGCGCGTCGACGGGGTGAGCACCGCCGTGATGGCCGCCGTCCTGATCGTCGCCGCCGTCCCGCTGGGGGAGCTGACGGGCATGCCCACCGGATTCACCCTCGGGTTCGGCGGCTATCAAATGGCCGGGGCCGTCGCCCTGCTCCTGATCGCCCGTCTTCCGGTGATCCGCCCCGTGATCGCCCGGGTGGTGATCGCCGTGAATCTGCTCTCGGGCGTCGGCTGCGTCGTGATGGCGTTCGTCGACCCGATCTCCCTCACCGGCTTCGGAGTCGTCTTCCTGCTGGTCGGAGCGCTCGTCGTCACGGTGTACGCGGCCCTTGAGTACGCGGGTCTGCGCCGGCTGACGGCAGCGGTCTGACCGCATGCGCCGGCCCGCCCCGCACCGGGACTCCGCGGCCCGCGCGTAAGGTGCGCCACATCCGTCCGACGGCGCCGACGGCGCGGGTTACGGTGGAGCGCTTCGCGCGGAGCGCGGGTTGGGTTTCTTCTCCTGTGCGGTGCGGGCGCGGGGGACCGCAGCGACCGGCGGAACTCACCCGCACCACTTCGCTAACATGATCGAATTCGCGACGATCGCCCTGATCACCCTCCCTTCACTGGAAACAGTGGCATTCGGCGCGAAAGCTGTCTTTAACCAAAAATCAAGCAAATCGGCCAAATCATTGATACGTGTAACATCGCGGGATGCTTCGCGAATAAGTAGCAGAAAGCCGCCCACCGGGTGGCGTCGGCCACGGGTGTTGCTGTGGGGCGCAGCGGGCGCGGTGACCCTCGGCTTCCTCGTCGCACTGGAGATCGCCGCGCGCCACTACGGTCTGCCCGGGCCGATGACCACCCAGGCGCGCGAGTTGATCGTCAAGCCCGCGTCGGGGCCGCTGCTGTACGCCAGCTTGGCGCTGATGATGGTGGTGCTCACCTGGCGGCAGCGGTTCATCGCCCTCGGCGCCGCGATAGGCATCGACCTCGTCCTCACGCTGGTGCGCTGGCTGCTCGACGCCCGAATAGGCTCCGGCAGCGGGGCGCTGTGGGTGATCGTCGCCTGCGCGGTCATCGCCGTCACGCGCCGCACCGGCGCGGAGCGCACCCTGCTGCTGAAGGGCGTCGGACTGGGTCTGATCCTGGTGACGGGCCGCAAGACCGGCGACGCCTGGCTGCTGATCACCTCCAAGACCAAGCCGGAAGTGCTCGACCCCTACCTGGTCACCGCCGACCAGGCGCTGGGCAACCCGTCCTGGCTGGTGGGCCGGGTCGTCGAAGCCACCGGCACGGTCGGTGAGAACGTCCTCGACTGGGTCTACGTCCAACTCGCCGTCGCCGCGGTCGTGGCGGCGCTGTACCAACTGCGCAACGTGGCCAGGGACCGCGCCTTCCCCAGCCACCACCTGGTCCGGACGTTCCTCGTGATCGGACTGCTCGGACCGGGCATCTACATGATCTTCCCGGTGGTCGGACCCATCTACGCCTACGGCGCGGAAGGCGGTTCCTGGGCGGCGGCCGACGTCTGGCCGAACGCACTGCCGTCCATCGGCACCCCGGAGGCGTTCACCTTCGACGAGTTCACCCCGCGCAACTGCATGCCCAGCCTCCACACGGCATGGTCCGTCGCGATCTTCGTCCACACCCGCAGGAGCCCCCGCCTGCTGAAGTACGCCGGCACGTTCTGGCTGATCGCCACGCTCGCCGCGACGCTGGGCTTCGGCTACCACTACGGCGTGGACCTCATCGCCGGCGTGGTCTTCGTCCTCACCATCGAGGCGGCCCTGCGCGGCCTGGACCGCGGCTGGGACCGCTCGGCCACCCAGATCGTCGCCTTCGGCGCCGGGGTCTTCGCCGCGCTCCTGGTGTCGTACCGCTTCCTGGCGACGGAGATGGCCGACTACCCGTGGGTGTTCGGTCCCCTCCTGCTGCTGTCGATGGCCTCGGTCATCTACGGCTACGTCCGCACCACACGTCAGTGGGACGCGAAGCCGGCCCCGGCCCGGGAGCCGAAGCCGGAGCCCGAGTTGGTGTGACCCCGCTCGGCGTCGGGCGGCCCGGTCCACGCGACCGGCTCCGCCCGACGCCGGCGGTGGATCCGGCCCATGTGGTGGGTGTGGAGGTCGGTGGCGACCTCCACACGCCCACCGCCGCTGAAGCTGCTTTTGAACCGCCGTACGAGGCTGGAGTGCGTTCCTCGATGTCGCTGTCGCCGTTCCACGGTTCCCCCAACGTCCTGTTCGAGACGCGCGTGCGCGCCGTGCGGCGGTTGTCGCCCGGGTTCGTACGGCTCACCCTGTGCGGCCCGAGTCTCGACGTGTTCGCCCCGTACGGCCTGGACCAGCGGGTGAAGCTCCTCGTTCCCGAGGACGGATACGCGGCGGCCTTCGACTTCGACGGCGACGTCCTCCCCGAGTCGCAGTGGCGGGCGAGGTGGCGGGCGTTGCCCGAGGCGGAGCGGCCCGCGATGCGCAGTTACACCACGAGCGGGATACGGCCTGCTGCGCGCGAGGTCGACGTGGACTTCTACGTGCACGCCCGTCCGGGGCCCGCGAGCGGCTGGGCGGCTCGTGCGCGCGAGGGGGAGCGCGTCCTGCTGTCCGGCCCCGACGTCCGTCGCAGTGATCCCTCGTACGGAATCCAGTGGAGTCCCGGGCGGGCGGACCGGTTCCTGCTGGTGGGGGACGAGACGGCGTTTCCCGCGATCCGCAACATCATGTCCTCGCTGGGGCCCTCGGCTCGCGTCCGGGCCGTCCTCGAAGTGGGGGACGCCGCCGACGTGGCGGTGATGGGGGAACCCCGCGCGGGCCATGAAGTGACGGCCCACCGGCGCCGCGACGGCTCGACGGGAGCCCTGACGGCGGCGGTGGACGCCTGGATCGCGGAGCGAGGGGCCGAAGCAGCGGCGCTGGGCGAGGGGTTCTACGCCTGGCTGGCGACGGAGAGCACCCGGGTGGCCGGGCTGCGGGACCGGTTGCGTGCCGCAGGCGTCCCTCCCCACCGCATCCACGCCCAGGGGTACTGGCACGACCGAGTGAGGTCGTGAAGGTCCGGAGTCAGGGCAGGTCGCGGGGGTGCGGGCCGGATCTTGCCGATTTAGGTAAACCTAAGCTAACTTCCGTGGGGTCGTCGCCTTTTCTCGTGAACGGAACCATCCCATGAGTCCGCTAAGAACCCTCGGCTCTCCTCGGCGTCTCCTGACGGCGATCACCCTCCCCGTCGTCGCGGCGCTGGTCCTCACCGGGTGTTCCGGGGACGAGGGGACGTCGGGGAAGGGCGCGGGTTCCGACAAGGCCGCCTCCGGCACGCACGACGTCCAGCACGCCCGGGGCACGGCGAAGGTTCCCCACAAGCCCCAGCGCGTCGTGGTCCTGGAACCCGTGCAGCTGGACACCGCGATCGCCCTCGACGTGGTTCCGGTCGGTGCGGCGCTCTTCAACGAGAAGGCCGGAGTCCCCGCGTACCTGGGGGAGAAGGCTTCGGGGATCGCGTCGGTGGGAACGGTCCCCGAGCCGAACATCGAGAAGATCGCCGCGCTCGACCCGGACCTCATCCTCGGCACCGAGTCCCGGCACTCCGCCCTCTACCAGCGGCTCTCGTCGATCGCGCCCACCGTCTTCATGGCCACGCAGACCGACCCGTGGACCGAGAACGTGCAGTTGGTCGCCCGCGCCCTGGGGAACGAGAAGGGGGCCACCGCACTGCTCGGGACGTACGAGAAGCGGTGCGCCGAGGTCGCCGGTACTCATCAGACCAAGGGCAAGACCGCTCAGCTCATCCGCCCCCGTGACGGAGTCCTGAGCCTGTACGGTCCGACGTCCTTCGCCGGCAGCACCCTCGAATGCGCCGGGTTCACCATCCCCAAGCAGGACTGGGCCAAGGACATCTCGGTGGACATCTCCCCCGAGCGGGTCGCCCAGGCGCGGGCCGACCTGGTGCTGGTGACGGCCGCTGACGTGAAGGCCGGCGACGCCGTTCCCGAGTCGATCCGCAAGAACGCGAAGGTGTTCCCGAAGCCGCACGCGGTGGACCAGTCGTTCTGGATCGCCGGTGTCGGACCGCGCGGCGGGATGGCGGTCCTCGACGACCTCGACCGCATCCTGGCGGCTTCGAAGTAGTCGGCGTACGGACGCGACTGGAGCGAACGAACGACTGTGGCACCGATACGCGCCCGGAAGGCGGGCGACCGCGTACTGCCCGTCCCCGAACCCGTCCCCGACTCCGAACCCGGGCCCGCCGCCGTACGCTCGTCCGCGGTGTGGGCGGGCGCCGCGGCGGCGGTCCTCGCCGTCGTGGTCATCGCGTCCCTGCTCGTCGGCGCGAACCCCCTGCCCCCCTCGACCGTGCTGGACGCCCTGCTGGGCGAGGGGAGTGACGAGTCCCGATTCGTCGTCTGGGAACAGCGGGTACCGCGCACGGTCGCGGGCCTCTGCGTCGGCGCGGCACTGGGGGTCGCGGGTGCGCTCATCCAGGCGTTCACCCGCAACCCGCTCGCAGATCCGGGAATCCTCGGCGTCAACGCCGGTGCGGCGTTCGCCGTCGCCGTCGGCATGACCTTCCTCGGGGTCACCAGCCCGTTCGGCTACGTCTGGCTGTCCTGTGCCGGCGCGTTGGTGCTGACGGCGGTGGTCTACGGGATCGGCTCCGCCGGACGGGACGGCGGCGGCCCGATCCGACTGACGGTCACCGGCGTCGCCGTCGGCGCCGTCTTCTCCGGCCTCACCACCGGTCTGGTCCTGACCCACCCGGACTCCTTCGACCGGATGCGCGGCTGGAGCGCCGGCAGCCTGCTGGAGCGCGGCTACGACGTCGTGCTGCCCGTGCTTCCGCTGCTGGCCATCGGGGTGCTGTTCGCCGTCCTGGTGGCACCCGGCCTCAACTCCCTCGCCCTGGGCGAGGACGTGGCGCTCGCCCAGGGCGTCAACGTGCGCCGGGTGCGCCTCGCCGTCCTGGCCTCGGTGACCCTGCTCGCGGGAGGGGCGACCGCGATCGCCGGGCCGATCCTGTTCGTGGGCCTGATGGTCCCGCACGTCGTCCGTTGGGCCGTGGGGGCCGACCAGCGGAGCATCATCCTCGGCTCGCTGCTCGTCGCTCCCGCGCTCGTGCTGGTGGCGGACGTGCTCGGCCGGGTCGCGGTCCTCCCGAGCGAGATGCCCGCCGGCGTCGTCACCGCCTTCGTCGGCGCGCCGGTGCTGATCGCCCTCGTACGACGCCCGCAAGCGAGCGGCCTGTGAACGGCACCGCGCCACCGCGCGCCGACGCCCCGTCGCGCAAGGGCACCGTACTGGCCGCCGGCCGGCGCCGTGTGATGGTCGGGACCGATCGGTTGAACGTCGTGCTCGGGGTGCGGCCCGTCGCCGTCGCACTCCTCGCCGCCGCGGCGATCGCCGTCGGCGCGGTGGCGGCCCTCGCCCTCGGCGACTTCCCGCTCACGGCCCGGGACGTCCTGGGCGTGTTCACGGGCCGGACCCAAGGGTTCGCCCGCACCGTCGTGCTGGAGTGGCGGCTGCCCCGCGCGGCAGCCGCCGTCCTCTTCGGGGCAGCGCTGGCCGTCTCGGGCGCCATCTTCCAGGCCGTGACGCGCAATCCGCTCGCGAGCCCCGACATCGTCGGACTCGCCAACGGATCCTTCACGGGAATGCTCATCGCGCTGCTGCTGCTCGGCGGGAGTTGGCCCCTGCTGACGGCGGGGTCCCTGGTCGGCGGATTGTTGGCGGCACTCGCCGTCTACCTGCTCGCCTTCCGCGACGGGCTCCAGGGGTTCCGTTTCATCGTGGTGGGCATCGGGGTGTCGGCCATGCTCGCCTCGGTCAACACCTGGATGCTGCTGCGCGTGGACGTGGAGACCGCGCTGTTCGCGTCCGCATGGGGTGCCGGAACGCTCAACAGCGTCACCACCACGACCGTGGTCCCCGCCGGCGTCTGCGTACTCCTCCTCCTGGCGTGCACCCCGCTGCTGACCCCCGCGCTGCGTCAGATGGACCTCGGCGACGACACGGCCCGGGCGACCGGCGTCCGGGTGCGCCGCGCACGACCGGCGGCCGTCGCCGTCGCCGTCGCGCTGGTGAGCGTCGTGACGGCGGTGACCGGCCCGATCGCGTTCATCGCCCTGGCCGCACCGCAGATCGCCCGAAGGCTCGCCGGGACTCCCCAGATCCCCTTCGGCGTGACGGGGATGGTCGGCGGAGCGCTCCTGCTGGGGGCCGACCTCATCGCCCAGCACGTCATACCGCTGACCGTGCCGGTCGGAGTGGTCACCATCGTCCTCGGCGGCGGCTACCTCGTCTTGCTCCTCATCCACCAAGCCAGAAGACGCCCATGACGACGCATTCCCCCTCCGTCCCCGAAGCCCACGCGCCCGCAACCCCCGGTCGGCTCCGCGCCGAAGCCCTCACCCTGGGCTACGGCAGCCGCGCCATCGTCGAGGACCTGGACCTCGTCGTGCCGCCGGATTCCTTCACCGTGATCATCGGCCCGAACGCCTGCGGCAAGTCCACCCTGCTGCGTGCCCTGGCCGGTCTTCTCAAGCCCACCGCCGGAACCGTGCTGCTCGACGGCAAGGCCATCGCCGCCTACCAGCCGAAGGCCGCCGCACGGCTGCTCGGTCTGCTGCCCCAGACCGCCACCGCACCCGACGGGATCACCGTCGCCGAACTGGTCGGGCGGGGGAGGTACGCCTACCAGCGCCCGCTGCGCCAGTGGTCACGCGACGACGAGCAGGCCGTCAGGGGAGCCCTCGCGGCAACGGGCGTCGCGGAGCTCGCGCCACGTCGGGTGGAGGAGCTGTCGGGCGGACAACGGCAACGCGTCTGGATCGCCATGGTCCTGGCGCAGGAGACGCCGCTCATCCTGCTCGACGAGCCCACCACGTACCTCGACATCGCCCACCAGATCGACGTCCTCAACCTGCTCCACGACCTCAACGGGCAGGGCCGCACCATCGTCGCGGTGCTGCACGACCTCAACCAGGCCGCCCGTTACGCCTCGCACGTGGTGGCCATGAAGGACGGCAGGATCGTCGCTGCCGGCCGGCCGGCGGACACCGTCACGGCCGACCTCGTGAACGAGGTGTTCGGACTCCCCAACACCGTGATCCCCGACCCCGAGACCGGCACACCCCTCGTCGTGCCGACGGACACGCGGTCGACGCGTTGAGATGGCGGAACAGCACGGGTGAGGAGCTGTCCCGCCATCCGCGATCAATCGCGGGCCGGGCCGGTGAACCCATCGGGCTGCGTGCGCTGCCCGGCGATGAACCCGGTCCATGCGGTGGGTGTGAAGGCGAGTTGGGCTCCGCGGCGGTTCTTGGAGTCGCGTACGTGGATGGCGTCGGGGTTGGCAGCGACCTCGACGCATGCGCCGCCCTCGCTACCGCTGTGACTGCTCTTGCGCCAGTTAAGTTGTGCGGCTTGGCCGGTGATGAAGCCGGTCCATGCGGCGGGTGTGAAGGTGAGCTGGGCGCCGCGGCGGTTCTTGGTGTCGCGTACGTGGATGGCATCGGCGCTGGTGGCGACCTCGACGCACTCGCCGCCCTCGCTACCGCTGTGACTGCTCTTGGACCAGTGGAGCTGTGGGGCCTGCCCGTTCGTCATGATTCCCCCAGCAGATTCTCGACAAGCGTCCGGGAGCCGGACGGACTGAGTGCCTGGCCTCGGATGCTCCCGTGGCGTGCGGCCAGCATACGGACCTCCTCCGGGGCGGTGACAAGCCGGTTGAAGCCCTGCACCTCGCTATACCCGACCTGCTGCTTTCCATGAGGAGTGAGGAGGATGAACGGCCCGTCCATGCCTGCGTGGCTCTCACAGTCCAGCGGTAGCACCTGGATCTCGACGTTGCGGAGGTGGCTCAGCTCCAATAGGTGTTCCAACTGCTCGTGTTGGATCTGGCGCCCGCCGATGCCCCGGCGCAGGACTGACTCCTCGATGACGGCCGTCACGGTCGGAGGGGGCCAACGGGTCAGAATCTGCTGTCGGGCGAGCCTGGCGGCCACACGCTGTTCGATGGTGTCCTCGTCCAGGAGGGGGCGCCTCGCGGTGAAGACCGTTCTCGCGTACCTCTCCGTCTGGAACAGTCCCGGGACGATCAAGGTGCTGTAGAAGCAGACCTCGACTGCCTTCGCTTCCAGGTCCGCATAGTCCCGGAACCACTCCGGATGCCGCACCCTCCTCCGCGCCTTCGCTAGTGCGACATCATCCGCCAGCACGGCGAGCAGCCCACCGCACTCCAGCACCCCGTCCACCGTCACCAGGAACTCCGGCTGCGGCGTGCGTCGGCCGCGTTCGATCGAGGAGATCTGCTCCTCGCCGTAGCCGACTCGCTGGCCCAACTGCCGCTGGTTCAGGCCGGCTCGTTCCCGGGCGGACTTGATCATGCGGCCGATGGCGCGGAACAGGTCCGTGACCTCTTCCGAACCCGCCGGGTCCTCCGTACTCCGTGCTTCCACTGCACACCGCCGTTCTCGATCGTGGCGCCTGCTCACCGACCGGCACCCGACAGCCGTCACGGGCGGACATCCGTACAACTCCGGCTGTTGCCCGGACAGTCCGGCCCGACGGCTGGACAGTCACGCACCGTACGTCGCCGGATACTCCTCACCGTAGAACCGCCCCGTCACCCTCGGTGAGATGAACCAGGAAATCGGGCCGGCGACCCGTGAACCACTCGCCAACACAAGCAACATGGGCAACGTGAGCCTCCGCAGGCTCTTCCCTGCCACCCGGCGCGGGGCTCGCGCGGTGCGTCACACCGCGGAGAAGTGGCTCGCGGAGAACCTGACGCCGGAAGAACGGCGGGACGGCGACCTGCTCCCCACCGCCGGCCTCCTGATCGCCGAACTCGTGGCGAACGCCGCCCTGCACGGTCGGGTGCGCGGCCGTGAGGCCCGGCTGGTTGCCGTGCTCAGCGCGGAGGAGCTGTGGGTCGAGGTCACCGACGCCCGCGGTGAGCGGCTGCCGGTGCTGCGTACGGAAGCGGACGGCGAGTCGGGGCGCGGCCTCATGCTCGTCGACGCGCTCGCCGACGACTGGGGCGTACTGCCGCACCGGCCCGGTGGGAAGACGGTGTGGGCCGCGTGCCGCCGGTGACGGACCCAAGTGCCCTCCCTGCCGCACCACGCGGCGCGGGAGAGCCAGGCTCACGTCACCGCTGATGCGCGACCTGCTCCTCCGGTTCGCTCTCCGGCTCGCCCTCCGGTTCCTCGTCGCCGATCGTGCCAATGTGCCGCAGCGCCACCGCGGAGAGGGCGGAGAGCACCAGGATGCCGACCGCCGCGACCGTCATCGCGACGTTCAGGCCGGCGGTCGCCGCCTCCTTGGCCTGATCGAGCAGGCCGTCCGGCAACTGGTCCGCCAGGGAAGAGGCGTTGGCGAGGCTGTCGCCCGCCGCTTCCGCGACGTCGTTCGGCGTGCCCGCGGGGATCTCCGCGTCGACGTGGTCGCGGTACACCGCGGTGCCCAGGCTCCCGAGGGTCGCCACGCCGAGCGCGAGCCCCAGTTCCTGCACGGTCTCCGACATCGCCGATGCCGAGCCCGCCTTCTCCGGGGGCGCGGCCCCCACCACCAGGTCCGTGCCCAGCGACGCGATCGCCCCGAGCCCCAGGTACACCAGCCCGAAACCGATCACCATCAGGGCGATGCCGCCCGTCGATTCCACCTGGGTGAGCAGCACGTACCCGAGCGTGGACAGCGCCAAAGTGGCGGCCATCACGACCCCCGGCCGTACGCGGCGCGCGAGGAGCGGCGACCCGATCGCGGCCACGAACATCATCAGCGCGGGCGGCCCCATCCACAGGCCCGCCTCCACCGGCGACAGCCCCTCCACGAGCTGGAGCTGCTGCGTGATCAGCAGCAGCGAGCCGCCGACGCCGATCAGCCCGACGAGCAGCACGCTGAGCGCGGCGCTGAACGTGCGGTTGCGGAACAGCCGTACGTCCAACAGCGGACTCTCCAACGTACCCTGGCGCCTGACGAACAGCACCCCGCCCACCAGCCCGACCGCCGCGGCGACGAACATGGGCGCCCCGAAGCCCTCCTTGGCGCCCCGCTTCACCGCGTAGACCACCGGCAGGATCGCGACCAGCGACAGCGCGACGCTGAGCAGGTCGAACCGGCCGCGCCGCGGTGCGCGGTACTCGGGAATCAGCAGCGGCGCGGCCACCAGCAGCACGATCGCGACCGGCACCGCGAGGAGGAACGCCGAACCCCACCAGAACTCGGCCAGCAGCGCGCCGCCCACCACCGGGCCGAGCGCCATGCCGAGCGAGAAGCTCGTCGCCCACACCCCGATCGCCACCGAGCGCTGGCGCGCGTCGACGAACATGTTGCTGATCAGGGAGAGCGTGGACGGCATCAGCGTGGCACCGGCGATCCCCAGCGCGGCGCGCGCCGCGATCAGCAGCTCGGTGCTGGGGGAGTACGCGGCGACCACCGAGACCACGCCGAAGACGGCCGCCCCGATCATCAGCAGCTTCCGCCGGCCGATCCGGTCACCCAGCGTGCCCATGGTGATCAGGAACCCGGCGATCAGGAAGCCGTACGCATCCATGATCCACAGCGCTTCGGTGCTGCTCGGCCGCAGGTCCTCCGCGAGCGAGGGGAGGGCGAGATAGAGCACGGTGAGATCGAGGCCGAGCAGCACCGTGGGCAGCGAGAGGACGGCCAGCCCGCCCCACTCCCGGGGGCCGGCCCTACGGGTGGTCATGGTGCTCATGGCACTCCCATGCGTTGCGGTTTCCGATGCGTGCCCGGCCACCCTGCCGAGCCGCACGCACGGTTTCCTGAGGGTCCGCTGCCGTACGCTGTGACCATGCGTTACGGGGTGCTGGGCCCGCTGACCGTCTGGGACGCCGAGGGGCGGCCCGTCAAGGTCCCCGAAGCGAAGGTGCGCGCCCTGCTGGCGGACCTGCTGGCCCACGGGGGTGGTCCGGTGTCGGCCGACCGCCTCATCGAGGACCTGTGGGCGGGCCGCCCGCCGGGCGGAGCGGTCAACACGCTCCAGACGAAGATCTCCGCGCTGCGCCGCGTACTGGGCCGTGAGCAGGTCGTCCGCGAACCCGCGGGCTATCGGCTGCTGCTGCCCTCCGACTCCGCCGAAGCGGGCAGCGCGGTTGACGCGGTGCGGTTCCAGGAGCTGGCCGAACGCGCCCGCGCCCACCGGGACCCGGCGGCGAAGGAGGAGTTGTTCGCCGACGCGCTCGCGCTGTGGCGGGGCCCGGCGTACGCCGACGTCGCCGAGGCACTCTTCGCCCGCGGCGAGATCGCCCGCCTGGAGGAGCTGCGGCTGACCGTCCTGGAGGACCGGGCCGAGGCACGGCTGACGCTCGGCGCACACCTGGAACTCGCCGCGGACATGGGTGATGTGGTGGCGCAGCACCCGCTGCGCGAACGCCTGTCGATGGCGTACATGCGCGCGCTGTACCGGGCCGGTCGGCAGGGCGACGCGCTCCAGAGCTTCCTGGAGCTGCGGCGTCGGCTCCGGGAGGAGTTGGGGATCTCGCCCGGGCCGGGAGCCACCGCGCTGTACGAGGCGATCCTGCGGCAGGAGCCCCATCTGGTGCCGCCGACCGTGGAGTCGCCGTCGTGCCGCACCAACCTGCCCGCGCCGCTGACCGCGCTGATCGGCCGGCGCGATGCGGTCGACCGGGTACGGGCCCTGCTCAGCCCGCGCGCACACACCCGGCTCGTCACCCTCACCGGCCTCGGCGGGGTCGGGAAGACGCGACTGGCGACGGCCGCGGCGCACGGCATGACCGAGCAGTTCCCCGACGGGGTGTGGCTCGTCGAACTGGCCGGCCTGGGCGCCGAGTCGACCCCCGACGACATCGCCGAACGTGTCATCACGACCTTGGGGCTGTGCGACACCGCGGCGTCCGAACCGGACCTCGACGACCTGGTCGGCTGGCTGTGCCGCGCGGTGGCCGAGAAGCAGCTCCTCGTCCTGCTGGACAACTGCGAGCACCTGGTCGAACCGGTCGCCGCGCTCGCCGGAGCCGTACTCGCGAAGGTGCCCGGCGGGCAGCTGCTCGTCACCAGCCAGGAAGCCCTCGCGATCCCCGGCGAGGCGGTGCATCCGGTGCCTCCGCTGGCGCTGCCCGAGGACACCGGTCCGGGCGCGGTCGCCCGTTCCAGCGCCGTCGAGCTGTTCGTGGCGCGGGCGGCGGCAGCGGCGCCCGGTTTCGCCCTCGACGCGGACAACGCACCCGCCGTGCACGCCATCTGCCGTCGGCTGGACGGCATTCCGCTCGCGCTGGAACTGGTGGCGCCGCGGCTGCGGACGCTGAGCCCGGACGAACTCGCCACCTCCCTCGACGGCCGGTTCCCCGGGCCCGAGGTCCGCGCGCGCGGACTGCCCGCCCGGCAGCGGACGCTGCGCGGCATGCTCGACTGGAGCTGGCACCTGCTCGGCGCGGACGAGCGGACCGTGCTGCGACGGGTGGCCGTGCACACCGACGGCTGCACCCTGCCGTCCGCCCGAGCCGTCTGCGCCGACCGCGACCTGCCCGCGGAGCGGGTGCCCGACCTGCTGTCGCGCCTGGTGGACCGCTCGCTGGTGGTCCGCAAGGCGGGCCGGTTCCGGCTGCTGGAATCGGTGGCCGCGTACTGCGCCGAACGGCTCACGGAGGCAGGGGAGACGTCCGCGGTCCGCGCCCGGTTCGTACGGTGCTACGTCGAACTCGCCGAGCAGCAGAGCACATTGCTCCGCGGCCCGGACCAGCGGCACGGCCTGGCACGGCTCGACGAGGAGACGAACAACCTGCGCCGCGCCCTGGACCTCGCGGTCACCGAGAACGACGCCGAGCACGCGCTACGGCTGGTGAACGCGATGGCGTGGTACTGGTTCCTGCGCGGGCGGCTCACCGAGGCCCGTCGATCCTTCCAGGCAGCGCTGGCGACCTACGGCGAGACGGATCCCGCCGTGCGTCCGGCCGCGCAGGCGTGGCTCACCGGCATCGAACTGCGCACGGCGCCGACCGACACCACGGCCGACACCACGGCGGCGCAGGCCGGCGCCGACCCGACGGCCGGCCTCGCCGACCCGGTGCTCCGCGCCCGCCTTCAGTGGTTCGTCGGCACCGGCCTCACCGGCCGCGGCCACCACCACGAGGGCCGCCGCCTCCTGAAGGCGAGCCTCACAGGCGCCCGCGCCGCCCGGGACCCCTGGGGCGAGGCCGCGGCCCTGGTCGAACTCGCCGACCAGACGGACACGGAACTGGGCGCGGCGCTCTTCCGCGAGACCGGCGACCGCTGGGGCCGACTCCGGGCCACCCGCGCCCTGGCCCGCGCGGCCGAACGCCACGGCGACCCCGCCCGTGCGGAACGACTCCACCGCGAAGGTCTCCCGGCCGCCGAAGAACTCGGCCTGTGGACCGAGGTCGTCGAAACCCTGACCTGGCTCGGTCGCACCGCCCTGACCGCGGGCCACCCCCGCCGAGCGGCCGACCACTACGAACGCGCCCTGTCCGTCGCCTCGGACCGTGCCTACACCCGCGGCGAGATCCGCGCCGAAGTCGGCCTCTCCCTCGCGGCCCACCACCAGCACGACGAGGACTCGGCCCGCCACCACCTGAACCGCGCCCGCGCCAAGAGCCGCACGTCGGGTTCCCCGTCCGACGCGGACGAGGCCCTGGCGGAACTGGAGGGAGTCCCCCGCGGGTGAGCGGGGGTTCCCCGTCGATGACGTGCCCCGACGTCGATCCGGCCGGCGGAGCTACGCTGCCACGACACCGCCGACGTCGAGCACGGGGGGAACGTGAGCCGACCACTGCTGTTCCTCGACGTGGACGGACCCCTCAATCCCTACGCGGCCAAACCCGAGAGGCGCCCCGAGGGGTACACCACCCTGAGAGTCCCCCGGAACGGCGGGACCACGGCGGACCACGTGTCCCTCTCCTCCCGCCGGCGCCCCCTGCGGGTCTGGCTCAACCCGGCACACGGGCGGGCCCTGCTGCGGCTCGACTACGAACTCTGGTGGGCCACCACGTGGATGGACGACGCCAACCGGTGGATCGCCCCGGTGCTCGGCCTCCCCGAACTCCCCTTCGTCGACTTCGGCGACGCCCTGTTCCAGGAGCGGCCCGACGGGGTCCACTGGAAGACCGAACCCCTGGTGCGCCACGCCGACGGCCGCCCGTTCGCCTGGGTGGACGACGAGCAGGGCGAGCGGGACCACGCGTATGTGACGGAGCACCACCGGGCACCTGGACTCCTCCACCACGTCGATCCGCGCATCGGCCTGCGCGAGGGCGACTTCAGCGCGCTCGCCGACTTCGCGGCTGCGTCAGGCGGGCGCGGAGTCCGCGATGTCCACCGCGAGCAGCGCGGCGCAGCCGACGTGGGTGATCGCTGACCCTCCCGGCGCGGGGCTTGGACCGGTCGGGTGCGAGGGGGCCGCCGTCGGGGTGCCGTGATCGTCCGCCGCGAGGGTGAGGCGCGTCGGCGGGCGCACGGTTCGCACCCCACTTCGTCCATGTCTCTCCACAATGTCCCGAGGGAGACCCGCCGTCGCGGAGAGGTGCAGCAGACATGGTGCCGGATTCCTTCAGCCCCCCGCGGGTGCTCCGACGGGCGTGGACGGTCAACCCGCCGCTGACCGGGGCCGTCGTCGTCCTGGTCCTGGTCACCCTGGTCGCGCTGGTGGGACTGGTCGTGGACCCCCGGGTGATCACGGGGCAGCCGGCATGGGCCAAGCCGGCCCGGTTCGCCTTCTCGTTCGCCCTTTACGCCGCCACGCTGCTGTGGCTGCTGACCTTCGTCCGAGGCCATGAACGGCTGGTACGGGCGATTTCCTGGATCACCGCGGCCGGGGTGGTCGTCGAGGTGGTGTGGGCCGCCGGATCGGCCGCAGCCGGCACCACCAGCCACTTCAACTTCACCACCCCCCTGTCCAGCACCCTGGTGGTGACCATGCTGATCGTCATCACCGTGGTCGTGCTGACGAGCCTGGCCACCATCGGCCTGCTGCTCCACCAGCGCGTCGAGCCACCCGCACTGGCCTGGGCGCTGCGGCTGGGGCTCGTCGTCGGCGTCGTCGGGATGGCAACGGCCGTCCCCATGGTCAGCAGCCCTACCCTCGAACAGGAAGTGGCCGAAGACCTCGGCCAGGGCATGCCGATCAGCGGCGGCCACACGGTCGGCGAAGCCGACGGCGGTCCCGGCATGCTCGTCACCAACTTCAGCACCACCGCCGGCGACCTGCGCATCGCCCACTTCGTCGGCATCCACTCGCTCCAGGCCCTGTGCCTGATCGGCCTGCTCCTCACCCTCGGACCCCGGATCCTCCCGCCCCGCCACCGCGTCGCCGTGGTGTGGATCGCCGCGACCAGCCTGCTCGCGCTCACGGGCATCCTCTTCTGGCAGGCGCTGCGCGCCCAGCCCCTGACCTCCCCCGACCTCGCGACGACCGCCGCTCTCACCGCCCTGGCAGTCGGGGCCGCAGCGGCCACCACCGCGGTGTTCGTGCACGCCCGCATCGCGCGCTCGACAGCTCGGGCCGCGCCGCCCTGAACGGCCCGCCGCAGGGGCCCGCGTGCGGTGCCCTCGTGGCCAATGGGGTGACCACGTCACCGGGTCGGGGGTGCGGGCGGTCGCGTACGGATGCCGGGGTGCGGCGGCGGTGATCCAGTGGTAGCCGGGTGGGGCCGAGCGTGGACAGCGAAGGAGAAGGCCACCGTGGAACCCCTCATCGCATTGATCATCGGCTTCGTCGGGGCACGGCTGGCCGGATTCGCCGGCGTGGACGCGCTCGACGACTGGCAGACGGCGCTGCGGGTCGGACTCTCCCTCATGTTCCTGTTCACCGCCGTCGCCCACTTCGAGCCCAAGCTCCGCGCCCAACTCATCGACATGGTGCCGCCGGCCCTGCCCCGCCCGGACCTGCTGGTGACCGTCACCGGCCTGCTGGAAGTGGCGGGCGCACTCTGCCTGCTCGTTCCGGCGACCGCCCCCTGGGCGGCGGCCGGTCTCGCGGCGCTGATGATCGTCATGTTCCCGGCGAACGTGTCCGCCGCCCGCCGAAGGATCGCCCAGGGAGACCCCATCGGCCCCCGGACCGCGTTCCAGGTGGTGTACATCGCGGCGGCGGTGCTGGCCATCCCCTGACCGTCGGCCGCGCCTGCCCCGGTTCACAGGAAGGCGTGAGTCAATCCCCCCATGCCTTCCAGTGGACTGCGTACGGTACGGACCAGGCGGGCGCCCGCCCGCCGCGGCAGCTTACGAACGGCCCCGCCAGGCGCCGCACGCCGCACCACCACCGCGGCGCTGGCAACCGCGCTGGTCACGGCCGTGCTGGCACCGGCGCCCGCCGCCGCGGCCACCCTCCCGGACGTCTCCTGCACCACCGCGGACCTCCCTCTCGGTTACGGACTCCTCCTCGACGTCGCCGCCGCGCTCGGCGCCCACGAGTCCACGGCCGCCGTCTTCGTCGAGGACCGCGCCACCGGCACGCGCTGCGAGGTCCGGGCCGACCGGGCGTACGACTCGGCGAGCGTCGTCAAGGTCGTTGTGCTCGGCGCCCTGCTCCGGGAGGCCGATCGGCAGGGGCGCCGGCTCACGGACCGCGAAGCCGCCCTCGCGCGCGCCATGATCACCCGCTCCGACAACGCGGCCACGGACGCCCTGTGGCGGCAGTTGGGCGCCGGGCGCATCGCCGCGTTCTGCGCCGCGGCAAAGATGACCGACACCGTGCCCGGCCGCGCCGGTCACTGGGGACTGACCCGCATCACCGCCCGCGACACGGGCACGCTGCTCAGGCTGTTGACCACCGCCACCCCGGTCCTGAGCGACACCTCCCGCTCCCACGCCCTGCGGCTGTTGCGCGAGGTGGTGCCGTCGCAGCGCTGGGGCACCCCGGCGGGCGCGCCCGCCACCACGGCCGTGCACGTCAAGAACGGTTGGTTGCCGCGGGCCAGCCACGGTTGGCGCGTCCACAGCGCCGGTGCCTTCACCGACGGCGGCAGGGACTACACCGTGACCGTGCTCACCGAGGACAACGCGACCATGGCGGACGGCATCGCCACCATCGAGGCGGTCTCCCGCGCGCTGCACCGCCGTCTGTGACCGCCCGGGGTCGGAGAGCTGGGGTCGGGAGCCGGAGGGCGGGAGTCGATACGATCATGGCCATGACGGCAGCCGAACCGACCATCCTCGCGACCTCCGGCGGCCACCGGATCGGCGGGCGGACCAGAGTGCTGTTCGACTCCCTCGTCCACCATGCGGTCGACCTCTCCGGGGTGCACGGCCGGCGCCCGCGCATCATGTACGTCGGCACCGCCATCGGGGACGCCGAGCACTTCACGACCCGGATGACCGAGGCCGCGCGGGTGGCGGGGTTCGACCTCACGCCCCTGCACCTGTTCCCCATGCCCAACGTCGAGGACGTCGAGGGCGCTGTACTCGACCACGACGTGGTCTGGGTCATGGGCGGCTCGGTGATCAACCTGCTCGCGGTGTGGCGGGCGCACGGCCTGGACCGCATCATGCACCGCGCCTGGCAGGCCGGCGTCGTGCTCAGCGGGGTCAGCGCGGGCTCCCTCTGCTGGTACGAGGGAGGCGCGACGGACTCCTTCGGGCCCGAGCTGCGCCCGGTCACCAACGGGCTCGGCTTCCTGCCGTACGGCAACGGCGTGCACTACGACTCCGACGAGGGCCGGCGCCCCCTGATCCACCGACTCGTGGCGGACGGCACCGTGCCCACGGCGCACTGCACGGACGACGGCGTCGGCCTGGTGTACCGCGGAACGGAGTTGGTGGAGGCGGTGGCGGAAGTGCCGGGCGCGGGCGCCTACATCGTCACGCGGGAGGGATCCGGGGCGACCGAGGAGCGCATCGAGCCCCGCCGGCTCGCCCCTGCGGGGCGCTGACCGGCCCTGCCGCCGGCGGGCCGACGCGGCTCCGTACCCCGCCGCCGGATTCGGCCGGCCGCGGCCCGCGCCGACTCAGGCGACCAGGATGACCCGGCGCCCGCGCGTGTGACCGGCCCGGCTGTCGGCGTGCGCCGCCGCGGCCTCGTCGAGCGCGTACGCCTTCTCCACCGGGATGCGCAGCTTCCCCCGCGCGATGAGGTCGGCGGCCTCGGCGAGCGCTGCCGGCACGCTCCCGGCCGTGCCGGAGAACCGCACGCCGAACTCCGGTGCGCCCAGATCGGCGATGGAGACCACCTTCTGCGGATCGCCGGTCAGCTCGACGAGTTCGCGGAGCACGCCCGCGCCGGCGAGGTCCAGGGCCGCGTCGACGGCGCCGAGTTGCCGCACCCGCTCGACCCAGCCCTTCTCGTACGTCGTGGCGACGGCGCCGAGGCTGCGGACGTACTCCTGGTTCGCGGCCCCTGCCGTGCCGACCACCGCGATGCCGCGGTGGCGGGCGATCTGGAGCACCGCCGACCCCACTCCGCCCGACGCACCGCTGACCAGCAGCGTCTGCCCCGGCTGCACACCGACCTGGTCGATGACGCGCAGCGCGGTCTCCACGACGGAGGGGTAACCGGCGGCCTCCTCGAAGGGCAGGCCCTCGGGCATCCGGGCCCAGGCCGACAGCACGGCGAACTCGGCGTAGGTGCTCGCCCCTTCGCCGAACACGGGGTCGCCGACCGCGACCCCTTCGACGCCCGCGCCGACCTCGTCCACCACCCCGGCGGCGTCCAGCCCGACCCCGGCGGGCAGTTCGATCGGACGGGCCTTTTGGAACTGGCCTTCGCGGATCCGCCAGTCGACCGGGTTCACCCCCGCCGCCCGCACGGCGATGCGTATGCGGCCGGGGCCGGCGTGGGGCACCTCGGCGTCGACGAGGCGCAGCACCTCCGGCCCGCCGAACTCGGCGAAGCTCACCATCTTCATGGTCGTCTTCTTCGTGGTCGTCATGACGCCGACCGTAACACTAACGGTTAGTGTTTCAGAACTGTTCCATCTTCGTGCCTGATAGCGTGAGCGCATGACCGTGCCGCCCGGACGTCGCGAGCGCAAGAAGGCCGCGACCCGTCAGAAGATCGCCGACGCCGCGCTGCGGCTCTTCCTGGAGCAGGGGTACGACGCGGTCGGCATCCGTGACGTCGCCGCGGAGGCCGACGTCGCCGTCACCACGCTCTTCTCCCACTTCGCCTCGAAGGAGGCGCTGGTCTTCGAGCAGGACGAGGACTTCGAGCAGCGCCTCGCCCGGGCGGTCAGCGACCGGGCGCCGGACGAACAGCTCGTCCCCGCACTGCGCCGCGAGGTCCACGCCCTGGTCCGCCACTGCACGGCGGACGGCGCCGCCCCGATCTGGCGCATGATCGACGTGACCCCCGCGCTGCGGGCGTACGAGGGGTCGATGAGGCTGCGCCACGCGGACGCGCTCGCCCGGGCCGTCGCCGCCGACCTCGACCTGCCGCCGACCTCGACGGCCTGCCGGGCCGTCGCGAGGTTCGCGGTCGACGCCTACTCACTGGCCCGCGAGGCGCCCGACCCGCAGGCCGCGGTCGACGAGGTCTTCGAGATGATCACCGCGGCCTGGGACGCGGCCCGCCCTTCGTGACCGGCCCGGGCCGGAACGGCCCCTGGGGGACGGCCCCTTCAGCGCGGTGTCCCGACCCGGTCGATCAGCTCGGTGACGGCGATCATGTCGAGGTAGGCGTACGCCCGCACGACCTGGTTGCGGCGGAAGGTCAGCACCCAGCAGTACTCGTTGTGGTACGCCACCCCGTCGAGCGCGGTGGCGTCGCCCTCGAAGCGGGTGATCACCGTGTCCCCGTCCGCCCACAGGTGCTGCGGCGTCATGATCAGGGGTGTGGCCAGCCGGGTCACGATCGGTGCCGCGCCCTCGTCGAGGAACGCCTGCTTGCCGTGGTACGTCCGCCCGTTGGCGATGGACCAGACGACGTCGGGGTGCAGGACGTCGAAGAAGCTCCCCCCGTTGTTCTGCCGGGCGAACGCCCGCAGCACCAGCGCCTTGTTCCCGCGCTCGCGACCGGACTCCGGCCCGGTGTCCGGCGTCCCTTCGCGGTCCGGAGCTGCCTGCGCCGGGGTTCCCAGGAGCGTCGCTCCGCCGCTCGCGGCGGCGAGGGCGACGAACGCGCGTCGGCTGTGTCGCTTCATGGGTGGTTCTCCTCGGTCCTCGGTGTCTGCGGTCCTCGGTGGCTGTGATCGAACTCCGCCGTGCTGTGCACCTCATGATCCGACGGCGGTCGACGATCCACCAGGACGCGCTGCCCCTGGGGGCGCTGCACCCAGGAACGCCCGGCGCGGGCCCTCGGCTGGATCGGCGCGGCGCACCGCGCCGATCCAGCCGAG
>NZ_JBEZNF010000056.1:0-28278 GCF_040653095.1 Streptomyces sp. NPDC048057
ACGTGGTCGTCCTTGCGGAGCACCTCGTTCGCCTTCGCCAAACCGTCGGCCCACCCCAGCACCGTGGAGGCGTGCGAGTTCTCGATGACGTCGTGGTCGGATTCGGCGCGCGCCGGGTAGCCGGAGAGGCCGCCCTTCATCTTCAGCCGGGAGAAGTCCTGCCGGCCGGTGAGCAGCTTGTGCACGTAGCTCTGGTGGCCGGTGTCCCAGAGGATCTTGTCCTTCGGGGACTCGAAGACCCGGTGGAGGGCGATGGTCAGCTCGACCACGCCGAGGTTGGGGCCGAGGTGGCCACCGGTCTTGGAGACCGCGTCGACGAGGAAGGTGCGGATCTCTTCGGCCAGCTGATCCAACTGCTCCGGGCTGAGCCCGTCCAGATCGCGCGGTCCCCTGATACGGGTAAGCAGCGTCACCCGTGCCTCCTTGCGTGTTGAGCTGGGCGTATGAGCTGGTCGAGTCGTCCCGGACAGGCCCCGGGGCCTGTCTCGTAGATCTGACCGAGTCTAATGTTCCGCCGCCGGGCCGCTACCGAAGGGGCCGCATCTCACCTCGGGAACAACTGACCGCCCCGTCCCGACGTCGGTTGTTGCCCCGCACCTCCCGGTACCACTGTGACGCACCTCTCACCGCGGGAGGGGCGTGAACGGGTGGTGCCCGGCGCCCGCGGGTCACGGGGCGCCGAGCACCGGGGCGGCGGGTGTCAGGCTCTGCCCGCGGCCTTCTGCGTACGACGGGACACCGAGTCGATGACGACGGCGGCCAGCAGGACCCCGCCGGTGATCATGTACTTGACGGGTTCGGCGATGCTCTCCAGCTGGAGCCCCTTCTGGATGGAGACGATCACCAGGACGCCGAGCAGGGCGGACCAGGTGCGACCGCGTCCGCCGAAGAGGCTGGTGCCGCCGATGACGGCCGCCGCGATGGAGCTCATCAGCAGGTCGCCGGAGCCGGCGCCCTGGTTGGCCGCGTTGATCTTCGAGGCGATCATCAGGCCGCCCATGGCGGCGAGGGTGCTGGCGATGGCGAAGACGGCGATGCGGACGGCGGCCACGTTGATGCCGGCGCGCCGGGACGCCTCGATGCTGCCGCCGAGGGCGAAGACCTTGCGGCCGAAGGCGGTACGGCGCAGTACGAAGTCGGTGACGACGACCACGGTGACGAAGATGACCAGCGCGAGCGGCAGGCCCTTGTACTGGTTGAGGAGGTACGCCGCGGTGTAGCAGAGCACCGCGAGGGCGGCGGTCCGCAGGACCAGCTCGCTCGGCGGACGGGACGGCACACCGGCCGCCTCCCGCTTGCGGGCGCCGAGGAAGGCGGAGAGGAAGTAGCCGACGACGGCGACCGTCGCCAGCCCGTAGGCCGCGGCGACGTCGGAGAAGTAGTGGTTGGTGAGCTTGGCGACCAGGCCGGAGTCGTCGAGGTTGATCGTGCCGTTGGCGCCGAGGATCTGGAGCATCAGCCCGTTCCACGCCAGCAGTCCGGCCATGGTGACGACGAAGGCGGGGACGCCGATGCGGGCGAAGAAGAAGCCGTGGATCACGCCGGCCGCGGTGCCGGCGAGGACGGCGAGCAGCAGCGCCAGCCACTCCGGGACCCCGTGGGTGACGTTGAGGACGCCGAAGGCGGCGCCGGCCAGGCCGCTGACCGAGCCGACGGAGAGGTCGATCTCGCCGAGCAGCAGCACGAAGACGACGCCGACGGCGATCAGTCCGGTGCCGGCGATGTCGACGGAGATGTTGGAGACGTTCTGCGCCGACATGAAGGCGGAGTTCAGCGACTGGAAGGTGACCCAGATCACGACGAGGCCGACGATCACGGGGACGGAGCCCAGTTCGCCGGTGCGCATCCGGCGGGTGAACTCGGCGAGGTAGCCGGCGAAGCCCTGTTCGCGCACGAGCAGCCGCGGGTCGACGGCCGGGACCGCGTCGCCCGCCGCCGCGGGCGCGGGCACCGCGCCGCTGGAGGCGGCCGACGGCTTGGTGAGGGACGCCTTGGCCGCGCCGCCCTCGCTCGGCGCCTGCGCGGCGTCGGTGGTGTTCTCCGCGCTCATGCGACGGACTCCTCACTGCGTGCCGCACGTCGGGTGACCGCGTTGTCCGTGGCCCCCGTGATCGCGGAGACGATCTCTTCCTGGGAGGTGGTCTCGACCTCGAACACCCCGTTGTTGCGCCCCAGCCGCAGCACCGCGACCCGATCCGCCACGGCCTTCACGTCCGCCATGTTGTGGCTGATCAGGATGGTCGCAAGACCGCGCTCGCGCAGCCGCTCCACCAGGTCGAGCACCTGGGCGGTCTGCTCGACGCCGAGCGCCGCGGTCGGCTCGTCGAGGATCACGAGCCGGGGGTCGCCGAGGAGGGAGCGGGCGATGGCCACGGTCTGGCGCTGTCCGCCGGAGAGCGAGGCGATCGGGATGCGCACGCTCGGGATGCGGATGGACAGGGTGGTGAGCAGTTCGTGGGAGCGACGCTCCATCTCGATCTCGTCGAGGACGCCGCCCCTCCTCAGCTCCCGGCCGAGGAAGAGGTTGCCGACGACGTCCAGGTTGTCGCAGAGCGCGAGGTCCTGGTAGACGGTGGCGATGCCCAACTCCTGGGCGTCGTGCGGCTTGTCGATGCGGACGGGCCGACCGTCCCACTCGATGACGCCGTCGTCGATCGGATGGACGCCGGCGATCGTCTTGATCAGCGTGGACTTCCCGGCGCCGTTGTCGCCGACGAGGGCGACCACTTCACCGGCGTGCACCTCCAACTCCACGTCGGTGAGGGCCTGGACGGCGCCGAACCGCTTCGAGACCCCTCGCAACGCCAGTACGGGCGCAGCGGACACATGAACCATCTCCTTCACCGCCGGACGGCGGGGGTGCGCCCGGTGCCCGCCGTCGGCGGGGTGTGGGACGGCGGGCACCGGACGGGCTTCGCGGCGGTCCGGGGCCGCCCGGCCCCGGCTCCGCCCCCTGCTTCAGACGGGGTGGGTCACTTCAGGCCGAGCTTGTCGCAGGCGCCCTGGTACTTCGGGGTGCAGATCTCGGCGAGCGTGTAGATGCCGTCCTTGATCACGGTGTCCTTGATGTTGTCCTTGGTCAGCGAGACCACGGGGACCAGCACCGCGGGGACGCCCTTGGTGGTCGGGCTGTCCGCAGTCTGCTTGGCTGTGCTTTTGAGGTCCTTGCCCTGGGCGAGCGCCACGGCCATCTCGGCGGCGGCGTCGGCCTCGCCCGAGTAGGGCTTGTAGACGCTCTGGTACTGCTCCCCGGCGACGATGCGCTGGACGGCGGCGAGTTCGGCGTCCTGGCCGGTGACGGGCGGCAGCGGGGCGACCCCGGCGGCCTTCAGGGCGGTGATGATGCCGCCCGCCATGCCGTCGTTGGCGGAGTAGACGCCGATGATCTTGTCCTTGCCGAGGGCGGTGATCGCGCTCTCCATGTTGGAGTTGGCGTTCTCCGGCTTCCACTCCTTGGTGTCGAACTCCCGGCCGATGTTCACCTTGCCGTGGAGGACGGAGTGCGCGCCCTTCTTGTACATGGCGGCGTTGGGGTCGGTGACGGAGCCGTTCATCATCACGATCTGGCCCGTCTTGGCCTTGTCGCCGAGGGCGTCCAGCAGCGCCTTGCCCTGGACCCGGCCGACCTCTTCGTTGTCGAACGAGGTGTAGGCGTCGATCGGCCCTTCGGCGAGGCGGTCGTACGCGACGACGGGGATGTCCGCCTCCTTGGCCTTCTTGACCCCGCCGGCGATGGCCTTGGAGTCGACCGCGTCGAGGATCAGCACGTCGACCTTGTTGGTGATCATCGTGTCGACCTGCTGGGTCTGGAGGCTGGCGTCCTGCTTGGCGTTGGCGTACACGACCTTCGCCTTGCCGCCGGTCAGCTCGCTGACCTTCTTCTCGATCAGGGGTTTGTCGAACTTCTCGTAGCGCGCGGTCTGGTTCTCCGGGAGCAGCAGGCCGACGGTGATGTCGTCGCCCTTCGCGCCCTCCTTGGCCCCGTCCCCCTCCTTGCCCTTGTCACCGGCTTCCTTGGCGCTGCCGCAGGCGGCGAGCGTGACGGCCAGCGCGGTGGTGACGGCGGCGATCGCGGCACGACGCGGACGTGCGTTCATCCTGGAACCTCCCTGACGGGGCCGCGTCGTTGCGGCCGAGGTGGCAGGCAGTCAACTCGGCCCCGTAGCCAGCGTCAAGGAGTAAATCCTTAACGAGATGACAACGGTGCCATGCGTTCTCTAAGTGAAGTCACTTCACGATGTCGGGACACTCTGCGCCAGCACGGTGGAATCACCCATCTCGCTGAGCACCAGGGCGACGGCGCCCAACACCTCGGCCCGGGCGCCGAGTTCGCCGCGGACCACGGACAGCCGTTGTGCGGCGCTGGGGATGGCGTAGCGCGAGACCGCCTCCCGTACGGGTGCGAGGACCAGTTCGCCCGCGTCCGCGATCTCGCCGCCGAGCACGACCAGGCTGGGGTTGAGCAGGTTGCACAGCATCGCGACGCCGCTGCCGATGTGCCGGCCGGTGTCCGCGATCACCCGGCGGCAGCCCGGGTCCCCGCCCTGCGCCAGCCGCACCACCTGCTCCATCGTGACGTCCGGCCCGTGGCTGGAGTGCAGCAGCGGCAGCACGTACCGCACGGCGGCGAAGGTCTCCAGGCACCCCCGGTTGCCGCAGCGGCAGACCGGGCCGGACTCGTCCAGGGTGATGTGGCCGATCTCCCCCGCGGTGCCGCCCGGACCCCGGTAGACGCGGCCGCCCGTCACCAGGCCGGCGCCGACCCCGCCGGCGACCTTGATGTACGCCAGGTCGGACACCCCGCGGGCGGCGCCCCACACCAGTTCGCCCAGCGCGCCGAGGTTGGCGTCGTTGTCGACGTGGACGGGGACGCCGAGGCGCTCGGACATCTCCTTGGCCGGATTGGCGCCGACCCAGCCCGGCAGCATCGCGGTGGACCCGATGGTGCCGGACTCGCCGTCGATCGGCCCGGGCACGCCGAGGCCCACGCCGACGACCTTGCCCGGGGCCGCGCCGGTGGCCCGGACGAGCCGGACGACCATCTCCTCGGCGCGGTCGAAGCCCGCTTCGGCCGAGGCGTCCACGTCCAGCGGCTCGCTGTCCTCGGCCAGCACGTCGTGGGCCAGGTTCGCCACGGCCACCCGCAGATGGGTGTGGCCGAAGTCCACCCCGACCACGATGCCCGCGTCACCGCTCAGCGAGATCGAGCGGGCCCGCCGGCCGCCCGCCGAGGTGGGCGTGACCTCGACCGTCCCGCGCTCCTTCAGCTCGCGGACGATGTTGGAGACGGTGGCCGCGGACAGGCCGGTGCTCCGGGCGATCTCGGCCTGGGTCAGCGACCCGGCCATGCGGACGGCCCGCACCACCCGCTCCAGGTTGGCCCGGTGCAACGACGTCTGCGATCCCGGAGTCTCCATCGACCCACCACTCCCGCCCGGCTTGCGTACAACTAATGAACTCCAAGCTGACCGTCCGGGGCTCATCACGTCAAGACCTGAGCACCGCGACGCCCCCCGGCGGAACCCGGCCGGGGGGCGTGCGGACGAAAGCGGGGGTACGGGAGCGTCGGCGGGGCGGGCGCCCCGGCCGCTACTTGACCGCGCCCGCGGTCAGACCCGCCACCACCTGCCGCTGGAAGATGATGTACGCCGCGAGCACCGGCAGCATCGCCATCACCAGTCCGGCGAAGAGGCCCGACCAGTCGCCCTTGTACCCCTGGCTCACCGCCAGCTGCACCAGGCCCTGGGAGAGCACCTTGCGGTCGGGATCGGTGTTCAGCACGGTCGGCAGGAGGTACTGGTTCCACTGCCCCAGGAAGTTGAAGATCCCCACGCTGATCAGCCCGGGCTTCGCCATCGGCAGCATGACCTGGAAGAACGTCCTGGTGTGCGAGGCCCCGTCCATGAACGCCGCCTCGGCGACCGAGGTCGGCAGGGTGCGGAAGAAGGCCGTCAGGAAGAACACCGTGAACGGCAGCGAGTAGGCGATGTACACCAGGATCAGACCGTGCAGGGTGTTCAGCAGCGACATGTTCTGCAGCACGTAGAACAGCGGCACCAGCGCCAGGATGACCGGGAAGCTCATCCCTCCGATGAAGAGGAAGTAGATGAACCGATTCCCCGGGAACTCGAACCGCGCCAGCACGTACGCCGCCATCGAACCCAGCAGCAGCGTGCCGATCAGCGAGCCGCCGACCACCAGGACCGTGTTGAGGAAGTAGTCGCTCATGTGCGCCTCGCTCCAGGCGCGCGACCAGTTCTCGAAGTGCAGCTTGTCGGGCAGCGACCAGGGCGAGGTGAAGATCGCCTTGTCCGTCTTGAAGGAGGTCATCACCGCCCAGAGCAGCGGCAGCACGACCATGATCGCCCAGATGACCAGCACGCCGTGCGAGAAGACGTTGAGGACCCCGCCCTCGCTCTTGCTCCGCTTGGGCTCGGTGCGCAGGGGCGCCGACGTCGTCTTGGTCACCGGCTCGCCGTCGCCCGCGACGTCGGCCGTGGTGGTGTCAGTCGTCTTCATCAGTACTCCAGCCGCTCGCGCCGACCCAGTCGCATCACCACGGCCGCGAACAGCAGGGTGACGAAGAGCAGGGAGACGCCGATGGTCGTCGCGTAGGCGGCCTGCCCGTCCCGGAACGCCTTCTGGTACACGTACAGCGGCAGGACGATGGTCGAGTAGTCGGGACCGCCGCCGTTCGGCCCGACGGTCATGATCTGCACGACCGCGAAGGACTCGGCACCCAGCGCCAGGATGCCCATGTAGATCCAGCCCGACTGCACCGTGTCCCAGAGCAGCGGCAGGGTGATCTTGAAGAAGGTGGTGAACCTGCTGGCGCCGTCCAGCAGCGCGGCCTCGTAGAAGTCCCGGGGGATGGAGGCCATGGCCGCGGAGAACAGGACGACGAAGAAGCCGACCGTCGACCAGACGAGGACCGCCATCACGCACATCAGCGCCAGGTCGGGGTCGCCCAGCCAGTCGGGCTGCACGTCGCCGAGGCCGATGCCCTTGAGGAAGGAGTTGATGGCTCCGTCACTGGGGTTGTACGCGAACTTGAACAGCAGGGCCACGATCGCGATCGACAGCACCTGCGGGAAGAAGTACACGATCTTGTAGAACGAGGAGCCGCGCACGCCCGCGATGGCGGCGCCCTTGCGACGGCGACCGCCCACGTTGATCATGAACGCGAAGAAGAGCGCGAGCCCGAGGGTGATCAGCGGCAGCACCACCGCGAAGGTCAGGCTGTGCTGGAGGGACTTCCAGAAGATGTCGTCGTCCAGCAGCTTCGCGTAGTTGTCGAACCCGACCATGGAGAACTCCGGGCTCAGCCCGCTCCAGTTCGTGAACGAGTAGTAGATGGACTGGACGAACGGCCAGATGACGAAGAGCGCGTACAGCGCCAGGGGCGTCACCAGGAACCCCACGATGAAACGGTACTTGCCGTGTTGCATTCCTACCGACCCCGATCTACCTGCGGTAAGCACCACTGGTGCCGTGTGGAGGGTCGGGGCCCCGTCCCCGGTCGCCGGGACGGGGCCCCGACGGGAATCACTGGTGCTTGTACTTCTTGATGGAGTCGTCCTTCGCGGCCTCGTCGGCGAAGCCCTGGATGCGCTTGATCGCCTCGGTCGGGGTGAGCCGGCCGGCCATCATCTCGCCCAGTCCGGCGACGCCGATCTTCTCCTTCTGGAGCGCGACGTACCAGTCCTGCATCCGCGGGTTGAGCACGTTCTTGCCGGCCTTCTCCAGCGCGGCGACGGCCGACTTCAAGCCCGGGGACAGCTCGATGCCGGTGGTACCGCCGTCGTAGGCGCTCAGCGACTTCACCTGTGAGGTGAAGTTCTTGGAGGAGGCTTCGCTGAGCATGATGCGCAGCTGCTCCATGCCGCCGGCCTTGTTCTTCGCCTTCGACGGGACGATGAAGGGCTCGCCGCCGGAGGCCCACAGGGCGCCGAAGGGCAGCTTGTCGCCGGAGTCGAGGCCGGTGGGCGCGCCGACGGCGAGGTTGAAGTCCTTCGGCATCGTCTTCGCCGCCTCGTTCTCCACCCAGGAGCCGTTGGGGATGAAGAGCGCCTTGTTCTCGGTCCACTTGGTCTGCGACTGGATGTGGTCCAGACCCGGGGTGCCGTCGAGGATGTACCCCTTCCGCTTCAGCTCGTAGTACGCCTCGAAGCAGTCCTTCACCGCGGGGTGCTTCCAGGCGTTCGGCTCCAGGTTGTCGATGGCGTCGAGCACCTCGCTGCCACCGCGCTTGCCGATCATCGGATAGAGCGAGAAGGGGATGTAGTACGGGTGCACACCGGCGTACGTCCAGCCGGCGATGCCCTTCTTCTTGGCCTTCTCGCAGACCGCCAGCATCTGGTCCCAGGTCTCCGGGTAGGTCGCGTCGAGCGACTCCAGGAGCTTCTGCGAGTACCAGACGCCGTAGACGGTGTAGGAGTAGTAGAGGATCCACACCTGCGAGCCGTCGAACTGGCCCATCTCCACGATGCCCGGCCGCAGGGTGTCGCGGACCTTCTTCTTCGGGTCGTCGTAGGAGGGGGCGTCGAGCAGCTCGGTGAGGTCGTGGAGCTGCTTCTGACCGACGAGGACGCCCATGTCCATCTGCTCTTTGCCGGAGTTGTCGATCAGGTCCGGTGGGGTGCCGCCGTTGAACCGCGGCTGGAGCTCGCTCTGGATCATCTGGGTCGCGTGGAACTTCACCTTCGCCTTGGGGAAGTCCTTCTCGTAGACCTTGACGGCGTCCTTGCCGTACTGGCTGCCGAAGCCGCCGTCGAAGAGGACGAAGTCGAGCCCGGCGGACTCGTTGACGCCGAGCGGGTTCTTGTCGCTCTTCTTGCCCTTCTCGGCGTCGCCGCCGTCGTCGCCGTCACCGCTGGCACAAGCGGAGAGGAAGCTCATCGTCGGAACCGTCAGCAGCCCGAGCGCAGCGGAGCGCTTGATCAGCTTGCGACGGTCGAGACCTGCGTTGGTCTCGTCGTGGGCGGAGGTGGATCCCATGCTCTAGTCCTCGCCTTCATCAGGACTGGGCGGTGAACAAGTCGCCCGTCCGTCTCGCCTCCCGGCGAAGGGCCCCGCCACCGCGGTCAATTGCTGTGGTTTCCCAGGGGAAACTCAGTGAAGCTTGGGTAGTGCACCATTCGGCAGCGGAAACGGACGGGCGACTGCACGTCGTGTGGTCATGACTGCGCGCCTCCCCCGCTCCCCCCTAGGGCACTTCTGGTGGATCTTGCTGGGCTCGCGTGCCCTGGCACCATGACTCGCCGCGTTGTCGTCAGTCGCCGACGCTCCGCGTCGACTTCTTCCTCCGCCTTGCGATCCACGGCACCAGACCCCGCTCGCTGATCCAGCCTGATCCACCAGAAATGCCCTAGCCCGCGCAGCGTTTGCACGGCTGCCCGGACGCCGACAGGTATAGTCCACTTCCCGTCAGGGGAGCAAGATCAAGAGCAGGTTTGGCCTCCAGTCTTTCCCTAGTTGAGACCTGTCGGATATCTCGGGCCACACGACGTCGATGCGGTCGGCTCTGCATGAGCTGATCATTCTTCGCGGAATGGTCGATTCCAAGTCCGACACTGCGTCAGCGCTCTTGACACCGCCTTGCACTTGACTCCCTACTGGAGCTTACGCATCGACGCTGACAACGTTGTCCACCGTGGCTTCCAGACGGAGGAAGGCCCCGTGACACCCACACCCAGACGTCGGCACCGGCCGACGGTCCCCCGGCACAGCCCCACCCGAACGGCGGCCCTGGTGGCCGCCGCCGCCCTGTTGGCGACGAGCGGACAATCCGCCGCCGTCGCCCTGCCGACCAGCGCCGCAATGGCCGCGAAGGCCCCCTCGTTCACCTCTTCCTTCGAAGCGGATGAACGCCAGCCCGACTGGCGCAATACCGTGGAAGTCGGCGCGGACGGAAAGAAGCGGTCATCCGGCGTCAACGGCGGCTTTGCCACCGGAATACCGGGCAATGTCACCGACAAGGTGATAGAGGTGCGCGCCAGTGGAGAAAACGTCGGCAGCGGCGAGGTGAAGGAGAACCTGGTCGATCTTCAGCCGAATACGAAGTGGTTGGAGTTCGCCGCCACCTCCTGGGTCGAGTTCACCGCCGACGCCCCGATCAAAGTCGCCACCTATGCCCTGACCTCGGCGAACGACCACGCCCCGCGCGACCCGAAGGACTGGACCCTCAAGGGGTCCAGCGACGGCAGGGAATGGCAGGTGCTGGACGCCCGCACGGGCCAGACCTTCGCCGAGCGCTTCCAGACCAGGACGTTCGACGTGGGCGACCCGGCGCGGATCGACGCGTACGCGCACTACCGGCTGGAGATCACCGCGAACGGCGGCGCCGCCGAGACCCAACTCGCCGACGTGCAGTTCTCCGACGGGCAGGCGACCCCGCCCCCGCCCGACGACATGCGCTCCGCGGTGGACCGCGGCCCGCACTCCTCCCCCACCGCCAAGGCGAGGGTCGGCTTCACCGGCACCCGGGCGCTGCGCTACGCCGGCACCCACCTGGCACAGGGCCGGGCCCACTCGTACAACAAGGTCTTCGACGTCGACACGGCCGTGCGCCGGGACACGGAGCTGTCGTACAGGGTCTTCCCGGCGATGCCGGACGGCGACCTCGACTACCAGGCGACCAACGTGGCGGTGGACCTGGCCTTCACGGACGGCACCTACCTCAGCGACCTGGGCGCCGTCGACGCGTACGGCGGTCGGCTGACCCCGCAGGGACAGGGCGACGCCAAGCGGCTCTACGTGAACCAGTGGAACGCGGTGTCGTCGGCGATCGGCTCGGTCGCGGCCGGCAAGACCGTGGACCGGATCCTGGTGGCGTACGACGCGGGGACGGGCCCGGCGAAGTTCCAGGGCTGGCTCGACGACCTCGTCCTGGCGCCGGCGCCGGAGGTCGCGCGGCCGGAGCGCGTCTCGGACTACGCGTCGACGACCCGTGGCACCAACTCCGCGTTCGGCTTCTCGCGCGGCAACACCTTCCCCGCGACCGCCGTGCCGCACGGCTTCAACTTCTGGACCCCGGTGACCCGGGCCGACTCCACGGGCTGGCTCTACGACTACCAGCTCGGCAACAACGCGGACAACCTGCCCACCATCGAGGCGTTCAGCGCCAGCCACGAGCCGAGCCCCTGGATGGGCGACCGGCAGACCTTCCAGATCATGCCGTCGGCGGCCCCCGGGGTCCCGAACGCCGACCGGGACGCCCGCGCGCTGGCCTTCCGGCACGAGAACGAGACCGCGCGTCCGCACTACTACGGCGTGAGGTTCGAGAACGGGCTGCAGGCGGAGATGGCGCCGACCGACCACGCGGCCACCATGCGCTTCACCTACCCCGGTGACGACGCGAGCGTCGTCTTCGACAACGTCACCCCGCAGGGCGGACTCACCTTCGATGCGGCCACCCGTTCCTTCACCGGCTACTCGGACGTGAAGAGCGGCCTGTCCACCGGGGCCACCCGGCTCTTCGTGCACGGCGTCTTCGACGCCCCCGTCACCGACTCGCGCGTCGACGGCGTCCGCGGCCATCTGCGCTTCGACGCCGGCGCCGACCGCACGGTGAACCTGCGCATCGCCACCTCGCTGATCAGCGTCGACCAGGCGAAGAAGAACCTGGCCGACCAGATCCCCGCGGGCACCCGCTTCGAGCAGGTCAAGGAGCGGGCGCAGGACGCCTGGGACGAGATCCTGGGCCGCGTGAAGGTGGAGGGCGCCACCGAAGACCAGTTGGTGACGCTCTACTCCAGCCTCTACCGGCTCTACCTCTACCCGAACTCCGGTTTCGAGAACACCGGCACCAAGGCGAAGCCGCGCCACCGGTACGCCAGCCCGTTCTCCCCGATGACCGGGCAGGACACCCCCACCCACACCGGCGCGAAGATCGTCGACGGCAGGGTGTACGTCAACAACGGCTTCTGGGACACCTACCGCACCACCTGGCCGGCGTACTCCTTCTTCACCCCGAGGAAGGCCGGAGAGCTGGTCGACGGCTTCGTGCAGCAGTACCGGGACGGCGGCTGGATCTCCCGCTGGTCCTCGCCCGGTTACGCGGACCTGATGACCGGCACCAGTTCGGACGTGGCCTTCGCGGACGCGTACGTGAAGGGCGTACGCGGCTTCGACGCCGAGGCGGCGTACGAGGCGGCCCTGAAGAACGCCACCGTCGTCCCGCCCTCCTCCGGCGTCGGCCGCAAGGGCATGACGACCTCGCCCTTCCTCGGCTACGCCTCCACGGCGACCCACGAGGGCCTGTCCTGGTCCCTGGAGGGCTACCTCAACGACTACGGCATCGCGAAGATGGCGCAGGCGCTGCACGCGAAGACGGGCAAGGAGCGCTACCGGGAGGAGGCCGAGTACTTCCTGAACCGGGCGCGGAACTACACCACGCTCTTCGACTCCGGCGCCGGCTTCTTCCAGGGCCGTGACCTCAAGGGCCAGTGGCGGGTCCCGAGCGAGAAGTACGACCCGCGGATCTGGGGCCACGACTACACCGAGACCAACGGCTGGGGGTACGCCTTCACCGCCCCGCAGGACAGCCGGGGCCTGGCGAACCTGTACGGCGGCCGGGCCGCGCTGGGCGAGAAGCTGGACGCCTACTTCGCCACCCCGGAGACCGCCTCGCCCGAGTTCAAGGGGTCGTACGGCCAGGTCATCCATGAGATGACGGAGGCCAGGGACGTCCGGATGGGGATGTACGGCCACTCCAACCAGGTCGCCCACCACGCCACGTACATGTACAACGCGGCGTCGCAGCCCTGGAAGACGCAGGAGAAGGTGCGCGAGGTGCTGTCCCGGCTCTACGTGGGCAACGAGATCGGGCAGGGCTACCACGGCGACGAGGACAACGGCGAGCAGTCGGCCTGGTACCTGTTCTCCGCGATGGGCTTCTACCCGCTGGTGATGGGCAGCGGGGAGTACGCGATCGGCTCGCCGCTGTTCACCAAGATGACCGTGGAGTTGGACGGCGGTCGCAAGCTGGTGGTCAAGGCGCCGAAGAACAGCGCGGAGAACGTCTACGTGCAGGGCCTGAAGGTGAACGGCAAGGCGTGGAACTCCACGGCGCTGCCGCACTCCGCGGTCGCGCGCGGCGGCACGCTGGAGTTCGCCATGGGCCCGGAGCCGTCGTCGTGGGGCACGGGGAAGGGCGCGGCGCCGGTCTCCATCACCCAGGACGACGCCGTGCCGAAGCCGCGGGCCGACGTGCTGAAGGGCGCCGGTGCGCTCTTCGACGACTCGTCGGCCACGTCGGCGGCCGTAGCTGGGGGTACCTCCCAGGCCGGGGGCTCTGGGGGAGGCACGCTCGACCTGCCGGTGCCGACGGCGACGCGGGCCGTGCAGTACACCCTGACCTCGGCCGAGGCGGCGAAGGCGCCCGACGGTTGGGTCCTCCAGGGCTCGCGCGACGGCACCCGCTGGCAGGACCTGGACCGCCGCTCGGGCGAGGACTTCACCTGGGACCGGCAGACCCGGGCGTTCTCGATCGCCGCGCCGGGCGCGTACGAGAAGTACCGGCTGGTGCCCGCGCCAGGGGCGGGGACGCTCGCGGAGGTCGAGCTGCTCTCGTAGCGGCCGGTCGAGAGCGCGCGAAGGGCCGCCCCCCTAGAAAACGCCGACGGGGTGCGGCCCTTGTGCGCGTGCGGTGGTGCGTCAGCCGCGGATCAGGTTCCGCAGGACGTACTGCATGATGCCGCCGTTGCGGTAGTAGTCCGCCTCACCGGGGGTGTCGATGCGGACGACCGCGTCGAACTCCACGCCGGAGTCGGTGGTGACCTTGACCGTGCGCGGGGTGGTGCCGTTGTTCAGCTCGGTCACACCGGCGAAGGAGAAGGTCTCCTCGCCGGTCAGGCCCAGGGCCTCGGCGCTCGCGCCGTCCGGGAACTGGAGCGGCAGGACGCCCATGCCGATCAGGTTCGAGCGGTGGATGCGCTCGTACGACTCGGCGATGACGGCCTTGACGCCGAGCAGCGCGGTGCCCTTGGCGGCCCAGTCGCGGGACGAGCCGGAGCCGTACTCCTTGCCCGCGAGGATCACCAGCGGGGTGCCCTGCTCGATGTAGTTGCGCGAGGCGTCGTAGATGAACGCCACCGGAGCGCCATCCTGGGTGAAGTCGCGGGTGAAGCCGCCCTCGGTGCCCGGCGCGATCTGGTTGCGCAGCCGGATGTTGGCGAACGTGCCGCGGATCATGACCTCGTGGTTGCCCCGGCGCGAGCCGTAGGAGTTGAAGTCGCGGCGCTCGACGCCGTGCTCCGTGAGGTACTTGCCGGCCGGGGTGTCGGCCTTGATCGCACCGGCCGGGGAGATGTGGTCGGTGGTGACCGAGTCGCCCAGCTTGGCGAGCACGCGGGCGCCGGCGATGTCCTCGACCGGGGCCGGCTCCATCTGCATGCCCTCGAAGTAGGGGGGCTTGCGGACGTAGGTGGACTCCGCGTCCCACTCGAAGGTGTTGCCGGTGGGGACGGGCAGGGCCTGCCACTGGGCGTCGCCCGCGAAGACGTCCTGGTAGGACTTGGAGAACATGTCCTCGCCGATGGTGTTGGCGACGACGTCGTTGACCTCGGCCTCGGTGGGCCAGATGTCCTGGAGGTACACGGGCTTGCCGTCCTGGTCGATGCCGAGGGCGTCGCGCGTGATGTCGACCTTCATCGAGCCGGCGATGGCGTACGCGACGACCAGCGGCGGGGACGCCAGGTAGTTCATCTTGACGTCGGGGTTGATCCGGCCCTCGAAGTTGCGGTTGCCGGACAGCACCGAGGTGACGGCCAGGTCGTGCTCGTTGACGGCCTTGGAGACCTCCTCCGGCAGCGGGCCGGAGTTGCCGATGCAGGTGGTGCAGCCGTAACCGACGAGGTTGAAGCCGACCTTGTCGAGGTACGGGGTCAGGCCCGCCTTGTCGAAGTAGTCGGTGACGACCTTGGAGCCCGGCGCGAGGGTGGTCTTGACCCACGGCTTGCGGGTCAGGCCCTTCTCGACGGCCTTCTTGGCGACCAGCGCGGCGGCGACCATGACGTACGGGTTCGAGGTGTTGGTGCAGGAGGTGATCGCGGCGACGGTGACGGCGCCGTGGTCGATCTCGTACGTGGACCCGTCGGGGGCGGTGACCTGGGTGGGGCGGCTCGGCACGCCGTTGGCGGAGGCCGGGGCGTCGGAGGCCGGGAAGGACTCCTTGCCCGCCTCCTCGTCGTCCTCGACGTAGTTGCGGACGTCCTGGGCGAACTGCGCGGCGGCGTTCGCGAGGACGATGCGGTCCTGCGGGCGCTTGGGGCCGGCGATGGAGGGGACGACCGTTGCGAGGTCCAGCTCCAGCTTCTCGGAGAAGTCCGGCTCGGCGGCCGGGTCCAGCCACAGGCCCTGCTCCTTGGCGTACGCCTCGACCAGCGCGACCTGCTGGTCGGAGCGGCCCGTCAGACGCAGGTAGTTCAGGGTCTCGCCGTCGATCGGGAAGATCGCGGCGGTGGAGCCGAACTCCGGCGACATGTTTCCGATGGTGGCGCGGTTGGCGAGCGAGGTGGCGGCCACGCCCTCGCCGTAGAACTCGACGAACTTGCCGACGACGCCGTGCTGGCGCAGCATCTCGGTGATGGTGAGCACCAGGTCGGTGGCGGTGGTGCCGGGGGTCAGCTCACCGGTCAGCTTGAAGCCGACGACGCGCGGGATGAGCATGGAGACCGGCTGGCCGAGCATGGCGGCCTCGGCCTCGATGCCGCCGACGCCCCAGCCGAGCACGCCGAGGCCGTTGACCATCGTGGTGTGCGAGTCGGTGCCGACGAGGGTGTCCGGGTACGCCTGGCCGCCGCGGACCATGACGGTGCGGGCCAGGTGCTCGATGTTCACCTGGTGGACGATGCCGGTGCCGGGCGGGACGACCTTGAACTCGTCGAAGGCGGTCTGGCCCCAGCGCAGGAACTGGTAGCGCTCCCGGTTGCGGCCGTACTCCAGCTCCACGTTCTGGGCGAAGGCGTCGTTGCTGCCGAACTTGTCGGCGATGACGGAGTGGTCGATGACCAGCTCGGCCGGGGCGAGCGGGTTGATCTTCGCGGCGTCGCCGCCGAGCTCCTTGACGGCCTCGCGCATGGTGGCGAGGTCGACGACGCAGGGGACACCGGTGAAGTCCTGCATGATCACGCGGGCCGGCGTGAACTGGATCTCCTGGCTGGGCTGGGCCTGCGAGTCCCAGCCGCCGAGCGCCCGGATGTGGTCGGCGGTGATGTTCGCGCCGTCCTCGGTGCGGAGCAGGTTCTCCAGCAGCACCTTCAGGCTGTAGGGGAGGCGAGCGGAGCCCTCGACCTTGTCCAGCCGGAAGATTTCGTACGACTCGTCGCCCACGTGCAGCGTGCTGCGGGCGTCGAAGCTGTTCGCCGACACGACAGTCTCCTTCATCAATGTGCGCGTACTACGTCATGCTGCCGCCATGGCCCCTCATCGATCCGCTAAGGTAGGGCTTAGTTAGGTAACCCTTACCGGGATGGCGACTGCGGTACGCCCGGGCAGTTATCTCGATGTCGAGATAACTCTAGTACATCGCCGCGGCTCGGTCATGCGCGGGCCCGCGTCCAGACGCGGGCCCGCGGTGTCGATCTTGCCCGCCGGGCAGGCTCCCCGCATGGCGACCTACAACACCCTCGGCCCCACGTACGCCCGGACGCGACGGCCCGATCCGCGCATCGCCCGACGCATCCGCGCCGCGCTCGGTGACGCCGCGGACGTCGTCGACGTCGGAGCGGGCACCGGATCGTACGAACCGCCCGGGACCGTCCTCGCCGTCGAGCCGAGCGGGGTCATGATCGACCAGCGCCCGCCGGGTTCCGCGCCGGCCGTGCAGGCGGTCGCGGAGCGCCTCCCGGTGCGCGACGGCGCGGCCGACGCCGCGATGGCGGTGCTCACCGTCCACCACTGGACCGACCTCGCGGCGGGCGTCCGGGAGCTGCGCCGCATCGCCCGCCGTCGCGTGGTCGTCCTGACGTGGGACCAGCGCGTCTTCCGCGAACGGTGGTGGCTCGTGCGCGACTACCTTCCCGAGGCGGCGGCGTTCGACGACACCCGCGCCGTCGACGTGGACCACCTGGCCGACCTGCTCGGCGGGGCGCGCCAGGAGACGGTCCCGGTCCCGCACGACTGCGCGGACGGCTTCGCCGCCGCGTACTGGCGGCGCCCGCACGCCTATCTCGACCCGCAGGTGCGCGCAGGGATCTCGCTGCTGGCCCAGACGGGGGACGAGGTGAACGGGCCGGGTCTGGCGCGGCTCGCGGACGACCTGGAGACCGGCCGCTGGCACGACCGGTACGGGGAGCTGCTCGCGCTGGAGGCCGCCGACTTCGGCTATCGGCTGCTGGTCGCCGACCTCTGACCGGTCCGACCGGCCGGCACGCTCAGTCGAGGACCGGCGGATCGTCGAAGAGTTCCAGGAGCGAGGCGGCGCTCTGGGCGGCGCAGACGACGTCGGTCGCGCGGGAGGCCCCCGGGAAGAGGCGGCCCCAGGACGCGGCGCGGCCGATGGCACCGAGGCGCCAGCTCAGGGACAGCGCGCGGCGCAGCTCGGCGGGGCTCGCGCCGTTGCCCGTCCACGGTTCGAGGTACGCGTCCCTCAGGCGGAGCAGCGCCGTGCGCCCCGTATCCCCGGGGTGGTCGTGGACCACGCGGCGGGCGGGGACCCGGAAGCTGCCGAAGGGGTGGGAGACGGTGGCGTCGCCCCAGTCGAAGAAGGTGTAGCGGCCGGGTGCGGGGTGGAAGAGCTGGCCTTCGTGCAGATCGGCGTGGTCGAGGGTGTCCGCGATGCCGACGGCGGCCAACTCCGCGCACCACTCCACCAGCCGGGGCCGCAGCGCCCGCAGCCGCCGGCGGTCGTCCGCCGTCAGGGCGGCGCTGTCGGCGACGAGCCGGTCCACGATGCCGGGGAGGGCGCTGGTGCGCGCGCCGGGCACGCCGAGCCCTTCGATCTCGTCGGCGTACGGGGTGAGGGCGCGCTGCATGTGCGCGTACTGCCGCAGCGGTTCCTCCCAGGCGCGCGGGTCGACGGGTCCGCCGCCGAGCGCCGTCCTGAAGAGGGTGCCGCCGTCGGGGAGCAGCGACCAGCCCCGGTCCGCGTCCACGGCGATGGGCCGCAGCACGTGTGCGGGCACCCAGCGGGCGAGCGCTTCGGTGAGCGCCGCTTCGAAGGCGCTGGCGGGCGGGTTGGCCTTGAACCAGACGGTGCCGAGCCCGGTCGCGTACGTCCGCACCAGGACGGACCAGGGGCGCAGCCGCACGGCCCGCGGCCCGGACTCCCGCAGGCCGCGCACGGCGAGTTCGCGCTCGATCCATTCAAGGGCGGCGGTCCGCCACTCGGGCCGGCCCCACGGTGTGACCGCGTCCTCGTAGGCGCCCCGGTCCACGGTCGTGGTCCGGCCGTCGTCTCGATCGTGCTGCATGACGCCATCCCAGCAGCGTTGCACCGCGACCACCAGCACTTTTCAGCGCGATCCCACGCCGACGGGCTCCGTGGGCCGGGCCGGCTCCTGCGGTACGAGGGTCGGGTAGTCGGTGTAGCCGCGGGCGCCGTGGCCGTAGAGGTGCGCGGCGTCGATCTCGTTCAGCGGGGCGCCGAGGGCGAAGCGTTCGGGCAGGTCCGGGTTGGCGATGTAGGCGCGGCCGTACGAGACCAGGTCCGCCAGACCCTCGCGCAGGACGGCCTCGCCGCCCTCCTTGGTGGTGGCGTCGCGGTTCTCGCCGACGTTGGCGATGAGCGTGCCGTGCCACAGGGGGCGCAGCTCGGCCAGTGCGGGGTAGTGGTCGTCGTCGATCAGGTGCAGATAGGCGAGCCCGAGGCGGTCGACCTCCTCGACGAGGGCCCGGTAGACGGGCCCGGGGTTCCGTTCCACCATTCCCTCCTGCGGATTCCCGGGCGACAGCCGGAGCGCGGTGCGGTCCGCGCCGACGGCGTCGGCGACGGCGCTCACGACCTCCAGGGGGAAGCGGATGCGGTCGCGGACGCTGCCGCGGCCGTAGCGGTCGTCGCGCAGATTGGTGTTGTCGGCCAGGAACTGGTGGATGAGGTAGCTGTTGGCGCCGTGCAGTTCGACGGCGTCGAAGCCGGCGGCGACGGCGTTGCGGGCGGCGTGCACATGGTCCCGGACGGCCTGTTCGACGTCGTCGACGGTCATCGTGCGGGGCAGCGGGGCGGGCGCCTTGCCGCCGCCCCGGATGTGGACGTTCCCGGGCACGGGGACGGCGGACGGGCCGGCGGGCACGTCGCCGTCGATCCGAGCGAGCGGGTGGCCGTGGCGTCCTCCGTGCATCAGTTGGGCGACGATCCGCCCGCCGGCGTCGTGCACGGCGTCGGTGACCGCGCGCCAACCGCGTACGTGGTCCGCGGTCTCAAGGCCGGGCATCCGCCAGCCGGCCTGGCCGCGGCTGCTCGGCCAGATGCCTTCGGTGACGACGAGGCCGGCGCTGGCGCGCTGGGCGTAGTGGTCGGCGACGACGGGCAGGGGCGTGCCGTCCTCGGCGGCGCGCAGCCGCGTCATGGGCGCCATCACGATGCGGTTGGGGAGCTGGAGGCGGCCGAGTGCGTACGGTGTGAGGAGGGGTGAGTGCGTCATGGCCGTACCGTAGAACCTGACACCCGTGTCAGGTTCAAGTGCGGCACGGTGGGGGTCGCAGGTGTCATCGGAGTCGTATGGAGTCAGGGGAGGGGACGTGCGGATCGGGGAGCTGGCGCTGCGGACCGGCGTGAGCGAGCGTTCGTTGCGCTACTACGAGAAGCGGGGGCTGCTGGCCTCCGACCGGACGCCGGGCGGGCACCGCGAGTACGCGGAACGGGCCGTGGACCGGGTGGTCCACATCCAGGAGCTGCTCGCGGCGGGGTTGAACACGTCGACGATCGCCCAGGTGTTGCCGTGCATGCGGGACTCCGACGGCGGTCCGTCCACGACGGCGACGCCCCAGCTCGTGCAGTGGCTCACCCAGGAGCGGACCCGGATCAACGGCCTGATCGACGAGTTGATCCGGTCGCGCGAGGTGCTGGACGAGGTGATCGGCGCCGCGTCGGGCCAGTGAGGTGAACGCGTCGACTCCGATGGCGACGCGATACGAATCGCCCACTTTGACCCGATCTCACATGCGAGACACGCCACAGGCATGACGGCGGAGGCAGCGGGTAGCCGGTGGACACCACCCGAATGGAACGCCTCCGCTTGCCGGGGCGATCCCTCCGACGCAACGTCAGAAGCGGAGGGCCGCAGGCACGTACGAACGGGTGCACCTCACCCGGATGACACCCCCAACGCGCGCCGCATCTCATATCTGAGATAACCTCCTGCACATGGCAGACGACTACCTCGCACGCATCGGCAAGCTCATTCGTGACGCGCGTCAGCATCGCGGCTGGACACAGAGTCAGCTCGCCGAAGCGCTCGGCACCAGCCAGAGCGCCGTGAACCGCATTGAGCGCGGCAATCAGAACATCAGCCTTGAGATGATCGCCCGCATCGGGGAGGCCCTCGACAGCGAAATCGTCTCCCTCGGCTACGCGGGCCCGATGCATCTGCGCGTGGTCGGCGGCCGTCGGCTCTCCGGCGCCATCGACGTCAAGACGAGCAAGAACGCCTGCGTCGCCCTGCTCTGCGGCTCCCTGCTCAACAAGGGCCGCACCGTGCTGCGCCGCGTCGCGCGCATCGAGGAGGTCTACCGTCTGCTGGAGGTCCTGAACTCCATCGGCGTGCGCACCCGCTGGATCAACGAGGGCATGGACCTGGAGATCGTCCCGCCGGCCCAGCTCGACCTGGACGCCATCGACGCCGACGCCGCCCGCCGGACCCGTTCCATCATCATGTTCCTCGGCCCCCTGCTGCACCGCGTGGACAACTTCCGTCTGCCGTACGCGGGCGGCTGCGACCTCGGCACCCGCACGATCGAGCCCCACATGATCGCGCTGCGCCGCTTCGGCCTCGACATCACCGCGACCGAGGGCCTCTACCACGCCCGGGTCGAGCGCACGACCTCCCCCGGCCGGGCGATCGTCCTGACCGAACGCGGCGACACCGTGACCGAGAACGCCCTGCTGGCGGCGGCCCGCCACGACGGCGTCACCGTCATCCGCAACGCCTCCTCCAACTACATGGTCCAGGACCTGTGCTTCTTCCTGGAGGCCCTCGGGGTACGCATCGAGGGCATCGGCACCACCACCCTCACCGTGCACGGCGTCCCCACCATCGACGTGGACGTCGACTACTCCCCCTCCGAGGACCCGGTCGAGGCGATGAGCCTGCTGGCCGCCGCGGTGGTGACGGAGTCCGAACTCACCATCCGCCGCGTCCCGATCGAGTTCCTGGAGATCGAGCTGGCCGTCCTGGAGGAGATGGGTCTCGACCACGACCGCTCCACCGAGTACACCGCGGACAACGGCCGAACCCGCCTGATCGACCTGACGGTGCGCCCCTCCAAGCTGGAGGCGCCCATCGACAAGATCCACCCGATGCCGTTCCCCGGCCTGAACATCGACAACGTCCCGTTCTTCGCGGCGATCGCGGCCGTGGCGCAGGGCCAGACCCTCATCCACGACTGGGTCTACGACAACCGCGCGATCTACCTCACCGACCTCAACCGCCTCGGCGGACGCCTCCAACTCCTCGACCCCCACCGCGTCCTGGTCGAGGGCCCCACCCGCTGGCGCGCCGCCGAAATGATGTGCCCACCGGCCCTGCGCCCGGCCGTGGTGGTCCTCCTCGCGATGATGGCGGCGGAGGGCACGTCCGTGCTGCGGAACGTGTACGTGATCAACCGCGGGTACGAGGAGCTGGCGGAGCGGCTGAACTCGGTGGGGGCGCAGATCGAGATCTTCCGCGACATCTAGACGACGGACGGCGCCGATGGGGGAATCGCGCATTCCTCCATTGGTGTTCCATGTATGAAAAGGCGGCAAGAAAGGTCAACGAACCGACGGGGCAGGCGTACGGAGAAATAACAAATCGGTCATCCTTCATCCGACTTTGGTCATTCCTTGTCACTTCACAGCCTTCGGCTTGCTCTCGCCTGACCCTGTGCGAGGAGGCGGGTCGCCCGTCTCGTCGTCGTCCTCAAGGGCCCGAGCCCGGTCCGTGAGGTCGGTGAGCACGGCACGGCAGAAGGAGTCTCGGCATGATCCGCCTTTCCCGGACGCTGTCTTCAGGGTGGTTCGCCGCGGTGGGCGCCACCGCGCTGTTGGGCGCGCTCGCGCCCGCGCCGGCGGCGCACGCGGCGCAGCTCGCGTGTGGTCAGACCGTCACGACCAGCATCGTTCTCACCTCGGACCTGCTCGACTGCCCCGGCGACGGGTTGGTCGTCGCCAGCAGCGGCATCACCCTGGACCTCAACGGTCACACCGTCGACGGCATCGGCCTGGGCATCGGCATCCGCAACGACGGATTCGACAACACCACCGTCACCAATAGCAGCAGCAGTCCCGGGGTCATTCAGGACTTCGACTACGGAGTCCAACTCAACCCGGGCGCCTCCGGGAATGTGGTCGAAGAACTCACCGTCCAGGTGAACGAACTCGCCGGCGTCGAACTCAACGGCGCCGTCGGCGACAACCAGGTGCGCAACAATCTCGTCGACCGGCAGTCCCAGAGGGGCATCACGTCGGTCGGCGGGGCCAGCGGCAATGTGATCGCCGGCAACACGATCACCGGAAACCAGGGCGAGGGCGTCTTCGTCCAGGGCTCCGCCGACAGCCGCATCGAAGGCAATCAGATCAGCGGCAGCGGCGACGCCGGGCTGGTGCTGGAGGGCTCCAGCGGGAACACGCTGCTGACCAACACCGTCGACGGCAGCAGTGACGGCGCCTTCCTCGTACGGCTCGGGTCGAACGACAACCTCATCCGGGGCAACTCCGCCACCCTCAACGCGGACGCCGGGCTGATCGTGTCCGACTCCACCGGCAACCGCATCCTGAACAACACCCTCCAGGGCAGCGGCGACAGCGGCATCTTCCTCCAGTCCGCCCACGGCTCGACGATCACCGGCAACGACGTCCGGCTGAACACCGGCGGCATCGAGCTGAACGGCTCCGACGACAACCTGATCCGGTCCAACATCGCGAGCGACACCACCGGGGACGGGATCAGCCTGGAGGACTCCGTCAACAACGCGCTGGAGTTCAACCAGGTCAACAGCAACAACTCCGGGGGCATCCACGTCACCGGGGACGCCGCCGCCGGGTCCGGCAACCGGCTGGTCGGGAACACCGCCAACGACAACAACGGCGACGGCATCCACGTCTCCAAGGCCGTCCACACCCTCCAGGACAACACCGCCCGCAACAACGGGAGCTGGGGCGTCTTCGCCGACCCGGGCAACGTCGACGGCGGCGGCAACCGGGCGAGCGGCAACGGGCAGGCGGCCCAGTGCGCGGGCGTCGTCTGCACGCCGTGACCACCAGGCGCGCCGTCGCGGGTTGAGCAGACCCGGCCGGCACCCCGCCCCCCTGCACGCACCGCACCGGGACCGTCACTCTGTGTTCTAGCATCGCGGCGATGGACGCTCAGTACGAGTTCGGGATCCTGGGGCCGGTCCGCGTCGTCCGGGACGGGCGGGACGTGGCCGTGGCCGCCGTGCAACTGCGCACCGTGCTCGCCGCGTTGCTGGTGGACGCCGACCGGGTGGTGCCCGTGGGGGCGCTGGTGGACCGGCTCTGGGGGGACGGGCCGCCGCGGGGTGCGCGGAACGCCGTGCAGAACTACGTCCTGCGGCTGCGTCGCGCCCTCGGGGCCGGCGTCGTGGTGACCGACCGGTGCGGCTACGTGCTGCGGGTGGCCGAGCGGAACGGGCTGGACGTCCGCAGGTTCGCCTCGCTCGTCGCCGCCGGGCGGACCGCCGCGGGTGAGGGGCGCCCCGAGCGGGCGGTGGGACTGCTCGACGAGGCGCTCGGGCTGTGGCGGGGCGATCCGTTGGGGGATCTGCCGGCGGAGCGGTTCCAGGACGTCGTACCCGCTCTGCACGAGCAGCACCTGGCCGCTCAGGAGGCGTGGGTCGAGGCCGTGTTGGCGTGCGGGCGGCCCGCCGACGCGCTGCCGCGGCTACGGCGGTTGACCGACGGGCACCCCTTGGACGAGCGGTTCTGGGCACAGCGGATGCTGGCGCTGTACCGGTGCGGTCGGCAGGGCGAGGCGCTGGAGTGCTTCCGGGTGGTGTCCGCGGTGCTCGCCGAAGAGTTGGGCATCGACCCGGGTGCCGAGCTGCAGGACCTGCACCAGCGGATGCTGACCGCGGCACCGGACCTCGTGCCGGCGCCACGCCGACGGGAACTCGTCACGGCCGGCGCCCGCGCGCCGTCCTCGGGCGCGCCGGGGAACCTGCCGGCCGAGACGACGTCGTTCGTCGGCCGGGAGAGCGAGATCGACGAGGCGGGTCGGCTGCTGGCGCGGGGTCGGTTGGTGACGCTGACGGGCGTCGGCGGGGTCGGCAAGACCCGGCTCGCGCTACGGACCGCGCGCCGGCTCGCGCCCTCCTTCCCCGACGGCGTGTGGCTGACGGACCTCGCCGCGCTCACGGACCCCGCGTTGCTGGAGCGGGCCGTCGCCGAGTCGTTGGGGCTGCGCGACCAGTCCATGCGGTCCGCGGGCGACGCGATCGCCGACCGGCTGCGCGACCGGCGGCTGTTGCTCGTCCTGGACAACTGCGAGCACCTGGTGGGGGCCGTGGCCGCGCTGGTGCTGCGGCTGCTGCGGGCGGCGCCGGAACTGCGGGTGCTCGCGACCAGCCGGGAGCGGCTGTGCGTACCGGGCGAGCACGTGCTGCTCGTACCGTGTCTGACCCTGCGGGACGAGCCCGACGGCACTCCGTGCGAGGCGGTCCGGCTGCTCGTCGACCGGTCGGCCGCGGGCGGTACGCCGCCGTGGGCCGACGAGCTGCGTGCCGCGGCGGCCACCGAGCTGTGCCGGCGGCTCGACGGCATCCCGCTGGCCATCGAGTTGGCGGCCGTCCGGTTGAGCGCGCTGACCGTGGAGGAGGTCCTGGAACGCCTGGAGGACCGCTTCCACCTGTTGTCGGCCCTGCGCGAGCGCGCCCAGGGCGCCGGGCCGTCCGGCGTATCGAACGGTCCCGGTCGGTACCGGCACACGCTGCGCGGCGTCATGGACTGGAGCCACGGTCTGTGCACGCCCGGGGAGCGGTTGCTGTGGAGCCGGCTCTCGGTCTTCGTCGGCGGGTTCGACCTGGAGGCCGTCGAGTCCGTGTGCACGGGCGGCGGGATCGCCCGCGCGGACGTCCTGGACCTCGTCGACGGCCTCGTCCACAAGTCCGTCGTCACGGTCGACCACGGGGACACCGGCCGTCGGCGGTACGGGAGCGCGTCCCGCTACCGGCTGTTGGAGACCATCCGCCAGTACGGTGCGGAGCGGCTGCGCGCGGAGGGCGACGCGACCGGGGTGCGCGTACGGCACGGCGAGCACTACCGGGACCTGACCGCCCGGGCCGCCGCCGAGTGGTGCGGCCCCGACGAGGTCGGCTGGCTGGAGCGGCTGCGGACGGAGCTGCCCAATGTGCGTTCCGCGCTGGACTTCTGCCGTGCCGACCCGGGCCGGGCGCCGATCGGGGCGCAGATCGCCGTGGATCTGATGCGCACGCGTGCCTGGTTCTTCGGCAGCACGCTGGGCGAGGCGCGGCACTGGGTCGAGAGCCTGTCGCAGCAGTTCCCCGACGCCGCGGGCGGGGCGAGCGGGGCGCCGGCCGTGGTGGTGACGGCGATGAAGACGTTCATCGCCCTGGTCCAGGGCGACCCGGCGGCCACCGCGTACTTGGCGGAGTGCCGTGCGGCGGCCCGTGCCGGCGGGGAGCAGCAGGCCGCGCCGGTGGAGTACATGACGGGCGTGCACGCCCTGCTGGTGCTCAGCGATCCCGCGTCCATCGACCGGCTCGCCCGTGCGCGGGCGGAGTTCGCCGCGGTCGGGCAGACCGGTGATGCGCACATGGCCACCATGTTCTGGGCCATGGCGGCGGCCTTCCTCGGCAGCGGTGACGTCGCCCGCGCCGCCTGTGCCGCGTACGTCGCCGAGGCGGAGGCGGCCGGCGCCGCATGGGCACTCACCTGGGCGCACTGGTGCACGGGGCTGACCGAACTCCTCCACGGGGAGCCGCTCCGGGCGCTCGTCCCGCTGTGCGACGCGCTCGTCCGGCAGCGCGCCCTGGACGACAACTGGGGTCCCGCGTGGAGCTTGGAGACGCTGGCCTGGGCGCTGGGTGCGCTCGGCCGGCACCGGCAGGCGGTCGTCGTCCTCGGTGCGGCCCGTCGCCATCGACGGGTCACGGGAGCACAGCTGACGGGGCTCCACCCGTTCGCCGCGCTGCACGCCCGGACGCAGTCCGTCGTACGGGACCACCTGTCGGCCGACGCGTACGCCGACGCCTGGCAGCGGGGCGCCGGGGCCGACGACGGCATCGCGCTGGCGCTGACCATCGCGCACGAGGCGCACGAGGCGGAGGGCGTACGGGCGGCGGAGTGACCGGGGTGTGACCGGGCCGAGAGCGCGCATCGGAAGGGTGCTGCTCGGGACCTCGGAAGGTACCCACCCCGGTCTGGTGCGCCGCGCCCGGACCGTCGCGGCCTGCGACGACGCGGACGGCACCGGCACCACGGCCCGCGGCCGACCGCGTGCCGCCGGCCGGGAGACGAACGACACGAACAGGAGCCCCATGCGTACACCACACTCCGTCCGGACCGCCGTCAGCGCGACGGCGCTCGCCTGTGCCCTCCTCCTGGGCACCGGCGGCACGGCCTTCGCCAGCACCTTCCTCAGCTGGTCGGGGCCGCAGAACACCGGGAGCGCCAGGGAGCTCCACGCCTGCGGCTGCCACAACATCGACCCCGCCCACAAGGCCGCCTACCGCTTCACCTACACCGGCCAGACCGCTGCGATGTACAACGAATCCGACTGCCGGGGGCTGGTGCACCACACCTTCCGGGGCAGCCAGGAGAGCCGGGCCCCGTTCGGGTGGAAGAGCATCTTCTTCCACTGCTGACGGGCTGAGGCGGCGGGCGGGCGGGGCGAGCGGACCGTCCGCCCGCCGCCGGGGGCCTGGGGCCTGGGGCCGTCCAAGGGGGATCACAGGGGGACGAGCTGTCGTGCCGGAACACGGCACGCAAAGGAGCCGGGCACCCGCCGGAACGGAAACGGTCTGGTCACACCGGCTCCTCTTCTGTGCCCCCGCACCGATTGGATTCCGCCGAGGCTAGGACTCGCAGGGAGCGGTGGTGAACCTCCGATGGGACCACCCTGGGTCGATTCGGTCCCCGAGGAGGAGGGGGTACGGCGCCGTTCCTCCTCCTTTCGGCGGAAGGTCGCAGCACTCCACCGGCGGGGCACGCCATGTCCCCGGCCCCCTCCCATTGAAGGAGAAGGCCGGAAGTCTCACCGGTGTGATGATTTACAGCTTTTGGATTCCACGTCTAGCGTCAGTGGGCATCGATCTTGGGCCGGCGCCCCCCGCAGCCGGTCCGGGGTCGGGCAGGGCGCCTTCGACGAGTTCCACTTCCCGGAACTGGTCTCATCTCCCTCATACCGACGAAGTGCTGGTGCGCCCTGCCCGCGGTTGCTCCGACCGGAACAGAACGCTTCACGTGGGAGACCTACATCATGACGAGTGAACGCGAGTCCCTGACACCCCGCGAAGAGCTCCTTTGCCGGCTCTTTGCCGAAGTGCTCAAACGGCCCGAAGTGTCCGTCGACGAAGGGTTCTTCGCGCTCGGTGGCGACAGCATCTCAGCGGTCGGCCTGGTGGGCCTGGCGCGGGAGGCCGGTCTGGAATTCACTCGACGCGAGCTGTTCCAGAATCCTTCGCCCGCCGAGTTGGCCACCGTCGTGCGGGAGGTGGAACCGCCCGTGGAAATGACGGCCGATTCCAACGGGCCGGAGGCCGCGACCGTCGCCCCGGAGGCACCGCTCATCTCGCTTTCCCAGGCCGAACTCGACGACATCGAACGGCAGCTCGGCTGACTTCCGCGCGCCTGGTGGATCGCCCCCGGCGATCTGCCGGACATCGTCGTGCGCGCTTCCCCTGGACTGTTTCCGCTCGGCCGGCACCTGACACCTCAGCGGGCTGAGCCCATTTTCATGCGCATGCAGCAACCGTCCTCGATGGGCCGTCCATCGAGGGGACGGGCGCTGCCTCCTGACCCATCCCAGAAACAAGGACACCAGAGGGAGCGGATTGATGAAGCCGGGAATCCTGGATGTGTTGCCGTTGGCGCCGTTGCAGGAGGGCCTGCTCTTCCACGCCCAGTACGACGACCAGGACACCCCCGACGTCTACGTCATCCAA
>NZ_JBEZNF010000057.1:0-22447 GCF_040653095.1 Streptomyces sp. NPDC048057
GATCCACCGTCAAATCCGCACCAAAACCCCGATCACCACTCGCGTCAGGCACGTACTTCACACAGACAACGATCTTCAAGCTCACGCCGACTCCTAGTGGTGGATCCGATGGACGGAGGGCCTTTTCAGTCTCTTCGAGGCTATGGCACCAAGTACCCTCTGTAAAGGTACCCAGTGCCAAAATGGTCCTTCCGGTGTTACGTTCCCGCCATGACTGAGGTGCGCAAGCGACGCAATGCCGAAGTGCCCATGCGGGAGGCGCTGGCCAAGGCCGCGTTCGAGCTGTTCCTTGAGCGGGGGTTCGAGCGGACCACGGTGGACGACATCGTCGCGCGCGCGGGCGTCGGGCGGCGCTCGTTCTTCCGTTACTTCCCCTCGAAGGAGGACGTCGTCTTCCCGGACCACGAGGGGTGCCTGGCTGAGATGACCCGTTTTCTGGAAGCACGGGCGGCGGGCGGCGTCTCGGAGGACCCCGTCGACACGGTGTGCGACGCCGCCCGGATCGTGATGCGGATGTACGCGGCCAAGCCCGACTTCTCCGTCCAGCGCTACCGGCTCACCCGCGAGGTGCCGGGGCTGCGGACGTACGAACTCTCCGTGGTGCGGCGCTACGAGCGCACCCTCGCCAACCACCTGCGCGCGCACTGCGCGGACGACGCCGACGGCGCCCTGCGGGCCGAGGTGATCGCCTCGGCCGTCGTCGCCGCGCACAACAACGCCCTGCGCTCGTGGCTGCGGTCGGGCGGCGAGGGCGACGCGGAGGCCGCGGCGGACCACGCGCTCGGGCTCGTCCGCGAGGTGTGGGGCGGGGCGCCTTCGGGGCGCGGCGCCGCCCGTGCCGCAGCGCCCCACCACGTCGACGTCAGCGCCGGTGTCGGTGCCGGCGGCGAGGGCGAGGAGGTCGTGATCATGGTGGCGCGCAAGGGCACGCCCGTGTGGCGGGTCGTCCAGGGCATCGAGGCGGCGCTCGGAGGCTCCTGACCGGACGCGTGCATCGACCCCCGGCACCGGGCCCGTTGGCCAGAAAACTGGCACCCAGTACCTATACACCTAGGCACTGAGTGCCATATGGTGCGAAGGCGCCAGTGCGAGCCGCCCACGGCGCGGTGGCGCATCCGAGCCGAGTGCAGGGGGTCGTGCCATGTCCCAGCCCGGAACCGACAGTCTCGCCGCGCCCAACGCGCAGGCGGATGACGCCGGTTCGACCTATCTGACCTACCAGAGCTGCCGCTGGTGCGGCACCGCTTCGTTCCGCAAACTGCTCTGCCCCGTCTGCGCCTCCAGCGACCTGGAGCCACGGCGCAGCACGGGCGAAGGAGTCGTGATCCGCTCGTCCGTGGTCCACCGCTACACGCGCGTGGCCCGCAACGAATCCCTCGTCCGCTTCCCCGAGGGCTTCATGTTCCGCTGCCGGGTCGTCGGCGCCGCGCCCCACCTCGTATGGGTCGGCGCACGCGTCCGCCCCGTGGCCGAATCCGGCCTGGACGCCGGCGAACTCGTCGTCGAACTCTGCGACACCGTCCGCACCTTCGACTGGCAGTGACGCGGACGCCCCACAGCGGACCCGACGGCGACTACCGTCGCCACAAAGCTGCTGGTTGACTGGGTCTGTCCGTCGGGCGCCGACCGCCGCCCGCCACAGCTCAGGGGGTGCCGGTGCCAGGGGACGACGTGAGGCTGGGTGCCGCCGCGGACGTCGAGCACGTCACCCCGGTGCTCGCCCGCGCCGCCCTCGCCGCCGCGCTCCACGACACGTACGACACGTACGACACGTACGGCACCGACGACACCGCCGACCCGGCCTGCGGTGCCCATGGCCTCCTCCCGCCCACCACCGCCGTGCCCGTCGCGCACCCGAACGGCTTCGTGAAGCTGCCGCTCGCCCGGGTCGCCCACGACGGCCGACGCCTCTTCCTGCACATCTGGGTCGCGGGCGAGGAGGACGCCGAGATCCACGACCACCGTTGGGACTTCGCCTCCACCGTGCTGCGCGGCACGCTGGACAACACCACCGTCGACATCGCGCCGCGGCACGAACACGAGCACAGGTACGACGACGAGGGCGGCTACCGCGTCGTTCACTACCGCCCCCGCCCGGGCGGCTACCGCTTCACCCCGGTCGGCGAAGGCGCGGGCCACGATGTCGTCGTCACCTCCCGCCGTACGGCATCGCTCACCGCCGGCGCCCGCTACCGGATGACCGCCCGTGCCCTGCACCACGCCCGTGCGCTGCCCGGCACGGTCACCCTCATCGCCCGCGGCGCGCCGCTGCGCGACCACGCCCGGGTCCTGACGCGCGGGCCGCTGTCCGATCGGCCGACGGCCTGGCGCGCGGTGGACGCGGCCGAGCGCCGCCGGCACCTGAGCGAGGCGTACGCGATCGTGGACGGCCTGACGCCGTGAGTGCGCCCGACGCCGCCGCCCTCGCCGGCCTGGTCCGTCGGGACGTCGTCCTGATCGTCGCCGTCCTCATGGACGGGCCGCCCGGCGAGCCGTTCCAGCCGGGGCCGTTGCAGCGCCGCTGGCGGACCGGTGGACCGAAAGAAGTGGTCTCCAACGCCCGCCGCCGCGCCGCGTACACCAGCACCCGGCTCGACCCGCTGCTGTGGGCCGAGGGGGTGCGCTGGCACCGCGAGCTGGACGGGGCCGCGTTGCTCCCGCCGTCCCCCGCCCGGTTCGAACTGTCCGCGATCGAGTTGGTACGGCTCGACGAGGCCGCCCGCGCCGCGCTGTGGGACATGGGCGCGCCGCCCGACGCCGACGGCGTGGCCGTCCTGCACGGTTCGCTGCCGCCGGACCCGCCCGCGCGGCTGCCGAGGACGCTGGAGGAGTGCGCGGACGTCGACCCCCACCACGGGGAGGGCGACCAGCGCACCTGGGTCTCCCGGGTGCTGCCGCCCGGCTGCCGCATCGCCGCTTCGGAACGGGAAGCGGTCCACGGCACCTTGGTCACGGCGGGCGACGGCGGGCTGCCGACCCGTTTCGACGGCGACGAGCACGACGGGTGGGAGCCCGCCGACCAGTGGCTGTGGGCGATGCAGCACGCCACCTGCTATCCGCCGCTCGCCGACGCCCTGGAACAACTCCAGGGGCGCCGGCTGCCGCTGTCCGGCAAGGTCCGCGGGGTCGCCGGGCTGCGCGGGCTCACCCTCGTCGCCACCCACCCGGACCCGGGACCGGGGGCGTCGGACAACTACTACGACGGCACCAGCTACCAACTCGCCACCCTGCACACGGACGCCCTCGCCCTGGCCCGGCTCCAGCAGATCGTGCTGGACGCCTTCGGCGACGAGGTCGCCCGCATCGGCGCGCACGAGCCGCGCCGGCGGAAGGTCGCCCAACTGGAGCGCGACCTGCTGGTCTTCCGCCGCAGCTACTGGTCCGCCGGCTTCGGCCGACAGCGTCCCGCGGACGCCGTCACCCGCCTGTGGTGCCAGGACGCGGGGCTGCCGGAGGCCGTGCAGGGCCTCGTCGACGACCTCGCCGAGCTGTCGCGCCAGGTGCAGGCCGCGGAGACGGAGACGACGAACGCGATCCTCGGGCTGCTGGCCGCCGTCGGCCTGCCGCTCACCGTGGGGCTCGCGGTGTGGCAGGGGCTTCCCGAGGCGGGCGCGGCGTCGCTGGCGCGGATGCTGGTCGTCACGGCGGTGGCCACGGCGGTGCTGGTGACGTTCTTCCCCGGGCTGCGGCGGCTGTTCGTGGACCTGTTCCGACGCGGTGGACGACGCGGCGGGCGGCGGAACGGGCGGCGGAACGGGCGGCGCCGGAACGGTGACCGGTGACCCGCGCCTTCCTCTGGCCCCCGCGGCACGCGCCCGGCTTCCCCGCCGGCTGCCCCGACACCGGTGACGTCCTCGCGCGCCTCGCCCGCACCCGGCACGCCTCCGTGACCCTGGTCGTCGTCACCAGCGCGCTGCGCGCCACCGTGGAGCAGAGCGGCGACCACGAGCAGGGGCTCGTACGAGTACGTGGCAGCCTCGCCGCGTTGGGGCGGGCCGCGGGTGCGCCCTGGCACCCCTCGTACTACGGCAAGGACCTCGTCCTCGTCCGCCCCGGTGACCACGACCCGCCGAGGGCGCTCGGGGAAGGGGAAGGCGTGCGGCACGGCTCCGCCTGGGAGCACGTACGCCTCCCGGCCGACACCGGTGCGCGCCTCGCCGTACTGCTGCGGGCCGGATACGCGGTGTCGATGGCGGCCCGCGCCGTGCGCGACCTGCCGGAGCCGACGGGGTGCGGCCGGGCCGCGGACGTCCTCGCCGCGGTGCCGAGGCGGCTCTCCGACGAGGGCTGCGCCGCCCTCCTCGCCGGCGTCCTGGTCCGCCCGTCGGGCGCCTCGCGCGCGCTGCGCGGCGCCGGCCCCGGCGAGGACCCGCGGCTGCCGGGCGTTCCGTCCGCCGACGCCTGGCCCGCGTACGCCCGGGGGTTCACCGGCCCCGCCCACTACGTCGTCACCGACGCCCACGACATCGAGTGGGGCACGGTCGTCCGCCACCCGAGCCCGGGCGCCGCCGGCCGTCGGACGGCCGGCAACGCGCACCTCCTGCTCCCGCTCGCCACGGCCTGGCGCTCCGGCACCCTGCCGACGCCCGTCGTCCTGCGCCGCGCCTACGGGCTGCGCATCCGACGCGAATCCCTGCTGGTGGAGCACCTACGGGCGCTCGACGACGGTGCCGCCGCCGCGGGCGGACGGCTCTTCGCGGCCCTCGGTGACGGGCTGTGCGGGCTGGTCACCGACCCCGACGCGGTGTGGACGGCGGTGCACGTGGCCAACGCCCGCACCGCCGGCCAACTGCACAGCGGTGCCGGCGTCGCCCGGATCCCGGGCGCCATCGACGCGGCGGAACTGCGCGCAGCGGCCGGCCGTGCCCACTTCGCCCTGCACGTCACCAAGACCCTCAAGGCCAGCACCCACGAGGCCCGCGTCTACCAGGAGTTCGGCCGCCCGCTGGGCGCGGCTGCGGCGGACGCGGCGGTCGCGTTCCTCACGGAGCTGTACGAGCAGGGCCCCGCCGCCCGCGGCGGCCACCACCTCGCCCACGCCGTACGCCACCGCGACCACTGGCACCGCCACCTGCCGCCGACGGCTGCGGCCCGCTTCGACCGGCTGATGGAGCTGGCGGTGGGGTGAGCGCCCGGCTCACGCCCGTACGACCCACTCCCACGCCCCGGGCGACCACACCCGGGCCGAAGCCGGCCGCTCCGGACCCTCCAGCACCGGCAGCAGGAAGCGTTCCAACTGCCGTACGGCATCGGGCAGTCGGCCGAAGGGGAGGGCGTGAAGAAAGGTTGCGTTGTCCCAGAAGTCCAGCCACTCCGCGGGCGGTGCGGGCAGCCGGGTCGGCCAGGGGCGGTGCATCTCGGCGAACTCGACCGTGATGTCGTGGCGCAACTCGCCGAGGTCCAACGCGGGGGCGCGGCTGGCCGCGGCCGTCAGCAGGACGTCCAGGAGGTCCGCCCACCGGGTGTTGACCTTGCCGTCACGCAGCCGGGTGTAGCGCAACAGCTTCTGCGCCACCAGCCGGCTGAGGGTGCCCGCGGGCACCGTCACGGGGCCGGCGGTGCTCGGGAACGACAGGGGCGCGGTCCTGGTGTCCGCGGCGGCGCGGGCGTCGGGCACCAGCAGCACGTTCAGCAGGACGCGGGCGACGGCCGCGCCGCCCGGGCGGTCCGCGACCTCGGCCAACACCCGGTGCGCGGTGGCCCGGTCCGGGGAGCTGAAGACGATCGGCTCGGCGCGCAACAGCCGTACGGACGTGCCGTCGGCGCGGGGCGGAAGCGTCGTCGGCGACAGGAGGCGGGGCGCCGCGCCCGCGGGTACGCACAGGTCGACGTCGTTCGGCAGCCGGGCCGCGGGGCCGAGCCACCCGAGGTGGGCCGCCGAACCCTTCAGGTGCCAGCCGTGCGGCGGCAGGACGTGGACGACGCCCGCCAGCACGGCTGCGACCGCGTCGATCCGTTGCCGGTCCAGCAGTGGCAGCCCGGCCGACTCGCCGGCGCGCCACGCCTTTGCCACCGCTGCCACCGGGTCCTCCCTCGCCACGATCACCAGGAGCGTAGCCAGCGCCGCCGGCCGGGCCCGGCTTGGCTCCCGCGCCCTGTCTGCGGCTGCGGCTGCTCGCGCGGCCTCCCCCTACGCGCCAGGGGCAGTGCCGTTGCCCTGGCGGGCGCGGTAGCGGCGTGAGCGGCTTGGCGATCGTGGCGCCCACAACCTGTGGGTGGCTCGTCGCGCAGTTCCGCCCCCTGGGTCCGCGCGTTCTTGCGTCTCTTGACGTAGCCGCCGTTTCCCTCGGGGAGCGTTGGTCTCCACCGGCCAGTGGGTGGCTCGTCGCGCAGTTCCCCGCGCCCCTTACTCGGTCCCCCGGTCATTCGCCTGCGGGCTGGAGCTGACGGCGCTCTCGCGCGCGCCAGGGCCACCGGTTGCTCCCTGCGGCATGGGGGCCGCGCGAGCAGCCACGTCTTCACGGGCGTCACAGGAGCGTGGTGAGCCGCGGTGGCCAGCGGGCCGGCTCCGCGCCCAGCGCGAGCCAGGGGCGGAGCCGCGGCGGCGGGTCGGGGGTCAGCCGCAGCCGGTCGGTGAGCGCGGCGACGCGCGCCGCCAGCGCCCGCAGCGCCACGGACTCGTCGGCGTAGGCGAGCGTCAGCACGGCGTCCGGGACGTCCGCGGCCACCGCGCGGCGACCCGCCGCGAGGGCGAGCAGGCGTCCGCAGGCGAACGCGTCCGCGTCGGTCATCAGGGCGCGTAGGGCGGCCCGGCCCTCCGGGGTGTCGGCGGCCCGGTCCAGGTACTGCACGGCGCGCGGCAGCAGTTCGGGCCACTGCCGGACGGTGTGGGGCACGTCCCGGCTGATCTCCGGGGCGGGCGCGGCGCGCGGCAGGGCGTACCGCAGGGCCCGTACGTCGCCCCGCTCCAGGCCGCGCCGCCACGCGTGGCCCGGGTCGCCGGCGACGTCGCGGGCCGTCCCGTCGAGCACGGCGGCCACGGGCAGGGTGCGGCTCTTGGGGGCGGAGAGGGCGAGGCCCAGCGGTGCGAGGGCGCGGGTCACGGCGTCGCGCACCTCGTCGGCCTCGGTCGGGGCGTGGACGAACACGTGCCAGTCGTCGCCCCAGCGCAGCCAGCGGCCGGGCGCGAGGCGGGCAACGACGGTGTCGACGGGGGCGAGGGCGGCAGCGGCCAGGCGGTTGGCCCAGCGGTGGCCGGGGAGGAGGGGGCGTCCGGCCGCGCGCTCCACCGCGGTGAGCGCGGCGGCCAGTTCCGCGGTCGTCCAGGGCGCTTCGTGCAGGGTCCGCAGCGGCAGCGAGCGGGAGAGCCGGTGCACGTCCAGCGCCAGCACCAGCGGCAGGTCGGGGCGCACCGCCAGCTCCGTCAGGCGCTGCCGCCGGGTGCGGAAGGCGCGGCTGTAGTCCCAGTCGACGCGGTCGTACGCGAGGACTTCGGGGCGTACGCGACGGCCGCACAGCGCCCGCTCGACGAGTCCGTGCAGGCGGGCGCGGGCATCGACCGGGACGACGGGCACGTCCTCGGTGCGGCTGCCGAGCGGGACCCGTAGCCGGGCCACGTCGATCTCGGCCGGTACGTCGTCGAACAGGGACGACGACACGTCGGCCGCCCCGACGGCGTCGGGGACCCAGTCCGTCGCCAGGTCCTGGCCGAAAGCCGCGCGGAGCGCTTCGTACGGCGGGGCTTCGGCGGGCGTCACCCCGGCATGATGACACCCGGATACGGACACCCGGATACGGACACCGGCACGGGCACGAGCGGCAGGGGCGGCGGGCGTGGGCAGCAGTAGTACGGGGAACGACGGCTCGGGGCGCGGCCTGGACATGGAGCGGGCGCTCGGCGCACTGGTCGGCAAGACCCCGGACCGGACGGCCAACGAGGTCATGAGCCTGCTGTTGACCCACCTCCTGGACACCGCCGCCGTCGCCGAACTCCTCTGGGACCGCTACCTCGCGCCGTCCCTGCGCACCGCGCTCGACGAGGTCGCGGGCGGCCCGGACCGCGGCCGTGAACTAGTGAAGTGGATCTGCGGCATCCACGACCTGGGGAAGGCGACGCCCGCCTTCCAACTGCGTCTGAAGGACTACCGGCGCGAAGTGCGGAACGCCGGTCTCCACTGGCACGACGACCTCGCCAAGCGCCACCCGTGGCGCCACGAGCGGGCCGGTGCGCATCTGCTGAGGCCGATGCTGCGGGACGCCGGCTGGCCCGCGGAGCACATCGACTGGGTGTGGCCGCAGGTCGCCGCGCACCACGGCCACTTCGTCCCCGGGAACTCCATCCCGCCCCCGCGGAAGGGCCTCGGGCAGCCGGTCGGCGACGGGCGCTGGGACCTGGTGCGCGGCGAGCTGCTGCGGCGGCTCACCGCGGAGCTGGAGCCCGGCGCCGACCTCGCCGCCCGCGTACCGGCGCGCGTGCCGTCCCGTGCGCTGCAACTGCTGATCAGCGGTCTCGTGGTGATGGCGGACTGGATCGCCAGCGCACCGGACCTCGACGGCGTCGACGCGCTGGCCGACCTCAACTACGCCGAAGCCCGCGCCCGCACCGAGAAGGTCTGGACGAAGCTCGGGCTGCGCGGCGGCTGGGGCAAGCTCCTGGAACCCGCTGACGGGGCCTTTACGGACAGATTCGGCCATCCTCCCCGGCCCGTGCAGGAGTTGGCGGCGCGCATGGCCCGCACCTCCCCGGCGCCGGGGCTGCTGATCGTGGAGGCGCCCACCGGGGAGGGCAAGACGTGGGCCGGGCTGATGGCCGCGGAGGAGTTCGCCGCGGCGCACGGCGCGGACGGCGTCTTCGTCGGCATGCCGCCGAAGGCCACCATCGGCCCGACGTTCACGCAGGTCAGGCAGTGGGTACGGGCCATCGACGCGGAACTCGCCCCGCACGTCGCCCTGCTCGACGCGCAGCGCCACCTCAACGAGGAGTGGAGCGCGCTGGTGACGGCGTCGCCGGACGAGCAACTGGCCGCCGCGGGCGACTGCGCCGAAGACGGCGACGGCTCCCAGCACGCCCTGGTCCCCGCCGCGTGGTTCTTCGGAGAGCAGCGCGGGCTGCTCTGCCCCTTCGTCGTCGCCCCGGTCGACCAGCTCCTGTCCGCGATGACCCGCACCGGCCACGTGATGATGCGCGCCGCCGGACTGCTGGGCAAGGTCGTCGTCCTGGACGAGGTGCACGCCGTCGACGTCCAGGGCGCGCCCTTCCTGCACGAGGGGCTGCGCTGGTCCGGCCAGGCCGGGGTGCCGGTCGTGCTGCTGTCGGCGACCCTGACGGCCGAGCAGCGGCAACAGCTCGCCGAGGCGTACCTCGCGGGCGCGGCGGGCCGCGAGGAGTGCACGTACCCGGAACTCTCGGCGGCCACCGGCCGGCCCGCGGTCACGCTCGTGTGGCAGGAGCGGGACGGCAGCGGGCCGCGGTCCACGACGACGGCGTGCCCGTCGTGGCAGCAGGGCCGACGGATCGCCGTCGAGCTGCTGCCTGAGCCCGAGCACTTCGGGGACTGCACCGCCGTCGTGGACGTGGTGGCGCGCGACCTCGCCGACGGAGGCCACGCCCTGGTCATCCGCAACACCGTCGACCGCGCGCAGGCCCTCGCCGTCGCGCTGCGGGGCCGGTTCGCCGCGGACGAGGTGGTCGTCCTCCACGAACAACTGACCGCGCGGGCACGGGCCGAACGCACGGCGGCGTCCCTGCGCCGGCTCGGGACGGGCCGTGGACGGGGCCGGCTGGTCGTCGTCGCCACGCAGGTCGCGGAGCAGTCCTTCGACGCCGACGTGGACCTGCTGATCACCGACCTCGCCCCGATGGACCTGCTGGTGCAGCGCATCGGCCGCCTCCACCGCACCGCGGGCGCCGTGCCCCGCCCCGCGCGCCTGGCCGCGCCGCGCGTCGTCGTCACCGGGTCCGCACCGGGCCCGGCCGGTGCCGCGCCGCGCTTCCCGACCGCGGCCGAGGACCGCTACGGCCGCGCCCCCCTCCTCCGTACCGCCGCGCTCGTCTTCGCCGCCGCCGACGCGGGCCGGGGCTGGTGCGTCCCGGACGACGTGCCGGGCCTGATGGCCACCGCGTACGGCGAGTGCGACGAGGTGCCCGAAGGATGGCGGGCGGACGCGGCAGCCGCCACCGCGGAGTGGCACAAGCGCCGGTCTCAGCTGGCCGACGAAGCCGTGCCGTACCTGCTGACCCGGCGCGGCAGCGGTGAGACCGCGACGCTGGCCGGTGCGCACGCCACCGCGGTCGCCGCCCACCGGCTCGACGAGGGCCCGGCGGCGCTGGTGGCGGACCGCACGCTGCGGGAGGCGGTCGTGGTGCTGCGCGACGGGGACCGGTACGTCACCCTCAGCGGCGCCGCCCTCGGCGCGGACGGCGACGTCACGACGCACGCCCTGCGCGACGGGGACCGGTACGTCACCCTCAGCGGCGCCGCCCTCGGCGCGGACGGCGACGTCACGACGCACGCCCTGCGCGACGAGCTGTACGGGGACACGGTCGAGCTGCCCGAGAGCTGCCGCGCCGCCGCGGGCGGTGCGCTCGCGCGGCTGCCGGGGTGGCACTGGCGCAAGGACCGTCCGGACCGCAAGCCGATCGGCGGCCGGGCGCTCGTACTGGACCGGGCCGGTCGGACGACGCGCCTGGGCGGTCGACTGCTGCGGTACGACGACGCCTTGGGGCTGCTGGACGAAGGCCCGGCGACCTGAGGTCCGCGGGCCTGAGCACAGGGCTTGAGGGGTGCGGGGTACCGCGCGGCCAGCCCACCACCGGGCCGCAGGTGCCGTCATCGAGCCCCCCGCGCCAGCCGAGGCAGCGGCACTGGCGGCCAGGGCCTGGCGGACCTGCCCTGGCCGTCGTACGCCCCGCGTTGGCGGGGTCCACTCCGAGCGGAGACGGAAACACGGAACAACCCCGGGACACGCCGGGGCAACGGTGTGCCCCACGAGGGGGCGCCCGCGCATTCTTGCATTCCGCCCGTACGACGGGACCTCCTGTGCCAGGCTGCTGGGTACCGGCCGGCTCAGACGTAAACAGTTTGCAGGGGGCGCGAGTTGTGGACCTGATCGACGAGCCCTGGCTGCGGGTGCACCGGCTGCGGCCACCCGCGGGCACCGCGGGCAAGCCCGACCCCACCCCCGTGATCAGCCTGCGCCAACTGCTCGTGAGTGCCCATGAGGTACGGGACCTGGTCGTCGAGCTGCCCACGCAGAAGCCGGCGATCCTGCGGCAGGTGGTGCTGCCCGTCGTCGTGGACGCCCTCGGCTTCCCCGCCGACGCCGCCGAGTGGTCCGCGTACGTCCGCGCCGACGGCTTCCGCGGAGAGCGGGCCGACAAGCTGAACGCCTACCTCGACGCCCACCGCCACCGCTTCGACCTCTTCCACCCGGTCGACCCCTTCGCCCAGGTCGCCGGGTTGCGCACGGACCGCGACGAGACCAAGTCGTCGGCCCTGTTGGTCACCACTGCCGCATCCGGGAACAACGTCCCGATTTTCGCCACCCGCACGGAGGGCGACCGGCTGGCGCTGACCCCGGCCGAAGCCGCCCGCTGGCTGCTGCACACGCACTGCTGGGACACCGGCGCCATCAAGACCGGCGTGGTGGGCGACCCGCGGGCCAAGCAGGGCAAGACGATGGGCAACCCGGCCGGCTCGCTGAGCCAGTTGGGGATCGTGATGCCCCGCGGCGAGACGCTGTACGAGACCCTGATGCTGAACGTGCCGTACGGCCGCACCCGGCTGAAGGACGACCACCCCCAGTGGCTGCGCCGCGGCCCGCGGGACGACCACCCCAGCGGCACCCCCGTGTGGGACGAGCGGGCCGCGCGGGGCGTGCTGGACGCGTGGACGTGGCAGAGCCGGCGCATCCGGCTGGTGCCCGAGGAGACCGACGAGGGGGTGCGGGTCACCAGGGTCGTGGTCGCGGCCGGCGACCGCTTGACCGTGCTCGCCGAGCACGAGACGCACACCGCGTGGCGCATCGAGAGCCCGGAGCGCCGCGCCAAGCGCACGGCGCGCAAGGCCGGAGCCGGGACGTCGACTGCCGGCGACCGGCCCGAACCACCGCCCCAGCGGCCCGTGCGACACGTCCCCGGCCGCGCGGCCTGGCGCGGCTTCCACGCGCTGCTCGCCGTCGGCCGCGCCGGCGAGGAAACCCTCGCCACCGCCACCACGGACGGCTTCTCCACCAGCGAGCTGCTGCGCAACATCGGTGCCGCCCACCACGAGTTGGGCGACCGCTTCCGCCTCCGTCTGGAGCTGACCGGACTGGCGTACGGGCAGAAGCTCGGCAACGTCGAGGACGTCTGCCACGACGAGGTGCCGCTGCCCGTGGCCGCGCTCGACCCGCTCGGACTGGCCCAAGGCGCCCTGCTCGGCGCGGTCGACCAGGCCGAAGCCCTGGCGAAGGCCGTCAACCGGCTCGCGGACGACCTGCGGCGCTCGGTGGGCGCCGAGGCTCCGGACCGCGGCAGTTGGCAGGAGTCCGGCGAGGCGCTGCTGCACGCCCTGGACCCGTCGGTGCGCGAGCTGCTGGCGGACCTGCGCGATGCGGGGAGCAACCTGGTGACCGTCGAGGAACTGCTCCGTGGCTGGGAGGTACGGGCCGGGGCGGACGCCTGGCGGGTGGCGGAGCAGTTGCTCGTCCAGCCCGCGCCGGGTGCGTTCCACGGCCGGAAGGTCACCCAGGGCGGAGTGAGCCGGCGCTACCGGCTCAGCCAGGCGGAGAAGGCGTTCCGCTACGCGGTCGACGAGGTCCTGCCGCGCCGCACGGCCCTGCGCGAGGAGAGACGGGCCGCCGCCGCGGCCGAACGGACCCCGCCGACGGAAGAAGGCGACCAGTGACCACGCCCCCACCCGCCACGCCCCGGCCGACCACGCCCCGATCCACCACGCCGCAGCGCACCAAGCGCGGCGCGCCCGTCGAACGCTTCTGGCACAAGCACCTGGGTGCCGACGGCACCTGGAACGCCCCGTGGCACGGCGGCCCCTCCGACGGCCCGCCCGGCGAGGACCTCGCCGACCTGCGCGCCGGCCTCGGCCGCCCCGCGGGCAGCGTCCCCGCCCTCTGGAAGCACTACACCAGCAGGGTCGACGGCGCGGTCACCCCCGAACTGGAAGCGGAACACGGTGCGCTGTCGCTGTACGGACTGCACCAGCAGGGCCAGCCCACGCCCATGCACCGCAGGGGCGTCAGCGCCGCCCGCGCCCTGCGGGAGCTGCGCGGCACCGACGAGTTCACCAGCGCCGCGATGGACCGCCGGGTCGCCGCGGCCGTGAACGCCACCTCCGTACCGGCGTTCCTGCACCGGCTGCGCGGCCTGGTGCCCCTGCTGCGCGGCCGGTCCATCGCCTTCGACTACGACCTGCTGTGCGGGGACCTCATGGACTGGGCCCACCCCGCGAAGCGCCCGCGCGTGCGCCGCTCCTGGGGCGCCGGCTACTACCCCTGGGAGCGAGCGGCCCCCGCCGACCCGGCCGACCCGCCCTCGTGACGACCCGTGCACAGCACAGCGCAGCGTTCCTGATCTGGAGACCCCGTGGAACTGCCCCACCCCCGCCTCTTCGTGGACGTGCACGTCCTGCAGACCGTGCCGCCCGCCAACCTCAACCGCGACGACCAGGGGAACCCGAAGGAGGCGTACTTCGGCGGCGTGCGCCGCTCCCGCGTCTCGTCGCAGGCGTGGAAGCGCGCCACCCGCATGCACTTCACCGAGCGGATGGCCGCCGACGACCTGGCGACCCGGACCCGGCGCTTCAGCGGCGACCTCGCGGCGCGGCTGCGCCGGCGCACCGGGCTGCCCGAGAAGTCCGCGGACCGGCTGGCGAACGCGCTCGTCACCGCGCTCGGGATCACCCCGGGCAAGAAGCAGGGGGACACCGCGTACCTCTTCTTCTACGGGCACCGCCAGCTCGACGCCGTCGCCGCGCTGGTCGCCGACCGCGCCGCCGAGCTGGACGCGCTCTCCGACAAGGAACTGAGGAAGCAGATCGAGGAGTTGGACGTGCAGCGGCACTTCCGCTCCGGTCAGCCGCTGGACATCGCGCTGTTCGGACGGATGGTGGCCGACATCCCCGCGCTGCGGGTGGACGCCGCCACCCAGGTCGCCCACGCCCTGTCCACGCACGCCGTGGAGTTGGAGTTCGACTACTTCACCGCCGTCGACGACCGGGTGCAGAAGGAGAACGAGAGCGGCGCCGGGATGATCGGCACCATCGGCTTCAACTCCGCCACGCTCTACCGGTACGCCACCGTCGGCCTGCACCAGCTGCGGCACAACCTCCGCGACGACGCGACCGGCGCCGACCACGACGAGGCCGCCGTGCGGGGCGTGACGGAGTTCGTGACGTCCTTCGCCCGCTCCGTGCCCTCCGGGTACAAGAACTCCTTCGCGCACCGCACGCTGCCGAGCCTGGTGGCCGTCGTCGTCCGCGGGGACCAGCCGGTGAACCTGGTCTCCGCGTTCGAGGAGCCGATCGCCGCGGCGTCCGGGATCGCGGCCCGCTCGGCGCAGCGGCTGGCGCGCGAACACGCCACCTCGGTGCGCACCTGGGGCGACGCGCCGTCCTGGGCCGGGGCGTGCCACTCCTTCGAGCCGGAGTCCGCGGCCGGGGCTGAGCTGGCGGGGGTGTTCGGCCCGTCCGAGTCCTTCCCCGGGCTGCTGACCGGCCTGCACGAGCACCTGGCGGGGCGGGTGGCCGAAGCCGCCGTCGGGCCGGTGCGGTGACGCCTCCGGAGCCGGTGGGGCCCGCCGCGCAGGACGCCGTACTGCTGCTGCGGCTGGCGGGCCCGCTGCAAGCCTGGGGGTCCCGTACGGTCGTCAACCAGCGGGAGACCGGCGCCGAGCCCACCAAGTCCGGTGTCGTCGGGCTGCTCGCCGCCGCCTGCGGCCTCGCCCGCGCCGACCCGCTCGACGAGCTGACGGCGCTGCGACTGGGCGTCCGCGTCGACGTGCCCGGCACCCTCATGCGGGACTATCACACCGTCAGCGACTACCGGGGCCGGGCGCTGCTCCAGGCCGGGGTGTCCGCGAAGGGCGTGCAGCGCCCCACGTCGCCGGCGAAGCACACGCACGTCACGGCCCGCTACTACCTCCAGGACGCCGTCTTCGTGGTGGCGCTCGCCGGCCCCCGCGCCGTGCTGGCACGCCTGGACGGTGCCGTACGGGCGCCGGTGTACCCGCTGGCGCTGGGGCGTCGCTCCTGCCCGCCGACGCAGCCGCTGAGCCTCGGGGTGCACGAGGGGAGCGTGGAGGACGTGCTGCGGGAGCACCCCTGGCAGGCGTCCCCGCGGGCGCGCAAGCGCCACCTCGACCGGGTGGGCCGGGCGCAGGAGGTGACGGGGCCGTACCGCCCGGCGCGCATTCCGCGGCCCGTCACCATCGAGGACCCGTACGGCACGGACGTCGTCCAGGACGTCCCGGTCTCCTTCGACCCGCTCGCCCGCGCCTTCACGGAGCGGTGGATCACCCGTGACTGGTACGCCGTCCCCACGGGCTTCCCGCCCGCCGAAGCCCCGGCCGGGAACCCCGACGGGAACCCGTCCGAGCCCTCCGCCGAAGCCCCCGTCGAGAACCCCGTCGAGAACCCCGTCGAGAACCCCGACGAGAACCCGTCCGGGCCCTCGTCCCGGACCCCGTCCGACGACCCGCCCGACACCGCGTCCGAGCCCGGCTCCGGGCCGTCCGACGCCCCGACCGGACACGACCCCTTCACCCTGCTCTGGTGATCGCCATGACCTTTCTGTCCCGCATCCGCATCAACCCCCTGCGCGCCGAGAGCCGGCGCCTGCTCTCCAACCCCCGGGCCATGCACGGCGCCGTGATGGGCGGCGTGCCCGACGTCGTCGACGGCGACCGGGTGCTGTGGCGGCTGGACGCCGACGACTCCCACCGCCCCTTCGTGTACGTCCTCACCCCCGGCAAACCCGACTGGACCCACGTCGTGGAGCGGGCCGGCTGGCCCGACGCCGACGGGGACCACGCGCTCGTACGGGACTACGCGCCGCTGCTCGCCCAGGTCAGCGCCGGCCGGGAGTTCGCCTTCCGGCTGACGGCGAACCCGGTGCAGACCACTCGTACCCCGCTCGCCCCCACGCCCGCCCAGGTCAAGCGGCGCGAGGCCGCGGGGCCCGGGGAGCGCATCCGGGGCTTCCGGCACGCCCACCGCACCGCCGCCACGCAGTTGGAGTGGTTCCTGACCCGGACCGGGAAGTGGGGGTTCGAGGTCCCCGCCGCCCGCACGGAGCCGGCGGCCCCGGGCCTCGTCACCGACGCCGCCGCTGTCGATCAGGGGCAGGGCCGTCGTCCGGAACCGGCGCGGGAGGTGCGGATCACCGGCCGCAGCCGGCACTCCTTCGCCAAGGGCGGTCGGGGGCCGCACGTGGTCTTCCACAGCGCCACCTTCGAGGGGCGGCTGAAGGTCGTCGACCCGGCCGCGTTCGCCACCCGGCTGTTGCGCGGCATCGGCCCCTCGAAGGCGTACGGCTGCGGACTGCTCACCCTGGCGCCCCTCCCGAAGCCCGGCCCCGGCCGCGGCCGTGCCGCCGGGGCCGTCACGCCAGGATCTTCCCCTTCGCCTTCTGGTACTCCTCCTCGCTGATCGCGCCCTTCTCCTTCAGCTCGTGCAGCCGGGCGAGTTGGTCGACGTCGGCCCCGCCCGCGGCACCGCTCTCGCTCGCCGTCTGACGGATGTACGACTTGAACGCGGCCTCGCGCTCCTGCGCCGCGGAGACCTCCCGCTTGCCCATCGAACGGCCCCGGAAGATCACGTACAACAGCACGCCGAGGAACGGCAGCAGGATCACGAGGATCATCCAGCCGGCCTTGGCCCAGCCGTTCAGCTCGTGGTCGCGGAAGAGGTCCGTGATGACCTTGAAGAGCAGGAACAGCCACATGATCCAGAGGAAGAACCAGAGCATGGTCCAGAACAGGTTGAGGAGGGGGTAGTCGTCCACGGCGGTGCTCCGTTCGCGTGCGGTGGGAGGGGTGAAGGGGGGCTGGCGGGGCGCGCGGTTCAATACCGCACGGCCGTGCCCACCTCGGTCTTCACCTCGCCCGAGAGCTTGCGGTTGCTCTGGGCGGTGGCGTCCTTCGACTGGCCGGCGGGGACGTCGGAGACGGTCACCACGGCCGCGTCGAGCAGATTGCCGCTCGCGTCCCGGTAGTTGACCTGGACGGCGAAGGACTTCGTCGAGTCCGCGGTGTTGCGCGCGGTGACCTTGACCGTGGCGTAGCCGTCCTTGGTGGCCTGGTCGGCGAGGGCGACGTCGTCGGCCGCGTTCACGCCGCCCTTGATCTCGTCCAGCTTCTGCTGCGCGGACGCCGTGGCCGACGCGATCGCGCCGGTGGCCTGCGCGCCGACGGACGCCACGGCGGACGACGCCGCGGAGATGGCCTTGGACGCGGCGCTGGAGGCGGTCTCCGAGGGGCTGCCGTTGGAGCAGGCCGCCGCGCCGGCGGCCAGGGCGGTGGCCGTCAGGGCGGCGAGTGCCGCGCTGACGGCGGGGCGCTTCCAGGGGGTGGTCATGTCGTACGCCTCCTTCCCCCGGGGCGGGGTGGACCTGCCGGTCCACAGGCCCAGTGAAGGAGCACCGGCCGGCAGCCGCATGCGGAGGTCTGCCATCCGGGTGACGCGCCCGCCGTCCTGCGTCGCGGTCTCACGCCTGTCCCTCGGGGTGCAGCCGGGGCAGGATCCGGTCCAGCCACCGCGGGGTCCACCACGCCCGCGCGCCCAGCAGCGTCATCACCGCCGGCACCAGCAGCAGCCGCACCACCGTCGCGTCGATCAGCACGCTCACCGCGAGCCCGATCCCCAGCATCTTCACCACGATCTGGTCGCTGATGACGAACGCGGCGAACACGCTCACCATGATCAACGCCGCGCAGGTGATGACCCGGGCCGTGATCTCCAGGGCGTGCGCCACGCTGTCGTGCGCGTCGCCCGTCCGCAGCCACGCCTCGTGGATCCGCGACAGCAGGAAGATCTCGTAGTCCATGCTCAGGCCGAAGACGATGGCGAACATCATCATCGGCACGTAGCTCTCCACCGGCACCTTCCCCGACACCCCGAGCGCCGGCCCGCCCCACCCCCACTGGAAGACGGCGACCACGACCCCGTACGACGCGGCGATCGACAGCACGTTCAGCACGGCCGCCTTCACCGCGACCAGCAGCCCGCGGAAGACCGCGAGGATGACGAGGAAGGCGAGCCCGACGACGGCCGCGATGATGAACGGCAGCCGCTCGGCGACGATGTCGAGGAAGTCGACCTGGGCGGCGGTCGTCCCGGTGACGTAGGCGTGCGCGCCGCTGCCCGCGACCGCGTCGGGCAGGGTCGTGTCGGAGAGCTGGTTGACCAGCGCGGTCGTCGTGGCGTCCTGCGGGGAGGCGACGGAGTACGCGGTGCCGACGAGCACGTCCCCGTCGGCCGTGGTCTGGAACGGGCCGACCGCCGCCAGGTCCGGCACGTGCGACAGCGCCCGCTGGACGGCGGCCTCCAGCGCGGGCCGCTCGGTCGGCGGCACCGCCGCCTGGTCCACGACCAGCGTCAGCGGGCCGTTCGACCCGGGCCCGAAGGCCGCCGACATCAGGTCGAAGGCGCGCCGGTCCGTGAACGACGTGGGGTCCGCGCCGTCGCCGATGTGCCCGAGCTGGATGAAGAACAGCGGGTACGCGAGGACCAGCAGCACCACCACCCCGCCCGTCAGGTACCACCAGGGCCGCCGCTCCACGCGCCGCGCGTACCGGTGCCAGCCGCCGTGCGCCGCCTCCTCCGTCGGGGCACCGCCCGGCTGGACGTCCGCCTCGGCGATCGGTTTGCGCACCCGCAGCGCGTCGATGCGCCGCCCGATCAGCCCGAGCAGCGCCGGTACGAGGGTCAGCGCGCCCAGCACCGCGGTGACGACGGTGACGGCCGCGGCGAGCCCCAGCTTGCCGATGAAGCCGATGCCGGAGACCCACAGCCCGCACAGCGCGATGATGACGGTGCAGCCGGAGAGCAGGACGGCGTGCCCGCTGGTCGCGGTCGCCTTCCCGGCCGCGGTGACCGGCGCGTTCCCGTTCATCAGGTTCTGGCGGTGCCGGGTGACGAGGAAGAGCGCGTAGTCGATTCCGACCCCGAGCCCGATCATGGTCGCCAGCGTCGGCGAGACGGTGGCGAAGGTGAACGCGGCGGCCAGCAGCCCCAGCAGCGCGAGCCCGCACACCACGCAGATCAGCGCGGTGACCAGCGGCAGCACGGCCGCGATCACGCTCCCGAAGCCGATCAGCAGCACGACCACCGCGACGCTGAAGCCGATCGCCTCGCTGAGCCGGTCGTTCGGCTCCGGCCGGGCCAGCTCGCCGAGGGACCCGCCGTACTCGACCTGCACGCCGGCCGCCCGCAGCGGTTCGACGGCCGCGTCCACGCCGTGCAGGTAGTCCGCGCCCAACTGGTACGGCTGCATGTCGAACTGGACGGTGACGTACGCCGTCTTCCCGTCGGGCGCCAGCGGCCCCACGTTCGACGACGGCACCGCGAGCGGGTCCTGCACCGCGATGACGTCAGGCAGCCGCTTGAGGTTGCCGACGACCTCGGTGACCTGGCTGCTGACCTGCGTCAGCGGCCGGTCGTCGTGCAGCACCACCTGACTGCTGTACGCGCCGGCCGCGGGGTCGTGCGCGGCGAGCACGTCGACGCCCTGCTGGGACTGGGTGCCGGGCAGCGTGAAGTCGTCGGAGTACTGGCCTCCGTACGCCTGGTGGAGCACCTGGAGCAGGCCCAGCACCACCAGCCACGCCACCACGACGAACACGGCCCGGCGCGCGCACCACTCTCCGATCGTTCGCAGCACACTTCGCATTCAAGGCGCGAGCGGCGGGCCGGGCACGCGGTGCGCGGGGAACGGGTGACGGGCGGGGCGCGCTCCTGTGCCTCGGAACGTGTCCGCCGTCTCCCTGCGGGAGCGTTGGTCTCCACTGGCCGGTGGTCGGTTGCTCGCGCAGTTCCTCCCCCTGTGCCCTGCGGGCACGGGGAACCCCAGCGACGCTGAAACCCCTGTCCTCAGCCCGCGGGCAAGTGCCGGGGGTAGCGAATCAGGGGCGCTGGGGGTCCCCCCACGCCTTCAGGGCGTAGGGGGCGGAACTGCGCGACAGGCCCACCACCGGGCCGCAGACGCCATCACCGCACAGGTGCACGGCGCTCTCGCGCCAGCCCCGCAGCGGCACTGCCGGAAGGGTCACGCGGGTCACGACCTAGGTCCAGACAGGACCTAAGGCGCGGCCGGGGAATCGGACCGGGCCGCGGGGGTCAGCAGGTCCGCGAGGCCCTGGCGGGTGGTGGCGACGACGACGCGGTCCTCGGCGTCCAGCAGGTGCCCGGGGTGGAGGTCCCACAGCAGGGACGGCTCCTGCTCGTGCTGGTCGTGCGCGAGGTCGAGCGAGCGGGAGTCCGGCCGCGCGGTGTCCAGCGCGATGACCCGCCACACGCCGGGGCGGAAGGCTTCGGCGACGGTGAGTCCCTCGAAGTGCGGATGCCCGGCGACGGGCACCACGGCGAAGAGCAGGATCCGCCGCTCCACGAAGATCGCCCCCAGCACCTGCCGCCCCATCATGGCGCTGGCGAAGGCCGGTGCCGCCAGATGGGCGACGCTGCGGCTGCGGGTGACGGCCGTGGGGTGCGCGGAGCGCAGGGTCCGGTACACGGCGGTGGCGAAGTCGTCGTCGTCCAGCCGCAGCACCACCCGCAGGTCGTTCCCCAGCGTCCGGGCCGCGAGGGTGGCCTCCAAGTTGGTGGTGTCGGAGCTGGTGAGCGCGAGCAGGGCCTCGGCGCGGTGCGCCTTGGCGGACTTGAGGACGCCGTCCTCGGTGACGTCGCCGAGGACCACGGGCACGCCCAGGTCGCGGGCGAGCGCGATGCCCCGCGCGTCGGCGTCCTGCTCGACGCAGACGACGGGGATGTCCAGCTCGCGCAGCCGGGTCAGCACCCGCGCGCCCACCTTGCCGAGGCCGAGCAGCACGATGTGGTCGGACAGCCCGCGCGGGGGGCGGCGCAGCGCGCCGGAGGTGCGGAAGGTGCCCAGCGCCTCCAGCACCCCCGCGACCAGCAGCGGCAGCAGCGCGAGCCCGGCGAGCCCGGACAGGAGTTGCAGCACCTGTCGGGCCGTCGGCTCTTCGAGCGCGGGTTCGTTGATGGAGAACAGGTCGAGCAGGGTGAGGTACGCGGCGCTGACGGGCGCGGCGTCGGTGAGCCAGGTGGTGGCCGCGGTCAGCGCGAGCACGGCGACGAGGATGCCGGCGAGCGCCCACCGCAGCTGGGAGGAGACCAGGTCCCGCAGCGGCACGCCGCGCCGGGCGAGTCGCCGCGGGGCGAGCGCCGGCCCCTCGTGCCGTACCGCTTCCAGCACGACCGTGCCGCGCCCGGCGCCCTCGCGTACGGTCCGGTCGTCGGGCAGCAGTTGCGGCCCCTGCGCGCCGCTGCCGTCCGAGCCTTCGGCGCCGGCGGGGTCGGCGGCGGTCGACGACAGCAGCGCGAGCGTGCACAGCCCCCCGTCGGGCACCTCCCCCCGGCCGGGCGCGGGCCGTTCGGCGGCCCGCAGCAGCAGTCCGTCGGCCTGCACCACCTTGTTGGTGTCGGCGACGGCGGTGGCGACCAGCGCGGGCGCGGCGGTGTCCGCGTCGGACAACACGGTCGTGGACGCGTCCAAACTGGCCCGGTCCATCCCCGGCACCGCCACCAGTGCGGCCTGGTCCAGGAGTTCCTCCAGGTGCTGCCCCAACTTGCGGTTGTACATCCGCACCACCAGCCGCAGCCCCGGGCTGAGCCGCCGCGCGGCGAGCGCGGCGCGCAGATTGGTCTCGTCGTCCTCGTACACGAGCGCCAGCGCGGTGGCCCGCGCGGCGTCCGCCCGCACCAGCGCCTCCTGCGTGGGCGCCGCGGCGGTGACGACCTGCACGGCCGGCCCGCCCGGATCCCCGGCTTCCTCGGGCACGAGCAGCACGACCCGCTGCCGGTACACGTCCCGCAGCTCGACGGCGACCCGTTGCGCGAGCGCGTCGTCCCCACAGACCACCATGTGCCCGCCGTCGCCCGACTCCGCGCCCTGCTGGTGCGGCAGCGTGACCATGTTCCCCCTCGTGACGTCACGGTGTACGCCTCGATGATGCAACCGGCAACGGCACGAAGGGGAGTTCAGCCCCCGGAGTGACGTCCGCCCGCTGCCCACAAGGTCAACAAAATGGGTGGTTTTCGCCTTGGCTGGTTGACGTACGAACCCTAGGCTTGCTCGCTCCCGAGGAGCCGAGGGGGACGGCGATGGGTGTTCAACTGCCGGGTGAGGTCGAGAAGATCCTGGAGATGATCGGTTACGACTGGCCGGACATCGACGAGGGCGAGCTGCGGGATTCGGCGCGGGAGTACCGGGAGTTCGCGGGTGAGTTGCGGACGACGATCCAGCGGGCGAACAAGGCGTGCGGCCATGTGACCGA
>NZ_JBEZNF010000058.1:0-19148 GCF_040653095.1 Streptomyces sp. NPDC048057
GCCGCAGGCGGCGTCGAGCGCGGTGCCGACCGGGCCGGCGTCGAGCAGGCCGTGCACCAGTGGCTCCTCGACCTCGATGAAGGAGTTGGGCCACGCCCTCCGGGCGTGGGGGGCGGAACTGCGCGACAAGCCCACCACCGGCCGGTGGAGACCAACGCTCCCGCAGGGAAACGGCGGCTACGTCCGGCGACACAGGAACGCGTGGGACTTTTCGGAGACGACCGGCTCGTACGAGGCCCTGCGCGGGGCACACGCGAAGCGGCCCGGTCGCAGAGGTGCAACCAGGCCGCTTCGGGGAAAGGGCGCGCGTTAGTTCTGGGGCTTGCGGGACTTGTCCAGGATCATGACGGCGAAGGTGATCGCCAGGAAGATCGCCAGGGGGAGAAACACGAAGAGACCCAGCGTCTCGGCCACACTCAGGCCCGGCCCCGGGTCATCGCCGTCGTCGCGGGTCAGCGCCAGCGCGGGCGACGACAGGAGCAGCATCATCAGCGTCGTACCGGCCGCGACGGTGCCGGCGCGCAGAGCGTTCTTCTTGTCCACGGTGACCAACGTAGCGAACGGCTTCGGGGGGCGCGCGCCCGGGGGTGCCATACGGGCCCGCCGCGGCCCGGTCACACCCCTGCGCCCGGACCCCCCGCCCAGACGCCGTGTGCCGTGGGCTCGCTGGTCAGCGGAGGGATGTCGACGAGCGGCGGCTCGCTGGTGAGCGGTACGGGACCGGGTAGCGGCGGCTCGCTCGTCAGCGGCGCGGGGTAGTCCTCGGGGCCGGAGCCAGGGCCGAGCTCAAGGCCGGGCCCCGGTACGGGGTGGGTCAGCGCGGACAGCAGCAGGTGAGCGGCGGACGCAGTCATGATCGTCACTCCTCGAAGGACGGTAACGGTTCGGGCCGCGCCTACCCAGGGGAAGCCGTCGCAGACCCCCCAACCGCGCCCGACCTCGGACCCGCACCCCCGAGCCCCTACATAAGCCGCAGATCACCCACGTCCGTTGACACGCCCCAGTCAGAGTGATGGGCTCGTTACCGTTCAGAGACCTCGGGGTGATGCGTGATGGGTGACGGCGTGCGGTTCACGCGCGGAAGCGGCGGAAGCGGAAGACGACGGGCCACGGCCCTCGCCGTGGCGGTGGTCGGCGGACTTCTCGGCGGCGGCCAGGGGACCGCGGTCGCCCAGCCCGCGGCGCCGGGCACCGCGCCCCGCGCCACGACCGCCCCCGCGTCCACCACCGCCCCGCCCTCCGTGTGGCCCCGCCCGCAGTCGATGAAGGCGCGCGGCGCCGCGCTGCCGCTGGGCGACGCGGTGACCGTGGTCGCGGACCCGGCTGCCGATCCGCACGCCGTGGAACTGGCCCGCCGGGCGCTGCGGGACGCCGGCGTGCGCACGACCGTCGAGGCTGCACCGCCCGGCGGGCGAGGCCCCGTCCTGCACCTCGGCGGCGTCGGCGCGCAGCTCGCGCTGCGGGCGCTCGCCCCGGGCGCGGGCGTGCCGGGCGACCTGCCCGCCGGCGGCTACCGCCTCGCGTCGGGCCAGCTCGACGGCCGGGTGACCGTCGCCGTCGACGGCGTCGACGCGGCCGGCCTCTTCTACGGCGTCCAGACGCTGCGCCAGCTCACCGGCCGCGGCACGGTCGCCGAGGTCGTCGTGCGCGACTGGCCCGGCACGGCGGTGCGCGGCACGACGGAGGGCTTCTACGGCGAGCCGTGGACCCATCAACAGCGGCTGGCCCAGCTCGACTTCCTGGGCCGCACCAAGCAGAACCGCTATCTGTACGCCCCGGGTGACGACCCCTTCCGACAGGCGCGCTGGCGCGACGCGTACCCCGCCGAGGCCCGCGCCGAGTTCCGGGAGCTGGCCGAGCGGGCGCGGCGCAATCACGTCACGCTCGCCTGGGCGGTGGCACCGGGGCAGGAGATGTGCTTCGCCGACGACGGGGACGTACGCGCCCTGACGCGGAAGGTCGACGCGATGTGGGCGCTGGGCGTGCGCGCCTTCCAGCTCCAGTTCCAGGACGTCAGCTACAGCGAGTGGCAGTGCGGCCGGGACGCGGACGCCTTCGGGCGCGGCCCCGAGGCGGCGGCGCGGGCGCAGGCGCGCGTCGCGGACGCGGTGGCCCGGCACCTGGCGGAGCGCCACCCGGGCGCCGAGCCGCTGTCGCTGATGCCGACGGAGTTCTATCAGGACGGGGAGACGACGTACCGGCGGGCGCTGGCGAAGGAGTTGGACGGGCGGGTCCAGGTGGCGTGGACCGGCGTCGGGGTGGTGCCGCGGACGATCACCGGCGGTGACGTGGCGAAGGCGCGCGCCGCCTTCGGGCACCCGCTGGTGACGATGGACAACTACCCCGTGAACGACTACGACCAGGACCGGCTCTTCCTCGGCCCGTACACCGGCCGCGACCCGGCGGTGGCGGCGGGCTCGGCGGCGCTGCTGGCGAACGCGATGGAGCAGGCGTCCGTGTCCCGGATCCCGCTGTTCACCGCCGCGGACTACGCGTGGAACCCGAAGGGCTACCGGCCGCAGGAGTCGTGGCGGGCCGCCCTGGACGACCTCGCGGGCGGGGACCCGGCGGCGCGCGAGGCGCTGGGCGCGGTCGCCGGCCATCACGCCTCGTCCGTACTGAACGACACCGAGTCCGGCCACCTCCAGCCGCTGCTCGACGCGTTCTGGCGCACCCGCGCCGCCGGCAGCAAGGACCGGGACGACGCGGCGGCGGCACTGAAGGCGCAGTTCACCACCGCGCGCGAGGCCCCCGGGAAGCTCACCGGCCCCGCGGACGGCCGGTTGGACGACGAGATACGGCCCTGGCTGGACCAACTGGCCCGCTACGGACGGGCCGGCGAACTCGCCGTCGACCTGCTCCAGGCCCAGGCGCGCGGTGACGGCGCCGCCGCCTGGACGGCGTCGCTGGCGCTGGAGCCGTTGCGCCGGGAGCTGGCGGCGAGCCCCGCGGTGGTCGGCAAGGGTGTGCTGGGCCCCTTCGTGGACCGTGCGGTGCAGGAGGCCGCGCAGTGGACGGGTGCGGACCGGGTCGCGAAGGAGCAGGACGCGACGGGCGTGGTGGACCTCGGTCGCGTACGGCCGCTGGACACGGTCACGGTGATGACGGCGGCGACGGCCGCGGGCACCCCGACCGGCCGGCTGGAGGCCCGCGCCCCGGGCGAGGGGTGGCGCACGGTCGCCGAGCTGTCCCCCACGGGCTGGACCCAGGTCCCCGCGAAGGCGCTGCGCGCGGACGCGCTGCGGGTGACGGGTGCGACGGGCGTACGGGCGGTGGTGCCGTGGTTCGCGGACGTGCCCGCGGTCGGGCTCGACCTGCCGCGCGCGTCGACGGACGCGGAGATAGGCGGCGGGCCGCAGCGCGTGGACGTACGCCTCACTCCGCAGCGGCCCGCGGACGCGCGCGGCGCCCTCACCGCGAAGGCGCCGGCCGGGGTGAGCGTGAAGGTGCCCGACGGGACGGGCGTGGCGCGCGGCCGGGCCACGACGGTCCCCGTCGAGGTCACGGTCGCGCCCGAAGCGCCCGCGGGCACCTACCGCGTCCCGCTGTCCTTCGGCGGCGCCGAGCAGACCCTGACGGTCCGTGCCTTCCCCCGCACCGGCGGCCCGGACCTGCTGCGGCTGCCCGGCACGACCGCGTCCTCCTCCGGCGACGAGACCCCCGACTTCCCCGCGTCCGCGGCGCTGGACGGCGACGCGGGGAGCCGGTGGTCGTCCCCGTACGAGGACGGCGCCTGGTGGCAGGCGGAGCTGGCCGCGCCGGTGCGGCTGGGCCAGGTCGTCGTGCACTGGCAGGACGCGTACGCCGCGCGCTACCGCGTCCAGGTCTCCTCCGACGGCCGCACGTGGCGCGACGCGGCGACGGTGCCGGCGGGCGCGGGCGGCCGGGAGTCGGTCCGGATGGACGCCCCCGACGTCCGCTTCGTCCGGGTGCAGGGGGACGAGCGGGCGACGCGCTTCGGTTACTCGTTCTTCGCGGTGGAGGCGTACGCGGTGGCGCGCTGAGCGGTTGGCGTCAGGGCCGGGTGCGTCAGGGCTGGTGGCGCCACCAGAAGGAGGCGGGGTGGAAGTGCCGGGTGACACCGAGCTGTTGCCACAGCGGGCGCAGGATCGCCCGTAGCTCGGGGTCGCGGTGCACGAAGGCGTTCGGCAGGAGGACGTCGAACCGTTCGGGCGCGGACGTCAACATCGCCGCCAGCAGGTACTGCTCGGAGTACATCCGCCATCGCCAGGACTCCGGGTAGTCCGTGGGCAGCATGATGTCGTGCACCTGTATGAGCACTCCGGGCTTCAGCTTCGGCAGGATCTCGAAGAAGAAGACCATGACGTCCGACCCCATGTGCAGCCGGTGCGACCCGTCGAGGAAGACGACGTCCCCGGCCTGGAGTTCCTCGAACACGTCGTGCTCCGCGTCCTGGAGCGGCACCCGGACCACCTCGTCGCAGAGGCCGTCGATCTCGGCGCGCGGCACCGGGTCGATGGAGGTGATCCGCGTGTCCAGACCGTGGTCGGAAACGGCCCGCCGGGCGAACATGGTGGAGTTGCCGGACCCGATCTCCAGATACCGCGCCGGGTTGGTCTGCGCGAGCAGCCCGTAGAGCGCGAGCGCGTCCAGCGGCGGCAGCCAGGTGTTCCCCCAGTACGGACTGGTCCCCCGCTCCCTGCCGTCGACGGGGACGCGCCCGAGGTGGTCCGCGAGGTCGAGGAAGCCGGTCAGCCGTTTCGCGTACTCCTCCCGCCCCTGCTCCAACACCTCCCGCACCGGCCCGAGTTCGGCGCGGGGCTGCGGCGTGACCACGTGGTCCATGAAGACCGGTTTCATCAGACCGGCGGCCCACATGACCAGCCCGAAGGCGGTGGGCCTGCGCTCCAGCCGATCGAGCCCCCGCTGGATGGCGGGGAACCTCTCCCACATGGTGGGGGCGGGTTCGCGGACGGTGTCCAGGTTCTGTGCGCGCAAGGAGAGGGAGCCTTTCGGTCAGCGGTTCGGCGGGCCGTGAAAGGACGTGCTCTGGGTTCGTGCGCTTGCGGTGGTGCGCGTGCAGTCGTGCCCGTGCATCGGTGCGAACGGAGCCTCGTGCTCCGGACCTCGGTGATCCTTTCCCCACCCGACGCGCGGGTATCCCTGGTGTTTTCGCGCGCCGCCCGCCCCCCTGCGCTGGAGTTCGCCGCCGTCAGGCCGTCTGTTCCAGGAAGTCGCGCACCAGCGGCGTCTCTCGGTGTGCGACGAGCTTGGCCCGCAGATCGGCCAGGCTGGAGGTGCCGCGGGCGGAGGAGACGCCGCCCAGGTGCGTGACGGCCTCGCGGGCGCTGTCCACCGCCCCGTCGAGGTCACCCACGGCGACGTGCACCCCGGCGGTGCGGGTGAGGCGGAGGGCCGCGGCGCGCGGGTAGGCGCGGGCGTCGTGGGCTTCGGCGCGGTGGGCCGCGGAGAGCGCTTCGTAGTGGGCCAGCGCCTCGGCCGGCCGCCCCAGATCCGTCGCGTTGCTGGCGGCCCAACTCTCCAACTCGCCGAGCGTCACCCAGTACACGCAGTCCGGGTCCTCTCCCCAGGACTGGTCGCCTGCTCGGTCGTACGCGGCGTACGCGGCGTCGCTGGCCCGGTCGGAGGCTTGATGCTCGCCGGAACGGGCGTGGGCGCGCGCCAGCCGCGCGTACAGCATGGCCTCCATGCGGGGGGAGTCGATGCCCCGACCGTGTCGCAGTGCATGGGTGGCCAGGTCGACGGCGCCGCGCGGGTCGCCCCCCGAGTACCGCATCATCGCCCAGAAGGCGAGTGTGTTCGCAGCCACGACCGGGTCCGCGGCGGACGCAGCGGCCCGCAGGGCGGCCACGTAGTACTCCTCGGCCAGCGCGTGACGGCCGGAGTCGTACGCGGTCCATCCGCAGATCCGAGCGGCCTCGGCGGCAGCGCCGTACAACTGCCGGCCGGTGGATTCCGTGTACGAGGCGGTCTTCAGCGTCGTCGTGATCAACTGGAGTTGAGTACGGGCGGAGGCGTGGACCTGGCTGGACCCGAGTTGGTCGTCCAGCCGTCGCAGAGCGGCCAAGGACTGTTCGAAAAGCTCCGGCGCGGAACTGCCGATGCGGCGCCCTTGAAAGCGGGCACCGGCCGGCTCGGCGGTCAATGTCCCGGCCAGCACGGCTGTTATCCCCGTGACGACCAGAAATCCTCTGCGATCCATCGACAGACCTCCTTTGGTGGCAACGTGATCGAGCATTTCGATCGTGGTCGTCGGATTCCACGCGGCTTCGAGTAGATCCCTGTCGTGAATGCACGCGAGCTTCAGCCACTCGGGCCACGGCCGGGCCACGATCTCTTCCTCGGGAATGCGGTGCAGCGCTGCCATGGCCCGCTGGGCCGGGACTTCGGGGACGACTCCATGGCGAGTCCATCGCGTGACCCTCTTGCGATCCCTGGCGATCGGCCCGTAGCCGAGTCGCCGGTGCACGCCGTCTAACCGCGTCAAGTAGTCGTTGGCCGACCAGTTGTTGAGCTGGAGCAGATAGGCCAGCGGGTGTACGTCCTTCATGTCTTCATGGTGCCCGGGAGCCGGCTGTATCAGTACCTGCCACGGCCAACTCGCCTTCCACGTAGGGACACGTGGTAACACCCCACGGCTAGCTGGGCATGCCGCACCCCCTTCCCTCCTCGCCGAGCGACGGCGAAAGTACCGGGCGACAACGACCCACCCCCTTCGAAGGGTCCGGCATGACCATGCCCAAAAACCAGATACCGGACCTCTACGGCCCGTGGAGGTTGATCCTCGGCGGACCGCCGCGCCGTCGCTCCGTCATCGGCTCGATCTGGATTCCGCTTCTGCTCCTCCACCACGAATCCCCCGTGGAGGAAACCGGCGTCAGCGCGGGGCACCAGGAAGCCGAGGACCTGGCTCGGCAGCTCCAGGAGATCACCGGGGGTGGCGCGTGAAGCCACACCTCGGACCCGTACCCGACCCTTCGACCTTGCCGAGGCCGACATGACGACAAGCCGGAGCAATCCCTCCTTGCGCGCGACGACGATCGAAAGGCCCAAATTCGGCCGGACCCTTCACCGCGCCCCGACCGTCGCGCAAGAGGCCCGAGCCATCACCACGGATGCCCTGAAGGCTTGGGATCTCGGCGGATTGGCCCTGGATGCGGCGCAGATCGTTTCCGAATTGATCGCGAACGTCATTCGCCACACCCGGTGCAACACCCTGACGCTCGACGTCCAGCGGCGCACCGAACGGACCGTGCGCATCAGCGTGGCCGACGGGTGCCACGCCACTCCGGAGCAGCGCAGGGCGAGCGGGAGCGAGGTGACCGGGCGCGGGCTCCAGATCGTGGCGGGCCTGAGCCGGGCGTGGGGATATGAGCGGCACTTCTGGGGAAAAGTCGTGTGGGCGGACATCGCTGCGTCCGGCGCCGAAGGGGAAGGGCCGGTCGACACGGCCCCGCACCCCGCCCCCGAGCCGGCCCCGCAACGCACCGAGCGCGAACCCGTTCGCGGACACGTCCACGTGCGCAGCTTCAACGGCCGGGCGTGGGCGCTGGGGAGCTGCTGGCTCTACTGCCGCCGTCGGAACGTTCCCGTCCGCTGGATCGGTCCGGTGTCGTTCCACGGCATGACGGTCCCCATGTACGCGTGCAAGCAGTGCAACGCGGAGTTGGAGTACATGGTGGACCAGGAAGTCGCCCGCGCCGACTCCGTGGCGGCCGGGTGAGGGCGCTCATCGGCTGGTGCGGCGTGGCCCTCGTGTGCTTGCTGGCCGCCGGCATCGCGGCCCGGGCCCAGCCCGCCGAGTCCGCCCGGACGCACGCGGCGGGGACGGACGGCTGACGGCGCACCCGCCACGGCGGCCCTGTGGACGAGCACCCGTCCGCAGGGCCGCCCCTGTCACACCCCCACCCGCACCCCCGCGACCGCCGCCCGTACGTCCTCCTCCACCAGCTCCGCGTTCAGGGCGAACGCCAGCGACGCGCCCGTGCCCGCCGCGGTGATGACCTGGGCGCGGGGGTCGACGACGTTGCCCGTCGCCCAGACGCCGGGGACGCTCGTGCGGCCCGCGGGGTCCGTCGTGACCCAGCCGTCCGCCGTGGCGCAGCCGAGGGCGGTCAGCAGGGTGTCGTGGGGGACGAAGCGGGGGGCGACGAAGACCGCGGCGCGCGGCAGGGCGCGGCCGTCGGCGAGTTCGACGCCGCGCAGGCGGCCGTCAGCGACGGCGATGCGCTCCACCGCGCCCTCCACGATGCGCACCCCGCGTGCCGCCAGGCGTTCGCGGTCCTCCACTGACGGGTCCACCGTGTTCGCGAAGAACACGACGTCGTCGCTCCACTGGCGCACCAGCAGGGCCTGGTGCACCGAGCCGGGCCGGGTGGCGAGGACGCCGAGGGGCTGGTCGCGGACCTCCCAGCCGTGGCAGTACGGGCAGTGCAGCACGTCCATGCCCCAGCGCTCCCGCATGCCGGGGAGGTCGGGCAGCTCGTCCCGCAGGCCGGTCGCGACCACCACGTGGCGGGTGGTGAGCTGCGGGCCGCCCGCCAGGTGGACGGCGTATCCGGGGTCGGCGGGCCGGACGTCGTCCACGCGGGCGGTGAGGAGTCGTACGCCGTAGCGCTCCAGCTCCGCGCGGCCGAGTTCGAGCAGGGTCGCGGGCGGCAGGCCGTCGCGGGACAGGTAGCCGTGCATGTGGGCTGCGGGTGCGTTGCGCGGCTCGGCCGCGTCGACGACCGCGACCCGGCGACGGGCCCGGCCGAGGACCAGCGCGGCGCTGAGGCCGGCCGCGCCGCCGCCGACCACCACCACGTCGTACTCGCTGTCGTCGTACTGACTGCCGTCGTTCTCGTACTGCTTCGTCGTCGCCTCGTTCACGGCGATCACCTCCGCCGCCGAGCGTGCGCCGCGCCGTGCCGAAACGACAAACAATGTTGCCGAACCCGGGAAACGGCGGTGTGATGCGCTCATGGACGAACCCCTCGCCTCCGCGCTGGCCGAGGTCGGCCCCCGCCTCAGGCGCATCCGCACCCGCCGGGACCTGACCCTGACGGCGGTGGCCGCGGCCACCGGCATCTCCAAGAGCACCCTGTCCCGCCTGGAGTCCGGCCAGCGCAGACCCAGCCTGGAGCTGCTGCTGCCGCTGGCCCAGACGTACCGGGTGCCGTTGGACGAACTGGTCGACGCACCCGACGTCGGCGATCCGCGCGTCCGCCTCGCGCCCCGCGTCCGCGCCGGCCGCACGATGATCCCGCTGACCGCCCACCCCGGCCCGCTCCAGGCGTGGAAGTCCGTGATCCCCGCCGACCAGAACCGGCCCGAGCCGGTGACGCACGAGGGGTACGAGTGGCTGTACGTGCTCTCCGGCCGGCTGCGGCTCCTCGTGGCCGACCGCGACATCGTGATGGGCCCGGGCGAGGTCGCCGAGTTCGACACCCGGCTCCCCCACTGGTTCGGCCCGGCGGGCGACTCCCCCGTCGAGGTCCTGAACCTCTTCGGCCGCCAGGGCGAACGCATGCACGTGCGGGCCCGCCCCGCCGCCCCGCGCGCGTGAGGTCTGCCGAAACCACGAACGGCGCCGGTGTCAGGCGGAAACGCCGTCCATCCGTGCGCCGTCGATCCGGGCCGCGTCTATCCGGGCCATCACGTCGTCCGCTCCGTACGGCTGGAGGTACGGCAGCCAGCGCGGGTCCCGGTGGCCGGTGCCGATGATCCGCCAGGCGAGGCCGGACGGCGGGGCCGGTTGGTGGCGCAGCCGCCAGCCCAGCTCGCGCAGGTGGCGGTCGGCCTTGACGTGGTTGCAGCGGCGGCAGGCGGCGACGACGTTGTCCCAGACGTGCTGGCCGCCGCGGCTGCGGGGAATGACGTGGTCGACGCTGGTTGCGACGCCACCGCAGTACATGCAACGCCCGCCGTCGCGGGCGAAGAGCGCTTTGCGGGTCAGTGGAACGGGCCCCCGGTAGGGGACCCGAACGAACCGTTTCAGCCGGACGACGCTGGGCGCGGCGACGACACGGGTCGCACTGTGCAGGAAGGCGCCGGACTCCTCCAGGCAGAGGGCCTTGTTCTCCAGGACGAGGACGAGCGCGCGGCGGAGCGGTACGACGCCGAGGGGCTCGTACGACGCGTTGAGGACCAGGACGTGCGGCACGGTTGATGCCTCCTTGTACGCCGGCGACGCGTGGCTCGCGCCGGGACGATCTGTACTTCAGTCTCTCCTCAGCCCAGGTCCGAGCGCCACCACATGGCGGTAACGGGCTGGGAGTGTTTTCAACCACACCATCGACACACCACGGAACCCACCCATCCAACGAGCGGCTGTTCCCCGGCCGTCGCCGGGCGGCCCGCACCTGATCCCGTACGCATCACGGGCCGATGGCTACCCGTGATCCTCCGGGCACCCCGCGCACGGGCGGCGGGTGAGCCTTCTCTCTCCCCGCGCCCGGAACGGCAAGTGGAGGAGGTGCCCCCGTTAGGGTGGTTGGCCTGCCGTACGCCATGCCTGGAGGTTCCTCGCGTGACCGCCATCTGGTCATCCTTCACCCTCGCCGCCGACCCGTCGTCGCCGGCGTCGGAGCCGACTCCCGAGTCGAAGCCCGTCACGCTCGACGAGGCCGCGGAGAAGGCGGGGAACGCCGCGGGATGGGTGGAGCAGAACTGGTCCACCTGGCTGAACACCAGCCTGCGGATCGCCCTGATCGTCGTCGTCGCGCTGGTGCTGCGGTTCCTGGTGCGCCGGGCGCTGACGAAGCTGATAGAGCGGATGAACCGTTCCGCCCAGGCGGTGCAGGGCACCGCGCTCGGCGGACTGCTGGTGAACGCGGAGCGGCGCCGGCAGCGGTCGGAGGCCATCGGCTCGGTGCTGCGCTCCGTGGCGTCGTTCCTCATCATGGGCACCGCGGCGCTGATGGTCCTCGGCGCCTTCGAGATCAACCTGGCGCCGCTGCTGGCGTCCGCGGGCGTCGCGGGCGTGGCGATCGGCTTCGGCGCGCGCAACCTGGTCACCGACTTCCTCTCCGGCGTCTTCATGATCATGGAGGACCAGTACGGCGTCGGTGACTCCATCGACGCGGGCGTGGCCTCGGGCGAGGTCATCGAGGTCGGGCTGCGGGTCACCAAGCTGCGCGGGGTCGACGGCGAGATCTGGTACGTCCGCAACGGCGAGATCAAGCGGATCGGCAACCTGAGCCAGGGCTGGGCGACGGCGACCGTGGACGTCACGGTCCGGCCGACGGAGGACCTGGACCGGGTGCGCGGCGTGCTCGGCGAGGTCGCCGACGACCTGGCGAAGGCCGAGCCGTGGAACGAGCAGCTGTGGGGCCCGGTGGAGACCCTGGGCCTGACCGAGGTGTTGCTGGAGTCGATGACGATCCGGGTCGCGGGCAAGACGATGCCGGGCAAGTCGCTCTCGGTGGAGCGGGAGCTGCGCTGGCGGATCAAGCGCGCCTTCGACGCGGCGGGCATCCAGATCGTGGGCGGGCTACCGCCGGTGGAGCAGGGCGCTCCGGCCGCGGACCCGTCGGCGGGGGTCGCCCCGCCGTCCGCGCTGGCGAGCCCCACCTCCCCGCAGTCCCTGGCCACCGCGCCGATACCGGCGCCCGGCCCGAACCTGACGAAGTAGCCCCGCGCTTACGGCGAGCGGGCACCCGGTATCACCGGGTGCCCGCTTTCTCATGCATACGACGGCGCGACGAAGGTAACGCTTTGATTGCCGCGCGCGTGACGGCCATTGACGCCCGCCCGGCCGCCGGCATACGTTCAGGCCCTGTTAGGAAACTTTCCTAACAGTCCAGCGACCCCACTGACCTCCGCTGGGCCCCCGCGGCCGAAGGGCAGGTGCAACCGTCTTGGCCGGAACGCCCCCCGGAACCACCCCCGGCACACCGCGCGTGCTGCGGGCGATGAACGACCGCGCCGCACTCGACCTGCTGCTGGAGCACGGCACCCTGTCCCGGACCAAGGTGGGCAAGCTCACCGGGCTGTCCAAGCCCACCGCGTCCCAGCTCCTGGTCCGGCTGGAGGAGGCCGGGCTGGTCGTCGCCACCGGCACCACGGAGGGCCGCCCCGGCCCCGGCGCCCAGCTGTACGCGATCAACCCCGGCGCCGGTCACGCCGCCGGGCTCGACGTCACCCCGCAGCGCATCCGCGCCGCCGTCGCGGACATCACCGGCGCGGTCGTCGGGGAGTACGAGCTCGCGACCCACGGCCGGCGCAGCACCAGCGTGGTGCGCCAGGTCACCGAAGCGCTCGACGGCGCCGCGAAGGCGGCCGGGCTGGCCCTCGCCGACGTCCACCGCCTCGTCATCGGGACCCCGGGCGCCTTCGACCCCGCCACCGGACGCCTGCGGTACGCCTCCCACCTGCCCGGCTGGCACTCCGCGACACTGCTGGACGAACTCGCGGCGGCGCTGCCGATGCCCTTCGAGTACGAGAACGACGTCAATCTCGTCGCCGTCGCCGAACAGCGCCTGGGCGCCGCCCGCGGCCACCGGGACTTCGTCCTGCTGTGGAACGAGGAGGGGCTCGGCGGCGCCGTCGTCATCGGCGGCCGGCTGCACCGGGGCTTCACCGGCGGCGCGGGCGAGGTCGGCTTCCTGCCGGTGCCGGGCACCCCGCTGATGCGCCAGGTCACCAAGAGCAACGGCGGCGGGTTCCAGGAGCTGGCCGGCGCGCAGGTGCTGCCGGGGCTGGCGCGCGACCTGGGCGTGAGCGACGTCGGGAGCGGCCACTACGCGGACGTCGCCGTCACGTTGATGGAGCGCGCGGCCGGGGCCGTCGAGATGCCCGACGACCCGGCGCAGCAGCCCTACCGGGACCTGCTGGACGCGTACGCCACCGCGCTGGCGACCGGCCTCGCCTCCGTCGTCGCCGTGCTCGACCCCGAACTCGTCGTCCTGGCCGGGCGGGCGATCACCGCCGGCGGGGAGCCGCTGCGCGCCCGCGTGCAGGCGGAGCTGACCGAGCTGGCCGCCCCCAGACCACGGCTGCTGATGGCCTCCGTACCCGAAGACCCGGTGCTGCGCGGGGCGCTGGAGAGCGCCCTGACCGCCACGCGCGAAGAGGTCTTCGACACCACCGCCCGCTGACGCCCCCTGCCCCCGGCCCCTCTTCTCGCTTCTCCTTCTGCGCACCACCACGGCACGTCCCTTCCCGACCCCCCAACCGGCACCCGCCACAGGGAGACACCGCCATGTCCACACGCACGAGGAAGACCGCGGCAGCACTCGCCGCCACCGCCGCCCTGTCCCTGTTCGCCTCGGCCTGCACGGGGTCGAACGACAGCGGCTCGGACGACGACCCGAAGGCCAACACCACGCTCACCTTCTGGCACGGCTGGTCCGCCCCCAGCGAGGTCAAGGCGATCGAGGAGAACGTCAAGCGCTTCGAGGCGGCGCACCAGAACATCAAGGTCAAGGTCGTCAAGAACATGACCGACGACAAGATCAACCAGGCGCTGCGGGCGGGCGGTTCCAACGCGCCGGACGTGGTGTCGTCCTTCAGCACCGACAGCGTCGGCAAGTTCTGCGACTCGGGCGCCTTCGTGGACCTCAAGCCGTACCTGGAGAAGTCGAAGATCGATCCGACGAAGGTCTTCCACAAGCCCCTGCTGGACTACACCCAGTTCGAGGGCAACCAGTGCGCGCTGCCGCTGCTGAACGACGCGTACGGCCTCTACTACAACAAGGACGCCTTCAAGAAGGCGGGCATCACCGCGCCGCCGAAGACGTGGAGCGAGTTCGCCGAGGTCGCCAAGAAGCTCACCCAGCCCAAGGGCGACGGCTACCAGCAGCTCGGCTTCATGCCGACCTACCACGGCTACGAGACGAGCGCGAGCCACTACGTCTCCCAGTGGTCGCCCACCTACTTCGACGCCGACGGCAAGTCGAACCTCGCCAAGGACCCGGCGTTCACCAACATGATGACCTACCAGAAGGGGCTGATCGACCAGCTCGGCGGCTTCCAGAAGCTGGAGAAGTACCGCAACACCTTCGGTGACGAGTGGGGCGCCGAACACCCCTTCCACCTGGGGAAGGTCGCCATGCAGCTGGACGGCGAATGGCGGCTGGGGATGGCGAAGGACGCCGGGGTGAAGTTCGAGATCGGCACCGCTCCGCTGCCCGTCGCCGACGACCAGGCCGCCGACTACGGCAAGGGCTACCTCTCCGGCACGATCATGGGCATAGCCTCCACCAGCGACAAGAAGAACGCGGCCTGGGAGCTGGTGAAGTACATGACCACGGACACCGCCGCGGTGGTCGCCTTCTCCAACGGGATCCGCAACGTGCCCTCCACCATCGAGGCGCTGGACTCGCCCGACCTGAAGTTCGACCCCGCGTTCAAGACGTTCATCGACATCGCCAAGCACCCCAAGTCCAACACCACGCCCGCCCAGGTCGACGGCGGTGCGTACCAGGTGACGTTCCAGGACCTCGCCTACCGGTACGAGGCGGGGAAGGTGAAGGACCTGAAGGCCGGTCTGGAGAAGACGGCCCAGCAGATCGACACCGACATCGCCAAGCAGAAGTAGCGGGATCCGGACCCCGTATGGCCACGAACACACTGCGTTCGAAGCGCCGCAGGTCGGCGCTTCGAACCGCGGCGTTCCTGTCGCCCTGGTTGATCGGCTTCAGCGTCTTCTTCGCCTATCCGCTGATCTCGACCGTCTACTTCTCCTTCATGCAGTACGACGGTTTCCGTCCGCCCACCCCCAACGGCCTGGAGAACTGGACCTACGTCTTCAACGAGTACCGGCTCTTCTGGCCGGCCCTCAGGAACACCCTGTGGCTGGTCGTGGTCATGGTCAGCTGCCGGGTCGTCTTCGGCCTCGGCATCGGGCTGCTGATCACCCGCATCAAGACCGGCGCCGGCGTCTTCCGCACCCTGTTCTACCTGCCGTACCTGGCGCCGCCGGTCGCCGCGACGCTCTCCTTCGTCTTCCTGCTCAACCCCGGCACCGGGCCCGTGAACTCCTTCCTGGAGTCGATCGGGCTGCCGGCCCCCGGCTGGTTCACCGACCCCGCGTGGTCCAAGCCGGCGCTGACCATGCTCGCGCTGTGGGGCATCGGCGACCTGATGGTGATCTTCATGGCCGCGCTGCTGGACGTGCCGAAGGAGCAGTACGAGGCGGCCGAGTTGGACGGCGCCTCCTCCTTCCAGCGCTTCCGGTACGTGACCCTGCCGAACGTCTCCCCCATCGTGCTGTTCGCCGTGGTCACCGGGGTGATCCAGACGATGCAGTACTACACGCAGCCGCTGGTCGCGGGGAAGGTCGCGTCCGGCATCATCGGCGGCAGCGGGCAGCAGTTCGAGCCCGGCTACCCCGAGAAGTCGACGCTGACGCTGCCGCAGCTGATCTACAACATCGGATTCCAGCGCTTCGACTACGGCGCCGCCGCGGTCCTCGCCCTCGTCCTGTTCGCGTTCTCCATGGTCTTCACCGCGTTCCTGATGCGTCGGCGCGGCGGCCTCGTCCGGGTGGGTGACTGAGATGGCCCAGGTGATCGACCGCACGACCGCCACCCGCGGCGACGGCCCGCCGTCGCCGGCCGCGCGCACGGCCCGGCGCAGGGCGGTGCTGCACTGGATCGGCGTCCACGCGCTCGGCGTCGCCGCCGCGCTCTTCTTCGTCCTGCCGTTCGTCTTCGTCGTGCTGACCAGTCTGATGAGCGACCAGCAGGCGCTGACGCGGGACCTGATCCCGCGGACCTGGGAGTGGGACAACTACGTCAAGGTGTGGGACACCCCCGGCTTCTTGACCTGGTGGCGCAACACGCTGCTGTACGCGGGGCTCGGTACCGTCCTGACGGTGGTCAGCTCCATCCCGGTGGCGTACGCCCTCGCCAAGTTCCGCTTCCGCGGCCAGCGGCTGACGATGATGCTGGTCATCTCGATGATGATGCTGCCGCCGCAGGTCGTCGTGATCCCGATGTACCTGTTCTGGGCGAAGGAGTTGGACCTCGCGGGCTCCCTGTGGCCGCTGATCATCCCGATGGCCTTCGGGGACGCGTTCTCCATCTTCCTGCTGCGGCAGTTCCTGCTCACCATCCCCGACGAGTACCTGGACTCGGCGCGGGTGGACGGCTGCGGCGAGCTGCGGACCCTGCTGAAGGTGGTCCTGCCGATGGCGAAGCCGGGGATCGCCGCGGTGGCGCTGTTCCAGTTCTTCTACGCCTGGAACGACTACTTCGGCCCGCAGATCTACGCCTCCGAGAACCCCGCCGCCTGGACCCTCAGCTACGGCCTGGAGTCCTTCAAGGGCGCGCACCAGACCAACTGGAACCTGACCATGGCCGCGACCGTACTGGTCATGGCCCCTGTGATCCTCGTCTTCTTCTTCGCCCAAAAGGCGTTCGTCGAGGGCGTCACACTGACCGGAGTGAAGGGCTAGGAACGGAATGAAGCTGGCTGTCGTGGGTGGCGGATCCACCTATACACCGGAGCTGATCGACGGCTTCGCCCGGCTGCGGGACACGCTCCCGATCACCGAGCTGGTGCTGGTCGACCCGGCCGCGGAGCGACTGGAGCTGGTCGGCGGGCTGGCCCGGCGGATCTTCGCCAAGCAGGGCCACGGAGGGACGATCGTCACCACCTCCGACCTGGACGCGGGCGTCGCCGACGCCGACGCGGTGCTGCTCCAGCTCCGCGTCGGCGGCCAAGCGGCCCGACGGCAGGACGAGACGTGGCCGCTGGAGTGCGGCTGCGTCGGACAGGAGACGACCGGCGCGGGCGGCCTCGCGAAGGCGCTGCGGACCGTGCCCGTCGTGCTCGACATCGCCGAACGGGTGCGGCGCACCAACCCCAACGCCTGGATCATCGACTTCACCAACCCGGTGGGGATCGTCACCCGGGCCCTGCTGACGGCCGGACACAAGGCCGTCGGCCTGTGCAACGTCGCCATCGGCTTCCAGCGCAAGTTCGCCAAGCTGCTGGACGTGACGCCCGGCGAGGTCCACCTCGACCACGTGGGGCTCAACCACCTCACCTGGGAGACCGGGGTCCGCATCGGCGGGCCGGAGGGCGAGGACCGGCTGCCGCAGCTGCTCGCCGAGCACGGCGCGGCCATCGCCGACGACGTGCGGCTGCCGCGGGAGCTGCTGGACCGGCTCGGCGTCGTCCCCTCGTACTACCTGGGGTACTACTACACGCACGACCAGGTGGTGCGGGAGCAGCGGACCAAGCCGTCCCGGGCCGCGGAGGTCGCCGCGATGGAGCGGCAGTTGTTGGAGATGTACGGCGATCCCACGCTGGACACCAAGCCGGAGCTGCTGGCCAAGCGCGGCGGGGCGTACTACTCGGAGGCGGCGGTGGACCTCGCGGCGTCACTGCTCGGTGGGGGCGGCAGCCCGTACCAGGTGGTGAACACCACCAACGACGGCACCCTGCCGTTCCTCCCCGACGACGCCGTCATCGAGGTGCAGGCCACGGTCGGCGCGAAGGGCGCGGCACCGCTGCCCGTACCGACGGTGGACCCGCTGTACGCGGGCCTCATCGCGAACGTCACCGCCTACGAGGACCTGGCGCTCGACGCGGCGCTGCGGGGCGGTCGCGACCGGGTGTTCCGGGCGCTGCTGGCGCACCCGCTGGTCGGCCAGTACGAGTACGCCGAAGCGCTCACCGACCGACTGCTGGCACACAACCGGGAGCACCTGGCGTGGGCGTGACCGCAGCAGTCCTCGCGATCGACGCGGGCAACAGCAAGACCGACGTGGCCTTCGTGGCGGCCGACGGGTCGGTGCTCGCGTCGCATCGGGGGAACGTGGGCTTCCAGCCCCCCAAGGTCGGCCTCGACGCCGCGGTCGAGGCGATCGCCGCGCCCGTCGCGGCGGCGCTCGCCGAAGCGCGCGCCGCCGGGCGGGACGTCGACGGGGTCCAGCACGTCTCGGCGTGCCTCGCCAACGCCGACCTGCCGGTGGAGGAGGAGCAGATCACCGCGGCCCTGCACGCGCGGGGATGGGGGGCGTCGACACGGGTCCGCAACGACACCTTCGCGATCCTGCGGGCCGGGGTCGACGAGCCCCGGGGCGTCGCGGTCACCTGTGGCGCCGGCATCAACTGCGTCGGGATGCTCCCCGACGGGCGCACCGCCCGCTTCTCCGCGATCGGGAAGATCTCCGGCGACTGGGGCGGCGGCATGGGGCTCGCGGAGGAGTCCCTGTGGTCGGCGTCGCGCGCGGAGGACGGCCGGGGCGAGCCGACGGAGCTGGCCCGCACGCTGCCGGCGCACTTCGGGCTCGGCACGATGGCGGCGCTCATCGAAACGCTGCACCTGGGCGGGATCCCGTACGCCCGGGTGCACGAGCTGACCCCCGTGCTCTTCGCCACCAGCGCGGCGGGCGACCCGGTCGCACAGGCGCTGGTGCGCCGGCTGGCGGAGGAGATCGTCACGATGGCGACGGTCACCCTCGGCAAGCTGGACCTCCTGGAGGAGGAGGCGCCGGTGGTCCTGGGCGGCGGTGTCCTGGCGGCGCGCCACGCGGAGCTGGACGCGCACATCGGCGCCCTGCTGTCGGAGCGCGCTCCGAAGGCCCGCCCGCAGGTGGTGGTGTCCCCACCAGTCCTCGGCGCGGTCCTCCTGGGCCTGGACGAGGTCTCCGCGCCCCCCGCCTCCCACACGGCCGCCCGCACCCACTACCTCCGGTAGCCCCCGAGGCCCCGGGGCTCCCGCCCCGGGGCCCCTCCGGAGCGTCCCCGGCGCCCCCGGCGCCCCCGGCGAACACTCCGTTTCCTCCGGAAGCGTTGGTCTCCGCAGCCCGATGGGTGGCTGTTCGCGCAGTTCCCCGCGCCCCTAAGCCCAGAGGGCGTGGGCGCCCTTTGACGTCTGCGCCGCGGCACCGCGGGCGCGTTGGTCTCTACCACCCGGTGGTGGGCTGATCGCGCAGTTCCCCGCGCCCCAAAACCCTCGTTCGACCGCGGACCACGGATGGTTCTCGCGCAGTTCCGCCCTCTATGCCCAGAGGCATGGGGGGACCCCCAGCGCCCCTCATTGCCCACGCCCTACGGGCGTAGGGGCAATCCCGTGCCCGCCCCGCAAGGGACCGCCAGGGGCAGCGAAACAGGGGCGCTGGGGGTACCACCACGCCCTCTGGGCTTGATCCTTAACATCGGGCTTGATTTCGTTCGGTTAGTGTCGCGGGGCGTTTGACGGTTTTGCCCACGTCCTGGTGGGTGGCGGG
>NZ_JBEZNF010000059.1:0-16153 GCF_040653095.1 Streptomyces sp. NPDC048057
AGGGCCTTGGGCCCCTGAGCCTGCCGGTTCTCCCGGATCCTGAAGTCCATCGCACCCCTTGAGCTGAGGTGTTGCAACGACCACTAGAACGGAAGTGAAGAGGACGGGGCCTTGGTGTTGGAGCGGTGCCTCAGACCTTGCGCAGGTGGAAGGTGAGGGACAGCGCCTCGTCGCTGAAGGCCGGGCCGTACGAGTCGTCCGCGGCCGACCGGGCGAAGCCGGTGGCCAGCACCTCGTCCGCGATCAACGCGCTGTGCTCCGTGAGGGCGTGCGCGGTCGAGGCGTCCTCGGTGGACCAGACGACGGCGATGCGGTCGGCCACGTCCAACCCGCTGTTCTTGCGGGCCTCCTGGATGAGCCGGATCGCGTCCCGGGCCAGCCCCGCGAGCCGTAGCTCCGGGGTGATCTCCAGATCGAGGGCGACCGTCGCACCGGAGTCGGACGCCACGGACCAGCCCTCGCGCGGGGTCTCCGTGATGATGACCTCGTCCGGGGCGAGCAGCACGGTCTCGCCGTCCACCTCCAGGCTGGCCTCCCCGTCGCGCAGCGCCAGCGCCAGCGCGGCGGCGTCCGCCTCGGCGACCGCCTTCGCGACCGCCTGGACGCCCTTGCCGAACCGCTTGCCCAGCGCCCGGAAGTTGGCCTTCGCGGTGGTGTCCACCAGCGAACCGCCGACCTCGGACAGGGACGCCAGCGAGGAGACGTTCAGCTCCTCCGTGATCTGCGCGTGCAGCTCGGGGGAGAGGGCGTCGAAACCGGTCGCCGCCACCAGCGCGCGGGACAGCGGCTGCCGGGTCTTGACCCCGGACTCCGCCCGCGTCGCCCGGCCCAGCTCGACCAGCCGCCGCACCAGCGCCATCTGCCGCGACAGCGCCTCGTCGACCAGCGTCGCATCGGCCTTCGGCCACTCGCTCAGGTGCACCGACTCCGGGGCGTCCGGGGCGACCGGGACGACGAGGTCCTGCCAGACCCGCTCCGTGATGAACGGGGTCAGCGGGGCCATCAGCCGGGTGACCGTCTCGACCACCTCGTGCAGGGTGCGCAGCGCCGCCGCGTCGCCCTGCCAGAAGCGGCGCCGGGACCGTCGTACGTACCAGTTGGACAGGTCGTCGACGAACGCGGACAACAGCTTGCCGGCGTGCTGGGTGTCGTACGCCTCCATGGCCTCGGTGACCTGGTCCACCAGCGTGTTCAGCTCGCCGAGCAGCCAGCGGTCCAGGACCGGGCGGTCGGCGGGCGCCGGGTCGGCGGCGGAGGGGGCCCAGCTCGACGTACGGGCGTACAGCGACTGGAAGGCGACGGTGTTCCAGTAGGTCAGCAGCGTCTTGCGGACGACCTCCTGGATCGCGCCGTGCCCGACCCGGCGGGCCGACCACGGGGAGCCGCCGGCCGCCATGAACCAGCGGACCGCGTCCGCGCCGTGCTGGTCCATCAGCGGGATCGGCTGGAGGATGTTCCCCAGGTGCTTGGACATCTTGCGGCCGTCCTCGGCGAGGATGTGGCCGAGGCAGACCACGTTCTCGTACGACGACTTGTCGAAGACCAGCGTCCCGACGGCCATCAGGGTGTAGAACCAGCCGCGGGTCTGGTCGATGGCCTCCGAGATGAACTGCGCCGGGTAGCGCTTCTCGAACAGCTCCTTGTTCTTGTACGGGTAGCCCCACTGCGCGAAGGGCATCGAACCGGCGTCGTACCAGGCGTCGATGACCTCGGGGACGCGGGTCGCCGTGCCGCCGCACTCGGGGCAGTCGAAGGTGACGTCGTCGATGAAGGGGCGGTGCGGGTCGAGCGCGGTCTGGTCCGTGCCGGTCAGCTCGGTCAGCTCGGCGCGCGAGCCGACGCAGGTGAGGTGGTCGTCCTCGCAGCGCCAGATCGGCAGCGGGGTGCCCCAGTAGCGGTTGCGGGACAGGGCCCAGTCGACGTTGTTGTTGAGCCAGTCGCCGAACCGGCCGTGCTTGACGGAGTCCGGGAACCAGTTCGTCCGCTCGTTCTCCTCGATCAGCCGGTCCTTGACCGCGGTCGTGCGGATGTACCAGGACGGCTGCGCGTAGTACAGCAGCGCGGTGTGGCAGCGCCAGCAGTGCGGATAGCTGTGCTCGTACGGGATGTGGCGGAAGAGCTTGCCGCGGGCGTCGAGGTCCGCGGTCAGCGCCTCGTCGGCCTTCTTGAAGAAGACGCCGCCGACCAGCGGCAGGTCCTCCTCGAAGGTGCCGTCGGGGCGGACCGGGTTGACCACCGGCAGGCCGTAGGCGCGGCAGACCTTGAGGTCGTCCTCGCCGAAGGCGGGGGACTGGTGGACCAGACCCGTGCCGTCCTCGGTGGTGACGTAGTCGGCGTTGACGACGAAGTGTGCGGGGGCGGGGAACTCGACCAGGTCGAAGGGGCGCTCGTAGGTCCAGCGCTCCATCTCGGCACCGGTGAAGGACCGGCCGGTGGCCTCCCATCCTTCGCCGAGGGACTTCTCCAACAGCGGCTCGGCGACGACGATCCGCTCCGTGCCGTCGGTCGCGACCACGTAGGTGACGTCGGGGTGGACGGCGACGGCGGTGTTCGACACCAGGGTCCACGGGGTCGTGGTCCACACCAGCAGCGACGCCTCGCCGGCGAGCGGGCCGGAGGTGAGCGGGAAGCGCACGTACACGGACGGGTCGACGACCGTCTCGTACCCCTGTGCCAGCTCGTGGTCCGACAGGCCCGTGCCGCAGCGGGGGCACCAGGGGGCGACGCGGTGGTCCTGGACCAGCAGCCCCTTGCCGAAGATCTCCTTCAGCGACCACCAGACGGAGTCGATGTACTCCGGCTTCATGGTCCAGTACGCCTCGTCGAGGTCGACCCAGTAGCCCATGCGGTCGGTCAGCTCGGCGAAGGCGTCCGTGTGCCGGGTCACCGACGCGCGGCACTTCTCGTTGAACTCCGCGATGCCGTACGCCTCGATGTCCTGCTTCCCGGAGAAGCCCAGCTCCTTCTCGACGGCGAGCTCGACCGGCAGTCCGTGGCAGTCCCAGCCGGCCTTGCGGGCGACGTGGTAGCCGCGCATGGTGCGGAAGCGGGGGAAGACGTCCTTGAAGACGCGCGCCTCGATGTGGTGGGCGCCGGGCATGCCGTTGGCGGTCGGCGGGCCCTCGTAGAAGACCCACTCGGGGCGGCCCTCGGACTGGGCGAGGCTCTTGGCGAAGACCTTGTTCTCGCGCCAGAAGTCGAGCACGGCGTGCTCCAGCGCGGGCAGGTCCACCTGGGCGGGGACCTGGCGGTACTGGGGGGGTGTCATGGGCGAAACTCCTCCGGCGGACAGACTCTCTTCCGTCGGAGGGACGAGAGCGGTCGGCTCCCGCGGTACCACCCTCCTTGACGGCGCGCGGTGCGCCGTCCCCTCATTGGGTCGCGAAGCCGGGTCTAGTCGCCGCGGGCTGATCCGTGGCTTTCTTCCGGCGGCTCCGGGGTGATGCTTCACGTCGCGCCGGTCCCCCGGGCTCGCACCGTCCCCGGGTCGCTCATGGCTGCTCGCGACGCTACTCGGCCCCATCGACGCCTTTCGCTCAGCCCAGTGTAAGCGCCGCGGAGGGTCCGGACCGACCGGTTTACGGGCGGTCGGGCCGGGGCGCGGGGGCGGGCGGGGACGTGACCCGAACGGAGGAGGGGTGCACCGCGCCCCGGCGGCGGTCGGCACGGGTGCCCTGACGGGCGGCGTGCAGGCGCTGTCAAGGGGCGGATTACGGGGCGGGGGACCGGGCACAACGGATGAAGGCCCGATTCACCGAGACCGTTGTGCGAGACCGAGGTGGTCGACATGTGGCGGCGTGCCCCGTTTGCCGCGGAGCTGGGGTCGATTTATCGTCCCAGCACGATTCGCGAGCAAGATCACAATATGTGAAGGGGCCGCGGCCATGGTGGCGAAGAAGACCGCTGCGAAGAAGAGCGCTGCCCAGGAGGCCGTGGCCGGGACGGCGGCCGGCGGGCCGCGCAAGGACGCGGCGGACGGGGCCGCGACCGAGGGGTCCGCGGGGAAGGAGCCCGTCGCCCGAAAGGCGGCGGCGAAGGCCACCAAGAAGGCACCGGCGAAGAAGACCGCCGCGAAGAAGGCGGCCAAAGAGACGGCTGGGGCGACCGCGCCGACGGCCGAGAAGGCGCCGGCGAAGAAGACCGCTGCGAAGAAGGCCGTGGCCAAGAAGGTCGCGGCGAAGAAGAGCGCAGCTCAGAAGAGCGCGAAGACAGCGAAGACCGCGAAGAAGTCCCCAAGGCAGACAGGAGCCGGGAAAGTGGGAGCGAAGAAGACCGTGGCCCTCGACGAGGGCCCCACGGCGGTGCCCACCGCGCGCGACGCGGCGGCCCCCGCGCAGGAACTCGCCGTACGTCCGGGCGAGGAGCCCTGGACTCCGGAGGAGGTCGCGGCGGCCCGGGCCAAGCTGGAGGGCGACGTCGCCCGGCTCACCGCCGAGCTGACCGCCTCCGAGGCGGCCCTCGCCGGACTCATGCGCGACTCCGGCGACGGCGCCGGTGACGACGACGCCGACACGGGCACGAAGAACATCACCCGCGAGCACGAGCTGTCGCTGGCCGCGAACGCCCGCGAGATGCTGGAGCAGACCGAGCGCGCCCTGCTGCGGCTGGACGCCGGCACGTACGGCATCTGCGAGAACTGCGGGAAGCCGATCGGCAAGGCCAGGATGCAGGCGTTCCCGCGCGCCACCCTGTGTGTGGAGTGCAAGCAGAAGCAGGAGCGCCGGGGCTGAGTCCGGAGCTGTGACGTACCCTCGTGCTCAGTCAGGCACCTAGGTTGAGGGACTCACGTGGCAGAGGCGGAGCGCATCATCGGTACGCCGGAGGACGGAGCCGAGAGCGGCGAGGCGGAGGCCCCCGCGGAGCGGCCCCGGGGCAAACGCAAGATCGCCGTGCTCGTCGGCGTCGCCGTGGTCGCCTACCTGATCGACCTGGTCAGCAAGATGATCGTGGTGGCCAAGCTGGAGCACCGGCCGTCGATCGAGGTCGTCGGGGACCTGCTGAAGTTCACCGCGGTGCGCAACCCCGGCGCGGCCTTCGGGATCGGCGAGGCGTTCACCGTGATCTTCACGGTGATCGCGGCGACGGTGATCGTCGTGATCGTCCGGCTGGCCCGCAAGCTCTACAGCCTGCCGTGGGCCATCGCGCTGGGTCTGCTGCTGGGCGGGGCGCTCGGCAACCTCACGGACCGGATCTTCCGCTCCCCGGGCGTCTTCGAAGGCGCCGTCGTCGACTTCATCGCGCCGGCGCACTTCGCGGTCTTCAACCTGGCCGACACCGCGATCGTGTGCGGCGGCTTCCTGATCGTGATCCTCTCCTTCCGGGGGCTCGACCCGGACGGGACCGTCCACAAGGACTGACGCCTCGTCCCGGGGCGGGCGGGCCCGTCCGCCTTGCACGCGTGCGAGACGGGCACGCGGGCAAGGCATACTCGGACGGGTGAGTACGCTTCCCGAGATCCGCACCCTGCCCGTACCCGACGGCCTGGAGGGCGAGCGCGTCGACGCCGCCATCTCCCGCATGTTCGGCTTCTCCCGTACGAAGGCGGCGGAGCTGGCCGCGCTGGGGAAGGTGCAGGTCGACGGCGCGGTCGTCGGAAAGTCGGAGCGGGTGCACGGCGGTGCGTGGCTCGAAGTGGAGATGCCGCAGGCGCCCGCGCCGGTGCAGATCGTCGCCGAGCCCGTCGAGGGCATGGAGATCATCCACGACGACGACGACATCGTGGTGATCGTGAAGCCGGTCGGCGTGGCCGCGCACCCCAGCCCCGGGTGGACCGGCACGACCGTGATCGGCGGCCTCGCCGCGGCGGGGTACCGGATCTCCACGTCCGGTGCGGCCGAGCGGCAGGGCGTCGTGCACCGGCTGGACGTCGGGACCAGCGGGCTGATGGTCGTCGCGAAGTCCGAGCGCGCGTACACCCTGCTGAAGCAGCAGTTCCGGGAGCGCACGGTCGACAAGCGCTACCACGCGCTGGTGCAGGGCCACCCCGACCCGATGAGCGGCACGATCGACGCGCCGATCGGGCGGCATCCGAACCACGACTACAAGTGGGCCGTCACCGCCGAGGGCAAGCCGTCGGTCACCCACTACGACCTGCTGGAGGCGTTCCGGGCGGCGTCCCTGCTGGACATCAAGCTGGAGACGGGCCGCACCCACCAGATCCGGGTCCACATGTCGGCGCACCGGCACCCGTGCGTGGGGGACCTGACGTACGGGGCGGACCCGACGCTGGCGAAGCGGCTGGGGCTGACGCGGCAGTGGCTGCATGCGGTGCGGTTGGGGTTCGAGCATCCGTCGGACGGGCGGTGGGTGGAGTTCGAGAGCGGGTACCCGGAGGACTTGCAGGTGGCGCTGGACCGCATCGCCGCGGAGAGCGTGTAGCGGGAGCGGGGCGCCCTGCGGGCGGGCGGTGCGGTGGCGTCTTCGCCGTGGCGCTGAAGGCGCGTCGGCCTCTGCGGGCCGGTGGTCGGTTGTTCGCGCAGTTCCGCCCCCTATGCCCGGAGGGCATGGGGGCCCCAGCGCCCCTGTTTCGCTTCCCCCGGTGTTTCGCCTGCGGGCCACGGACGGGGATTTAGGGGCGCAAGCCCACTACCGGGCCGCAGCCGCCAGCAAGGGGCCCGCGCTTCTGCTCGACCTGGGGCGTCGAAAATCGGACGCACGGGGTATAAGGGGCGCGTGGATCAGGTTGCGCTGTTGTTGGGGCTGGTACTCGGGGCCGTGGTGAGTGTGCCGTTGGGGGAGCGGCTCGATCTGCCCGCGCCGGTGTTGATGACGCTCGCCGGTGCGGGCGTCGCCTTCCTGCCCTTCGTGCCGAACGTGGCGATCCCGCCGGAGTTCATCCTGCCGCTGGTGCTGCCGCCCCTGCTGTACGCCGCCGTGCAGCGCACCTCCTGGCGGCAGTTCGCCGCCAACGTGCGCCCCATCTTCCTCCTCGCGGTCGCGCTGGTCTTCGTCACCACCGCGGCCGTCGCGTTCGTCGTCAACGCCGTCGTGCCGGGCCTGCCGATCGCCGCGGCCGTCGCACTCGGGGCGCTCGTCGCGCCGCCGGACCCGGTCGCGGCCACCGCGGTCGCCGGTCGGCTCGGGCTGCCGCGGCGGCTGGTGTCCATCCTGGAGGGCGAGGGTCTCTTCAACGACGTCACCGCCATCGTGCTCTACCACGTGGCGATCGCCGCGGCCGTCAGCGGCAGCTTCTCCTGGTCCGCCGCCGCCGTCCAACTGCTGCTGTCCGCCGTCGTCGCGGTGGTCGTGGGAGTGGTGATCGGGTGGCTGTCGAACAGGCTGATGGGGTTCCTGGGGGACGCCATCCTCCAGGTGGGGCTCACCCTGATGGTGCCGTTCGTCAGTTACGTCGTCGCCGAGGAGCTGCACGGCTCCGGCGTGCTCGCGGTGCTCATCACCGCGCTCTTCCTCGCCGAGCACGCCGCCGACGCGGACGACGTCATGGGGCGACTGGCCGGGAACACCTTCTGGGGCGTGGTGGACACCCTGGTCACCGGCGTCGCGTTCGGCCTCATCGGACTGGAACTGCGCAACGTCTTCGGCACCGCCGACGGCCAGGTGCCGCGGATGCTCGGCTGGGGCGCGACCATCACCGCCGTGGTGATCGGCGTACGGCTGCTGTGGCTGCTCCCGGCCACCTGGCTCGCCAAGCGGCTGCACGGCAAACGGGACTACGACGAGGACATCCCGATGAGCTGGCGGGAGACCGTCGTCATGTGGTGGTCCGGCATGCGCGGCGTCGCCTCCGTGGCGCTCGCCCTCGCCGTCCCGCTGACCACGGACGACGGCGCCCCCTTCCCCGGCCGCGACGAGATCGTCTTCATCGCCTTCGTGGTGATCCTCGCGACCCTGCTGCTCCAGGGCCTGACCCTGCCCTGGTTGGTGAAGCGGCTCGGCGTGCGCGCGGACGTGGACGCCGAGCGGGACCTGGAGCACGAGCTGGCGGTGCGCGCGGCCCGCGCCGCCAGGCACCGGCTCAAGGAGATCGAGGAGGTCGAGGAGCTGCCGGAGGAGGTCAGCGAGCGGCTGCACCGGGGCGCGTACGAGGTGGGCGCCCGGATCAGCCCCGACATCGTCGACGAGGACCGGCGCGAGTGGTTCGCCCGGCGTACCGAGCGGGCGCGGACCGTGCAGCGCATCCAGCGCGAGATGCTGTCGGCCGCCCGCCACGAAGTGCTCGCCGCCCGCAGCGAACCGGGCGCCGATCCGGAGGTCGTCGACCGGGTGCTGCGTCATCTGGACGTACGCAGCCTGCGCTGAGCCCCGACCGGTCCGCGGGGCTCGTAGGATCCGCACCATGGCGCGCACCGTGGTGATCAGTGGCGGAGGAACGGGCATCGGGCTGGCGGCGGCGGAGACGTTCGCCGAGGGCGGGGACCGGGTGGTGCTGCTCGGCCGGCGCGCCGACGTGCTGGAGCGTGCCGCGGCCTCGCTGCCGGGCGCCGCGCACTGCGCGGGCGACCTCGGCGACCCCGCCGACGTGCGCCGCGTCGCCGACTTCGTGGAGCGGGAGTACGGCACCGTGGACGTCCTCGTCCACAGCGCCGGCGGCACCGGCGGGGCCGTGCCCGAAGGGCACGAGGACCCGCTGGACGACCTGCACCAGGAGTGGACGGTCAACTTCCGGCTCAACACCCTCACCGCCGTGCTGCTGACCGAAGCGCTCCGGGACCGACTGGCCACGCCCGGGGGACGGGTGCTCTTCCTCAGCTCGATCGCCGCCGCCCGCGGCTCGGGCCGGCCGGCGTACGCCGCGGCGAAGGCGGCGCTCCACCCGTACGCCTTCCAGCTCGCCCGGGTCCTCGGGCCGCGCGGGATCACCGTGAACGTGGTGTCGCCCGGCTACGTCGAGGAGACCGACTTCTTCGGCGGCGACTTCCCCGCGGACCACCTGGCGGAGCTGATCAAGGAGACGGCCACCGGGCGCATCGGGCACCCGGGGGACATCGCCCAGACCCTGCACTGGCTGGCCTCCTCCGCGGCGGGCCACCTCACCGCGCAGGTCATCCAGGTCAACGGCGGGGCGGAACGCGGCCACTGAGCCGGGTTCCGCCCCGGCCGCCTCAGCCCCGGCCCGTACCCGGTCGGCCCGCGCCCGGAATCCGGACCTCGGGCGCCTCGTCCCGCACCTCCTCGTGCCCCTTCTCGCGGGCCGCCGCGGGTGCCGTCGCGATCCGCGGCAGCGCGTACGGATGGTGCTCGTGCAGCCACGTCACCAACTGCTCCCGCACCGCGCACCGCACCGTCCAGATGTCGTCCGCGTCCTTCGCCGTCATCACCGCCCGCACCTGGATGGTCGACGGGGTGGTGTCGGTGACCGCCAGCGAGAAGTCGCGCCGGTCCCACGCCGGGTGCGCCTCGACGACCTCGCGCAGCTTCTGCCGCATCAGCTCCACCGGCGCCGAGTGGTCCAGGTGGAAGAAGACCGAGCCGGTCATCTGCGCGCCGCCGCGCGACCAGTTCTCGAACGGCTTGCCGGTGAAGTACGAGACCGGCATCGTGATCCGCCGCTCGTCCCAGGTGCGCACGGTCAGCGAGGTCAGGGTGATCTCCTCGACCGTGCCCCACTCGCCCTCCACGACCACCGTGTCCCCGATGCGCACCATGTCGCCGAAGGCGATCTGGAGTCCGGCGAAGAGGTTGCCGAGGGTGGACTGCGCGGCGACGCCGGCGACGATGCCGAGGACACCGGCCGACGCCAGCATGGACGTGCCCACCGTCCGCATCGCCGGGAAGGTCAGCAGCATCGCCGCGGCCGCGACCACCCCCACCACGGCGACCACGACCCGTTGGATCAGCGTGACCTGGGTGCGCACCCTGCGCACCCGGGCCGGATCGCGGGTCGCCGCCGCGTACCGGCTGTACGTGGACTCCACCACCGCCTGCGCGATCCGCACCACCAGCCAGGCCGAGGCCCCGATCAGCACCAGGGTGAGGAACCGTCCGAACCCCTCCTCGTGGTCGTCGACCACACCGATGCCGGTCTGTCGGTAGGCGCCTCTGAGCAGCCCGGCCGCCAGCACCACCTGCAACGGCGGGCGGCAGCGGCGCAACAGGCCCCACAGCGGGGTCTCGGCGTGCCGGGAGTCGGCACGCCGCAACAATCGGTCGACCAGCCAGCCCACGAGCAGCGTGAGCACCAGCGTGCCGCCGAAGACGAGCAAGGGACGCAGCGTGTTCTCCATGCAGGGGAACGTAACCTGGCGGCATGAACATCATGCTCTTTCATTCCACCTACGGTCTGCGACCGGCCGATCACTCGGCCGCCGAGCGGCTCGAAACCGCAGGTCACCGGGTGTGGACCCCCGACCTCTTCGAAGGCAGGACCTTCGAGACGGTCGAGGAGGGCATGGCCTTCAAGGAGGAGCTCGGCCAGGAGGAGCTGCTGCGCCGGGGCATCGCCGCGTCCGCGCCGCACTCCGACGCCGGGCTGGTGTACGCCGGGTTCTCACTCGGCGCCTCCGTCGCGCAGAACCTGGCGCTCGGCGACGAGCGCGCCCGCGGACTGCTGCTCCTGCACGGCACCTCCGACATCGCCGACGGCACGACCGTCGACGAACTCCCGGTCCAGTTGCACATCGCCGACCCCGACCCCTTCGAGCCGCACGACTGGCTGACCGCGTGGTACCTGCGGATGGGGCGGGCGGGCGCCGACGTCGAGGTGTACGGCTACCCCGGCGCCGGCCACATCTTCACCGACCCGGACCTGCCCGACTACGATCAGGAAGCGGCCGAGCAGACCTGGCGGGTCGCCCTCGCCTTCCTGGACAGCCTTTAACCACCTCGGGCGTCAGCCCACCGGTTGGCGGACGCGTTCGACCTTCTGCGTACCGCTGAGCGTGCGGTACGAGCGGGCCCAAGAGGACGTCGCGTCCGGCTGCGCACGGTCCGACACCACGTAGTAGTCCATCTGGGCGCGCTCCGCGGTGACGTCGAGGACGCCGTAGCCGTGGCTGTCCATGTCCAGCCACTGCACATGGCGGTTGGCGCCCTTGATCGCCGCGCCGGCGACCAGCGACAGCGTGCGCGGCGCCACGTTCAGCAGGTCGTTCAGGTTGTCGGACGACACCGACGTCACCACGAACTCGGTCGCCGCCGACCCCGACAGCGGATAGGTCGCGGCCTTCGCCGGGACGTCGTTGGCCCAGGCCATGTGGATGTCGCCGGTGAGGAACACCGTGTTGCTGACGGACCGCAGCACGAGGTGCTCCAACAGCTCCCTGCGGTCGTCCGTGTACCCGTCCCACTGGTCCACGCTGATCGCCAGGCCGCCCTCCGGCAGCCCCAACAACGTGGCGACGGGGGCCAACAGGTGCGCCGGCAGCGCACCGAAGGCGACGGGGGAGATCATCACCGACGTCCCGACCAGCTTCCACGTCGCGTCGGACCCGACGAGCCCCGCCTTCAGCCAGTCGAGCTGCGCTCGGCCGGTGATCGTGCGGTCCGGGTCGTCCACCGCGCCGCTGCCGAGCCTCGTCTGCTCCGAGCGGAAGGTCCGCAGGTCGAGCAGGTGCAGATCGGCCAACGTGCCGAAGCGCAGCCGACGGTAGACCGTGCCCTCGGTGGACGCGCGGACGGGCATCCACTCGAAGTACGCGCGGCGGGCGGCGGCGGCCCGGGTCGCGAAGTCGCCCTCGGCGCCCGGCGTGTGGTTCTCCGCGCCGCCCGCCCAGGCGTCGTTGGCGATCTCGTGGTCGTCCCAGATGGCTATCACGGGGTGCGCGGCGTGCAGCGCCCGCAGGTCCGGGTCCGTCTTGTACGTGGCGTGGCGCAGCCGGTAGTCGGCCAGGGTGACGATCTCGTGCTCCGGCGCGTGCCGGCGCACCACCTCGTCCGGCTTGGGGTACGTCCCCGTGGCGTACTCGTAGATGTAGTCGCCGAGGTGGAGCACGGCGTCCAGGTCGCCGCGGGCGGCGAGGTGGCGGTACGCGGAGAAGTAGCCGGCCTCCCAGTTGGCGCAGGAGACCACACCGAAGCGGACGCGCGCCCCGGCGGCGTCGCCGTCCGCGGCCGGGGCGGTGCGGGTGCGGCCCACCGGGGAGGCGGTCCCGCCCGCGGTGAAGCGGAAGTAGTAGTCGGTGCCCGGGTGCAGTCCGCGGACGTCGACCTTGACGGTGTGGTCGGTGGCGGCCGTGGCGGTCGTCTCGCCGCGGGCGGTGACGCGGGCGAACTCCCGGTCCTCGGCGACCTCCCACCCCACCGGGGTGTCCGGGCCGAGGCCCGAGCCGGGCCGGGCTTCGGCGGACGGCGTGACGCGGGTCCACAGCAGGACGCCGTCGGGGAGCGGGTCGCCGGAGGCGACGCCGTGGTGGAAGAGGTGGACCTGGGCCGCGGCGGGGGCGGCCGATGCGGTGGCCGCGAGGGTCGGTGCGGCGACGGCGGCGGTGGCGGCAGCGGCCTTGACGACCGTGCGGAGACGGGGAGTTGACGGGGATCGACTGGTCACGGCCCCGCACCCTACTCGTCGGTAGGGCAGATGGGTACAAGATCGTCGAACGTCATCCGCATCGAGACGGAACCGGGACGGTGCCACGACGTACGGGCCGGTGCGCGTGGTTCTTGAGGTGTGGGAGAGGCATACGGGGCTGGGCGGGCGAAGGCCCCGGGGCTTTGCGCCCCGGGGCCGGTGTCGGCTCGCGGTGGGTCAGCCGGCCAGCGCCTTGTCGACCGTCGTGCGGAACTCCTCCGCCGTCATCGGCGGGCTGTCCGTGCCCTCGGTGGTGACCTTCTTGCCGTCCATCCTCAGCGCCGGGGTGCCGCCCATGCCGCTCTTGTCGAACTGCGCGGACATCTTCATCGCCCAGGCGTCGAAGGTCCCGTCCTCGACGTTCTTCTTGAACGCGGCGTTGTCCTTGAGCGCCGGCACGGTGTCCGCGATCTCCAGGAGGTAGGAGTCCTTGGCGAACTTGTCGCTGCCCTTGGGGTGGAACTCCTTCGAGTACAGCGCCGCCTTGAAGTCCGAGAACGCCTCGGGGCTGACGTCGAGCGCGGCCCCCAGCGCGCTCATGGCGTTCTTCGAGCCCTCGCCCTGGTCCCCGTTGTCGAGGAAGGTGGCGCCGACGAACTGCACCTTGTACTTGCCCTCGGCGACGTCCTTCTTCATCGTCTCGCCGACGCCCTGCTCGAAGGCGGCGCAGGAGGGGCAGCGGGGGTCTTCGTAGACCTCCAGCGTCTTCTTCGCCTCCGGCTTGCCGAGGAGGACCGTGGTGCCGTTCTCACCGCTGGTGTTCTTGGGCGCGGTGACGTTCTTCTCGTCCTTCGCGGCCTCCCAGTGGTCCGGCTTGCTCGCCTCCATCACGGCGAAGCCGACGCCGGCGGCGAGGGCGAGCACGCCGACCGTGGAACCGGCGACGATCAGCTGACGGCGGACGCGGTCCTTCTTGGCCTGCCGCTCGCGCTCCAGCCGCAGCCGCTCGCGGGCCGCTGCCTTGTTGACCTTGTTGTTGCGTGCACTCATGCGGGATCACTCCATGGGGGACGTATCGGGAGATACGGCGTCAAGGGAAGGGAAGGGGGTACGGCGGAGGGGCGCGCCCGCGTCACGCCGTACACCAAGGCGCCGCGCACCGGCGCCCCTGACCGCGGCCAGGAAGGGCCGGCAGGGAGGGTGCCGCGACGGAGGGTGGCGACAGGCCCCAGGCCGCTACGCCGCGAGGGCGAAGGGCGCCGCGGGCCGCGGCGGGCCCCGCAGGCCGAGCGCGTGCACCAGCAGGAGGGTGCGGAAGGAGGTGTGCCACGGGGCGGGACGCGCCGGGCGTCGCGCCGGGCCGTGCACCGCCACCGCGGCGGCCACCGCCAGCAGCAGCGGACGGAAGGCGAGCGCGCCCACCGACCGCACCAGCCGGGCCAGCGCCTCCTCGCCGCGCCACAGCCAGAGCGAGGCGAAGAGCCCCACCGAGACGTGGGCGGCGAGCAGCAGCCAGGGCAGCGCGGGGTCGGTGGCCGGCAGCAGGGCCGTGGTGCCGTCGCCGGAGACGCCGGGGAACTGGGTGCCCACGGAGCCCCCGCACAGCACGTCGAACCCGAGGGCCCGCAGCGATCCGGTGACCGGGCCGCCGGCGGGGCCGTAGCAGACGTCCTGGCTGCCGTTGAAGACGGTGTCGGCGGCCAGCTCCAGCGGGACCAGCAGCCCCGCGATCCGCCAGAAGCCCCGCTCGCGCCCCGACAGGGCGTACGCGACGAGGAAGACGCCCGCGGTCAGCGCGGCCACGGTGGACCACGGCAGCGGGGCCTGGGAGAGCAGCACGTGGGACGCCGTGGACAGCGTCACGACCAGTGCCGTGAAGATCGCTGCCCGCAGCGCTCTGAGCTGCATTCCCGATACGTCCATCGTCTGCCGAGTGTGCCATGACTTGCTGAGAGGAGTCTGAGGAGGCGGCCGGGGCCCGCTGGCTGCGGGCCCCGGCCGATGTGCCGGGGCCGTCAGAGGCCCGGTATGCGTCCGTTGCGGAAGAGGTCCACGAAGATCTGGTGGTCCACCCGGGCGCGGTTGCCGTACGCGTGGGCGAAGTCCACCAGCAGCTCCGGGAAGCCGTCCTCGTCGGCGGCGATCGCCGCGTCGATGGCCCGCTCGGTGGAGAACGGCACCAGGGAGTGGCCGCTCTCGTCGTCCGCGGCGCCGTGCATCGTGGCGGTGGCCCGGCCGAGGTCGGCGACGACGGCCGCGATCTCCTGCGGGTCGTCGATGTCGGACCAGTCCAGGTCCACGGCGTACGGGGAGACCTCGGCGACGAGCTGGCCCTCGCCGTCCAGCTCGGTCCAGCCCAGCCACGGGTCGGCGTGGTCCTGGAGGGCGCGCTGCGAGATCACCGTGCGGTGGCCCTCGTGGTGGAAGTACTTCCGTACGGCCTCGTCGTCGATGTGGCGGGAGACGGCCGGTGTCTGGGCCTGCTTCATGTAGATCACGACGTCGTTCTCCAGGGCGTCGCTGTTGCCCTCCAGGAGGATGTTGTACGACGGGAGTCCGGCCGATCCGATGCCGATCCCGCGCCGGCCGACGACGTCCTTGACCCGGTACGAGTCGGGGCGGGCCAAGCTGGCCTCCGGCAGCGTCTCCAGATAGCCGTCGAAGGCGGCGAGGACCTTGTAGCGGGTGGCCGCGTCCAGCTCGATCGAGCCGCCGCCGGCGGCGAAGCGCCGCTCGAAGTCCCGGATCTCCGTCATGGAGTCCAGCAGCGAGAAGCGGGTCAGCGAGCGGGCGTCGCGCAGGGCGTCGAGCAGCGGCCCCTGGGCGGTGTCCAGGGTGAAGGGCGGCACGTCGTCGTCCGCGGCGCCGGTCGCCAGGGCGTGGATCCGCTCGCGGTAGGCGGCGGCGTAGATCCGCACCAGCTCGCTGATCTGCTCGTCGCTGAGGGCCTTGGTGTAGCCGATCAGGGCCAGGGAAGCGGCGAGCCGCTTCAGGTCCCAGGTGAAGGGGCCGACGTACGCCTCGTCGAAGTCGTTGACGTTGAAGACCAGGCGGCCGTTGGAGTCCATGTACGTGCCGAAGTTCTCCGCGTGGAGGTCGCCGTGGATCCACACGCGGCTGGTCCGCTCGTCCAGGTACGGCCCGCTGCCGATGGCGCGGTCGCCACGGGCGGCGTGCTCCCGCTCCAGGTCGCGGTAGAACAGGCAGGCCGTGCCCCGGTAGAAGGCGAACGCCGAGGCCGCCATCTTCCGGAACTTGACCCGGAAGGCGGCCGGATCTGCGGCCAGGAGCTCGCCGAAGGCGGTCCCGAAGACGGCGAGGATCTCCTCGCCGCGCTCGTCGGCCGTGACCTCGGCGGGGTGCGGTACCGGCATCGCTGTGTGCCTCCTGCTGCAAGGGTGGAACGAAAGGACCCGGCCACCGCGGCCGGGAGCGGGCCCGCCGTACGGGCCCTCGTCCTCCCAACGTCCGGGGCGGCCCCCGAGTGCCCGCACGACGAAGGCTGCGGCGCGGCCGACGGCGGTTCCGGGAGGGGCGCGGACGGAGGCCCGGGGAGGGGGCGCGGGCGCCCGCGGCTGTCGGCCGCAAGTCGTAGACTTCGACGCTGTCACCCCAGACGTCCCGCGCCCCTCTGGAGGCCCCAGCCGTGACAAAGCCGCCCTTCACGCATCTGCACGTGCACACGCAGTATTCGCTGCTGGATGGTGCGGCGCGGTTGAAGGACATGTTCGCCGCGTGCAATGAGAT
>NZ_JBEZNF010000060.1:0-14752 GCF_040653095.1 Streptomyces sp. NPDC048057
TCTCAAGGAACGGACGCTTCCTTCAAGTCCCTCTCAGGACCCTCCGGGCTTTTCCCTTCGGTCTTGCGTTTCCGACTCTATCAGATCCTTTCGGGTCTGATTCCCGGTCGAAACTCGGGGTTCTTTGTCTTCCTGGCCTCTCGGCCCTTCCGACGTTCAAAACTCTAGCGGATTTCTTCCCCGACTCATAATCGAGTCGTTCGAAACAGATTTCGGCATGCCGAAATCATCCCGGATGGGAGATCGTGCAGAGTTTTGGTTGCCGCATCAGCGGCGGGAGTGGCTGCCGCAGAACCGTTCCGGTCCCGTGACAACTCGAAGAACCTTACGGGCGGATGAAGGGGGTGTCAACTTCCTGCGACGGCCGTGCGCCACGCCCTCACGGGCCGGGTGGACCGCCCCCTCCGATCGGCCTTCGTCGACCGGACCGGGGCGCTCAGTCCAGGTCGGTCAGTCGACCGCCCGCGTCCGGCTGGGCGTGCTCCACGCGTCGGAGGACGCGGATGAGGAGTTCGCCGAGGACGCCCTTTTCCTCCGCCGAGAGGTCCTGGAGCAGGTCCCCCTCGAAGTCGCTCGCCATGCGCATGGCCTCCTGCCACTTCGCACGGCCCTCGTCCGTCAGTTCCACGATGACGCGGACGCGGTTGTTCTCGTCGCGGTCGCGGGTCACCAGGCCCTCGCCCGCCATGCGGTCGATGCGGTGGGTCATGGCGGCCGGGGTCAGCCCGAGGCGCTTGGCCAGCTCGCCCGGCCCCATCCGGTACGGGGCGCCGGCGAGCACGAGGGTCTTGAGGACCTCCCACTCCGCATTGCTGATGCCCAGGTCCGCGACCTGTCGGCCGTACGCGACGTTCATGCGGCGGTTGAGGCGGCCGAGGGCCGAGACGACCTGCTCGACCTGGGGGTCGAGATCGCCGAATTCACGCTGGTAGGCGGCGATCTGCTCGTCCAGGGTCGGCTCCTGGACCGGGTCCTGACCGGTCACGGCTTGGCCCTCGGGGCTCGCGGTAGGCATACGCCGCAGTATCGCACGACGTTCATTGGCTTTGAAGTCCTTCGACATGTACTGTTAAGGGTCTAACTTTATGTTTGAAGTCTTCAGGCTTCAGTCCTTCAGAGCTAACAAGGCAGGTGAGTGGTGACCAGGGAGATGGGCGCGGCCATGCGCCGGATCCAGGCAGGTAGCGCGCTGAGCGCGTTCGGACTCGGATTCACGGTTCCGTTTCTGTACATCTATGTGGCGTACGTACGGGACCTCGGGTCGACGACGGGCAGCATCGTCATCGGCGTCTTCGCCCTGGCCGCACTGATCGCCCTGCCCTTCGTCGGACGGGTGATCGACCGCCGGGGGCCGAAGCCCGTACTGGTGGGGGCGTCCGTGGTGGCGTCGCTGGGCGCCCTGCTGTTCGGGCTGTCCCAGCACACCGTGACCGTGCTGCTGTCGGCGGCGCTGCTCGGTGCGGGCACCGCGGTGACGCAGCCCGCGCTGGCCACGATGATCGTCTGGGCGTCGGACGCCACCAGCCGGACGCGCGCCTTCGCCTTCCAGTTCTTCCTGCAGAACGTGGGTCTGGGCGTCGGCGGTCTGATCGGCGGCAACATCGTCGACAAGAGCCGGGCGAGCACCTTCACCCTGCTGTTCAGCATCGAGGCCGTCATGTTCCTCGTGCTGGCGGCGATCATCCTGACGGTGAAGCTGGCCCGGCCGGCGCCCGCTCCCGGCGCGGCGGCGCCGGGTGCCAAGGGCAGCGGCTTCAAGGTGCTGCTGGAGCACAAGGCGATGGTGAAGCTGCTCGTCCTGGGCTTCATCCTCTTCTTCGCGGTGTACGGACAGTTCGAGTCGGGCCTGTCGGCGTACGGCACCGAGGCCGCCGGCATCGAGCCGTCGATGTTCGGTACGGCCCTGGCGGCGAACACCGCGGTCATCGGCATCGCGCAGTTCGTGATCCTGAAGTACGTCGACCGGTACAAGAGGACGCGGGTCATCGCCGCGGTGGGTCTGATCTGGGCGGTCGCCTGGGCCGCCGCGGGGTACGCGGGTCTCGGCGCGACCAGCCAGGCGATGGCGACGGCCGCGTTCATCTCGACGTACGCGCTGTTCGGGCTCGGTGAGGCGATGCTCGCGCCGACCGTGGCGCCGCTGGTGGTCGATCTGGCCCCGGAGTCGATGGTCGGGCAGTACAACTCGGCGTTCGCGCTGGTCAAGCAGTTGGCGCTGGCGCTGGGGCCGGCGATCGGCGGGCCCATGGGGGCCGCGCTGCACGCCCCGTACATCGTGACCTTCGTGCTGTTCTCGCTGGCGATCACGGTGCTGGCGCTGCGGCTGGCGCGGCAGCTCACGCCGATGCAGGACCAGCCGTCGCTCGCGGCGACCTCCCGGGTCGTGGCGCAGTACAAGCCGCCTGTCGAGCCCGCTGAGAAGGTGGGCACGGCCGCCTGACGGCGGTCACACAGGTCTGGGGAGGGCGAACTCGCACCAGACCGACTTGCCGCCGCCCGGGACGCGGCGGCTCCCCCAGGACGAGGCGATGGCCGCGACGATGGAGATTCCGCGGCCCGCCTCGTCTTCCGTTTCCGCGCGGCGGCGGCGCGGAAGGTGGTCGTCGCCGTCCGTGACCTCGATGATCAGTCGGCGGTCGGTGCGGCGCAGCCGCAGGCGCATGGGCGGGGCGCCGTGCTGGAGGGAGTTCGCGACGAGTTCGCTGACCGCCAGCACGCCGAGGTCGTGCAGCTCGGGCGAGAAGCGCCAGGACGCGAGGACGCCGGAGGCGAAGGCCCGGGCGCGCGGCGCGGCTTCGACGCCGCCGAGCAGGTCGAGGGCCGCGTTGTGGAACAGCTCGGCGGCCGGGCCGGTGCGCACGGGGTGCTGGACGACCAGGACGGCGACGTCGTCGTCGTGTTCCGCGGTGATGTGCATGGCGCGGATCAGTCGGTCGCACACCACCTGGGGCGTGCCGGTGGCGCCGGCGAGGGCGCGTTCGAGTGCGGCGACGCCTTCGTCGATGTCCTCGTCGCGCCGCTCGACCAGGCCGTCCGTATAGAGGACGGCGCTGGAGCCGGGCGGGAGGTCGATCGTGCCGGAGGAGTGGAGCCAGCCGCCGGTGCCCAGGGGCGGGCCGGTGGGGTCCTCGGCGCGGTGGACCGTGCCGTCCTCGTGGCGCACGAGGACGGGGAGGTGGCCGGCGGAGGCGTACACGAGCCGGCCCTCGTTCGGGTCGTGGACGGCGTACACGCAGGTGGCGATCTGGCTGGCGTCGATCTCGGAGGCGAGGCCGTCGAGCAGTTGCAGGACCTCGTGCGGCGGCAGGTCGAGGCGGGCGTAGGCGCGGACGGCGGTGCGGAGCTGGCCCATCACGGCGGCGGCGCGCACGCCGCGGCCCATGACGTCGCCGATGACGAGGGCGGTCCGGCCGCCGCCGAGCGTGATCACGTCGTACCAGTCGCCGCCGACGGCCGCGTCCTCGCCGCCCGGTTGGTAGGTGGCGGCGACGTGGAGGTCGTCGGGCTGTTCCAGTTCCTGCGGGAGGAGGGAGCGCTGGAGGGTGACGGCCGCGGCGCGCTGGCGGCGCTCGCTGGCGCGCAGGCGTTCGGCGGCTTCGGCGTGGTCGGTGACGTCGGTGGCGAAGACGAGGAGCCCGGTGGGGGCGGTGTCCGACGTTTCCCGGGCGGTCGGGGTGTCCACGGGGAGGCAGGTCAGGGTGTACGAGCGGCCGTCGGGGGCCTTGCGGGACTTCACCGTGCGCTGCGTGCCGCTGCGCAGGACCTGGTCCATGAGCGGGGTCAGGCCCAGCTCGGCCAGTTCGGGGCAGACGTCGGCCGCGGTGCCGCCGACGGGGCGGGGGCCGAAGGCGGCGGTGTAGGCGTCGTTGACGTACGCGATGCGGTGGTCGGGGCCGTACAGCAGGGCGACGAGGCCGGGGATGCGGCCGAGGAGGTCGCGTACGGCGAAGTCCTCGGGGGCGGGGGCGGGGGCGGCGGGCGGCGCGGTGGCGTCGGCCTCGGGCGCGGCGGGGGTGTTCGGGCCCGGGGCCGTGCGGAAGACGGGGCGGAGGCGGGCGGGGCGCAGCAGGCTGCCGCGGGCGGCGGGCACGGAGCTTTCGCCGCGGGGCTCGTTCCCGGGCCGCTCGTCGTCGGCCGCGGGCCTGGACCCGGTCGCGTCGCGGTCCTTGGTGCGGGCCGGGCCGCGGTCCTTGCCGCGGTCGGCGCTTCGGTCGGTGTCGTCCGCTCTGCTCTCCCCGCGCTGGGGCGGGCGGGGAGAGGAGGAGATCCCGCGGTCGGTCCTTCGCGCTGCGGCGCGGCGCTGTGTCCCGGGGAGCCTTGAGCTCCAACGCGTGAAGTTCACTGACTTTCAAGCCTCAATGGTGGTAGCCAAGGGTCACGAGGGTCACTCTGTGCAAATGTGAGCCCACCTATGGTCACACGTCCAGTGTGACCGTACGGACTGACAGCGGGTGTCGTCCGGGCGGCTGCCGGGGGTCCGGCACATGGCCCGTCAGGTCTTTCCGCGGTCGTCGTCCGGTGCTTCGGGTGCTTCGTCCGGGCCGGGTGCCGGCCGCTTCGGCGGGCCGGCCGGCGGGGCGTGGCGGCCGTTGGTGCCGGGACGGCCGCCGGCCGCGCTCTCGAACTCGGCGCGGGGGTGTTCCAGGGAGCCGAGCGAAACGATTTCCCGCTTGAACAGGCCAGCGAGGGTCCACTCGGCGAGGATGCGCATCTTGCGGTTGAAGGTGGGCATGCGGCTGAGGTGGTACATGCGGTGCATCAGCCACGCGGGATACCCCTTGAGTTTGCGACCGTACACATGGGCGACGCCTTTGTGGAGCCCGAGGGAGGCGACGGATCCGGCGTACTTGTGCGCGTACTGCTGGGGCGGCCGGCCGTGCAGGGACGCCGCGACGTTGGCGGCGAGGGCCTTGGCCTGGCGCACGGCGTGCTGGGCGTTGGGGGCGCAGGTGGCGTCGGGGTCGTCGGAGGTGAGGTCGGGGACGGCGGCGGCGTCCCCGGCGGCCCAGGCGTTCTCGACGCCGGCGACGGCGAGTTCGGCGGTGCAGTGCAGCCGTCCGCGGCCGTTGAGGGGGAGGTCGGTGGCGGCGAGCAGCGGCGCGGGTTTGACGCCGGCGGTCCACACGACCGTACGGGTGGGGAAGCGGCTGCCGTCGCTGAGGACGGCGGTCCGGTTCTCGCAGGAGTCGAGCCGGGTCTCCAGCCGGACGTCGATGTTCCGGGCGCGCAGCTCGCGAACGGCGTAGCGGCCCATCTCCTCGCCGACCTCGGGCAGGATGCGCCCGGTGGCCTCGACGAGGATCCACTTCAGGTCCTGCGGCTTGATGTTGTGGTAATAGCGCGAGGTGTAGCGGGCCATGTCCTCCAGTTCGCCGAGCGCTTCGACGCCGGCGTAGCCGCCGCCGACGAAGACGAAGGTCAGGGCGGCGTCGCGGATGGCGGGGTCGCGGGTGGAGGAGGCGATGTCCATCTGTTCGATGACGTGGTTGCGCAGCCCGATGGCCTCCTCGACGGTCTTGAAGCCGATGCCGTGGTCGGCGAGGCCGGGGACGGGGAGGGTGCGGGAGATCGATCCCGGGGCGATGACCAGTTCGTCGTAGCCGACCTCGACGGCGCCGGTGCCCTCCTCCTCGGTGGCGAGCGTGGTCACGGTGGCGGTGCGCTTGGCGTGGCTGACGGTGGTGACCTCGCCGACGAGGACGGTGCAGTGGGGCAGCACGCGCCGCAGGGGGACCACGACGTGGCGGGGCGAGATGGAGCCGGCCGCGGCTTCGGGGAGGAACGGCTGGTACGTCATGTACGGGTCGGGCGAGACGACCATGACCTCGACCGTGCCGCGCGCCAGTTCGCGTCTCAGTTCCTTCTGGAGGTGGAGCGCGGTGTACAGCCCGACGTAGCCGCCGCCGACGACGAGGATGCGGGTGCCGCGCGCCGGGTCGGTGGGGCGCCCGGTCGGCGGGGTGTCGGGGGCCGCGCCCCGGGAGTTAGCAGCCGTCACCATCCCATGACGCATCGGTCCTCGGCGTTTGTCCACAGGCCCGGCAAATTGTGTGACCGGAGGTGTGGTGCTGCCGTACACTCCGCGGCCCGCGGGGACCGGGGAAGGTGCCCAGGTCAGGGGTGGCGAGGGGGGTGGCGGGCGAGTGCGCAAACGGGGGGCTTCCGGTCCTTGCTCCGATCGGGGGGCGCTCCGTGCGGAACTACCCCCTTCTGAATTGACCCGGGCTCAACTATGTTCGTACCTCGTCGGGGTGCGTGGTCAAGGCGCCGCCGGCAGACCAGGTGGGGAGGTCTCCGGGGGGAGACACAGTGACCGGGGGAACACGTATGACCATTCAGGATTCGCATTGGCAGGCCGCCGTTCCGCCTGTCACTGACGGACACGGCACACCCGGCGTGCACGGTGCTCATCTCGGCGCGGACGGGATCGGTGGAAGGGCGGGAGCGGGCGGGACCACCCGTTCGGCGCCCTTAAGGGTGGATGCCCAGCGCAATCTGGAGCACGTCCTGCGCGCGGCGCGGGAGGTCTTCGGCGAGTTGGGGTACGGCGCTCCGATGGAGGACGTGGCGCGTCGGGCCCGGGTCGGTGTGGGGACGGTGTACCGCCGGTTCCCCAGCAAGGACGTGTTGGTGCGGCGAATAGCCGAGGAGGAGACCTCCCGGCTGACCGAGCAGGCGCGCACCGCGCTGCGTCAGGAGGACGAGCCCTGGTCCGCGCTGGCGCGCTTCCTGCGGACGTCGGTGGCGTCCGGCGCGGGGCGGCTGCTGCCGCCGCAGGTGCTGCGAGTGCGGGTGGAGGCGGAGGAGTCGGAGAACGTCGCCGGTCCCCAGGGGTCCGTGGACGCTTCCGGTGCGTCGGGCGACGGTCGGGACGAGACCCGGGTGCCGCAGCAGCGGGCCGGGGTGCAGCCGTCGGGCGGTCCGCTCTCCGGCGGGCCGGTGTCGGGCGCTCCCGAGCTCCGGGTGGTGGGGCCGCGGTCCCCGTCGTCCCACGAGGTGGACGACGCGGGCGCGGCCGAGCTGCTGGAGGTCGTGGGGCAGTTGGTCGACCGGGCGCGGGCCGCGGGCGAGCTGCGCGGTGACGTGACCGTCGCGGACGTCCTGCTGGTGATAGCCACGGCGGCGCCTTCGCTGCCGGACGCCGCGCAGCAGGCCGCCGCCTCGGCTCGACTGCTGGACATCCTGCTGGAGGGGCTGCGTCCGCGGTAGTCGTCGGGCTGACGGGCGACGGACGGCGCGTGCCGTCAACACCTGTGCCGTCAACACCCGTGCCGTGAGCGCTCGTTGAGTGCGTTCGGCAGCGCAAGAGGCACAGCTGGAGAGTCCGTCGCTCGGTCGATCGCGCCCGGGACGTAGATCGTTGAGTATTACACTAATCGCCGATGGATAGCGCACGGTTTCGACAGAACTCCCCAGATGAGTGGTTGGCCAAGGCGGAGGTCCGTGCCCGCTGTCGCCGTGTGGCACGCTGGCCCGGTGTTCGTGTCCGAGGGTGCTGACGGGAGCGTCCGCGATGAACGAGGGCTTCCTCGATGAGCGGTGACGAGCGGGACGAATCGCTCGGCGGTACGGACGGCGCGGACGGCGGCGGCACGCCGTCCCGGCAGGTGCCCGGGCAGGGTGGGCCCGGCGGTGCGCGGCCGGGCTCGTCACGGGCTGCGGGGCTGCCGGGTCAGGTCGACCCGACCGGTTCCGTGGACGCGGCGGGCGCAGCCGGGCCCTCAGGACCGCCGGCACCCTCGGCGCCCTCGGGGGCTCCCGACGCCGCGACGCAGGCCGGGCATTCGGTCCCTCCCCAGGGCACCAACGGGGTCAGGGCGGACGACGCCGAGGACTCCGGCTGGGCGGACTCCGTTCCGGGGACGGCAAACGCATCGGGCGGCACCCGTACGGGTGGTTCCCCCGGTGCGACGAGCAGCGGCGGCGGCGCCGACAACGCCGGCGGTGGACCCGGGACCGAGGCCCACGCCGTACCCTCGCAGCGCGAGGGCGGCAGCGCCGGATCCGTGCTGCCCCCGCCGCGCGAGCTGCCGCCGTCCGACGCCGACTTGGTGCAGCGGATGCGCAGCGGGGACAACAGCGCGTACGAGGAGCTGTTCCGCCGGCACTCCGACGCCGTGCTGCGGTACGCCCGCACCTGCTGCCGCGACTCGCACACCGCGGACGACCTGACCGCCGAGGTGTTCGCCAGGACCCTGCAGGCCGTACGCGGCGGGGCCGGGCCGGAGCACGCCGTACGGGCCTATCTGCTGACCACGGTCCGACGGGTGGCCGCGACCTGGACGAAGAGCGCCAAGCGGGAGCAGCTCGTCGAGGACTTCGCGCTGTTCGCCGCGGAGGCGTCGCACAGCTCGGACGGCGCGTCCGGGGAGACGATGGAGCTCGGGGCGGACGTCCGGGCGATGCACGAGGCGGAGCAGTCGCTCGCGATGCAGGCGTTCCGGTCGCTGCCGGAGCGCTGGCAGGCGGTGCTGTGGCACACGACCGTCGAGGAGGAGTCGCCCAGCGAGGTCGCGCCGCTGTTCGGGCTGACGGCGAACGCCACGGCGGTGCTCGCTAGCCGGGCCCGCGAGGGCCTGAAGCAGGCGTACCTCCAGGCCCACGTCAGCTCGGCGCTCACCTCCGGGGGCGACTGCGCCCGGTACGCCGACCGGCTCGGCGCGTACGCGCGCGGCGGGCTGCGGATGCGGGCCGAGCGAGGGCTGCGCAAGCACCTGGAGGAGTGCGCCAAGTGCCGGCTCGCGGCCGGCGAACTCCAGCACGTCAACGCCAGCATCCCGGCGCTGCTGCCGGTCGCGGTCATCGGTTGGTTCGCGGCGGGCTACTCCCTCAAGGCCGCGGGCGTGGTCGCCGGCGGCGCGGTGGGAGCCGCGGGTGCCGGGGCCGCCGCGGCCTCCACGAGCGGCGGCGCGGGCGCCTCCGCCGGTGCGGCCGGTGGCGCCGCGGCGTCCGAAGGGCTGGGTGCACCGGCGAAGGTCGGCATCGGGGCCGCGGTCGCCGTCGCCGCCGCGGCCGGGCTGGTGTGGGCGTTCACCGGGAGCCCGAAGCCCGCGGAGCCCGAGGCGAAGCCCCCCACCGTGCAGCCCGTCCTCCCGGTGCCGCAGGACCCGAAGCCGCCGGCGCCGACGCCCAAGCCCAAGCCCGTACCGCCGGCGCCCGCGCCGAAGCCCAAGCCGACCCCGTCAAAGGCGGCACCCAAGCCCGTACCCCCGGCGCCCAAGCCGAAGCCGACCCCGCCGAAGCCCACCCCTCCCGCGCCCACCCCTCCCGCGCCGACGCCGAAGCCCAAGCCGACCCCGCCGAAGGAGCGGCCGAAGCCGCAGCCCGAGCCGCGGGTGTACCAGGTCAACCGGCTCCAGTACAGCGTCCTCGGCGACCACACCGGGCCCGAGGTCGTGCTGGGGCAGAGCAGTTGGATCTGGCAGCGGTGGGGGCTGAAGATCGGCGGGCAGAGCTACAGCCACGGGGTGACCGTGCGGGCGCGCTCCTCCGTGACGATCGAACTCAACCGCGCGTGCACCTCCTACACGGCGAAGGCCGGCGTGGACGACCTGACGCTGGGGCTCGGCAAGATGCGGTTCTCCGTGTACGGGGACGGGGAGCTGCTGTGGCGCTCCCCCGTCGTGCGGGGGAAGGACCCGGCCGTGCCGGTGCAGGTCTCCCTCGCCGGGCGCAAGAAGCTGCGCCTGGTCGTGGAGCCGCACTCGCCGTGGAGCGAGATGACGCTGGGCGCTTGGGCGGACTCCCGCATCGCGTGCCGCTGACGCCGTGGCCCCGTGAGGCGGCTTCTCCGGCGGCGGGTCAGGAGCGGATCGACGGGCGGGGCGGTACGCCCGCGGCGACGGCGCGTTGCCGGGGCGCCGCGCTGCCCGTCCAGCAGGTGCCGCGGCGCGACAGCAGCCGGCGCAGCCATAGTTCGGTGGAGACGAGGTCGGCGAGGCCGTCGAGCGGTACGGGTTCCCCCTCGGACGCGGCGCGCAGCGCCTTGCGGACGACGCGGGCTTCGATCAGTCCGGCGTCGGCGAGCAGGGGTGCGTCGAAGAGGGCGAGGAGCGTCGGCAGGGCCGCGCGCAGTCCTTTGCGGGCACCCTCGACGGAGGTGGTCTGCCCGGGGGCCGCGCCCCAGCCGGACGGCAGGTCGTGGACGCCTGCGCCGGCGAGGACGGTGCGCAGTACGTCCGAGCGGGCGCCGGGTCGGACCCGTAGCGCTTCGGGCAGGTCGCGGCAGGCGCGGACGACCTGGTTGTCGAGGAAGGGCGCGTGGACGCGCTGGCTGCGGACCTCGGCGGCCTGCTCCAGGATGCGGTGGTCGAAGGCGTGCCGGGCGAGGGCCGCGCGGGCGCGCGCCTCCCCGGGCCGCTGGACGACGACGGGCCGGGTCGCCGCGCTCATCAGCCGAACCGATACTTCGGCCAGGGCCTCCCCCGTCAGCCACCGCACCGCGGGCCCGGGGCGGGACCAGGTCAGCGCGGCGAGGGAGGCGTCCAGGGGGCTGGTGCCGTCGGAGCCGTTCATCCCTGAGCGGCCCGCCTCCAGCAGCCGGTCGGCCGCCGTTTCGAGGCCGGTGCGGTACGGCGTACGGGCGAGGCGGCGCGCGGCGCGATAGACCTGGAGCGGTACGAACAGGGCCTGCGGCGAGGGGCCTTCGGCCCGGGCGAGCGCGGTGACCGGGCGCAGCAGGTGCCGCCGTCTTCGGTCGAGCAGCAGGTCGGCGAGGCGGGCCGGGTGGGCGTCGAGCACCTGGCGGGCGCCGGCGCCGGTGAGGTGGTCGGCGCTGCCGGACGCGAGGCGCACCCGGTGGCGTTCGGCGGTGACGAGACAGGGCGCGGGCTCGTCGGTGAGGGGGCCGTTGTCCAGGCCGGCGTAGGGCAGGGCGTCCTCTCCGGCCGGGACGACGACGTGGTGCAGCCGCGGGTTGGCGCCCATGGCGCGGGCCCGTTCCAGCTCCGGCTCGATGCCGGGTTCGGTGAGGTCGTTGAAGGTGACGGCGAGGAGGCGTGTCCCGGCGCCGGTGCCGCTGCCGACGATCGTGCCGGGCACGCCCGGGAGGCCGGCGGCGAGCAGCGCGAGGGTGCCGGAGGCGCTGCCGCCGGAGAGGTCGGCGCCGATGCCGGGGGCGGGGGCGCCGCGGCGGGCGCGCCGGTCGGCGGGGCCCATGCCGGGCACCGGGCCGGGGTCCTGGGGCATGGTCTGCGGGGCGTGGCGCGGTGCGGTGAGCCTGGCGCGCACGGCTTCGACGAGGGCGTCGCGGACCCCTTCGACCGCGAGGTCGGGGTCGATCTGCGGGCCGGTGACCGCGAGGGAGGCGACCGGTTCGTAGCCGATGACCTCGCGGGAGCCCTCGCGCAGGATGAGGGCGTGGCCGGGCGGGATGCGCTTGACGCCCTCGTACGGGGTGGAGTCCCGCAGCGCCTCCGGGGTCTCGGGGCAGGCCAGCACGGCGGCCAGGTGGCCGATGTCGAGTTGGGCGCCGATGAGGTCGGCGAGGGGGAGGGCGGCGGTGGCGTACGCGGTGCCGTTCTCCCACGGGGTGTGGAAGACGGGGCGGGCGCCGGCGAGGTCGCCGAGGACGGTGATGCGGCGGCCGGAGCGGACGACGGCGGAGTAACTGCCGGGCCAGGCGGTCAGATGGCGCAGGGCGCCGCCGCGGGCGGAGAGGAGCCCGGCGCGCAGTTCGGCGTCGGAGGCGGCGCAGCAGCCGAGGACGGCCATCTTGGTGGACTCGTCGATGCTGACGACGCGGACCTCGTCGGGGCGCCAGTCGCCGACGGCCCAGAGGGGGTCGGGGTCGCCCCACAGGAGTTGGGAGCCGACGGGCTGGACGGAGCGTCCCTCGTCGGCGGCGCCGACGGCCCCCACCGTGCCGAAGTTCGCGGCGACACTGCTCCAGCCCACCAACCACCGCATCGCCGTTTCGCCTCCACAAGCTGTGGACAACCGGGTGCCGAACCCGGGTCGTTCGGGAACATGCTGCCACGAAGGAGACGCAATGAACGGGCCCCGGGTCGCACGCGCAAAAAGTGAAGGAGCCGGTGGTGGCGGGGGTCTGGTGGGGCATCACGGGACGGCAGCGACATCACGCCGACCTCATAGCCGGACAAACAACACCAGAGGGACAGTCGATATCCGGCCATTCTCATGAAGGTCAGACTTCGCTCCGTGGGCACGGAGAGCTGCCGGACCGGTGGATGACCGTCCGGATCGCCCGCGGCGGCGGCCCGTGGAGCTGCCGGCGGTACGGGGTGCTTCGCCCCGCTTCGGCGGGAGTTGGAGCTCGGCGGGCTCCTCCTCGCATCCGGTCGCGCACCCGGTCTCCGGTCCGGTCCCGCACCGGCTCCGGGGCCGTCCCGGCCGCCCGGATCCCTGGTGAGCGCGCGGTGGGGGCGCTCGGTGGGGCGGGTACGCCGGGGTGCGGCGCGCGTGCGCCTACGGGGCGGCGCGGGCCTGCGTGCGAGCGACGGTCCGGGAGGCGCCGCACGCCTCCCGGACCGTCCGCCGCCCGCGGGGATTGAAGGCGGCGGTGTCCCCCAGCCCACTGGGTCCAGTACGCAGCGGGCCGACCCACGCACTTTTCATGGAAGCGCCGGCCCCCGCCCCCGACGAGAGCGCACGGGCGGGCGCACGGCCACACGGCGGGAGCACGCCCGGCACGGGACGGCGACCGCCCGGAGCAGTGCGGGAGCGCACCGGGCACGCAACAGCACGGGGCGGCCCGGCGGCAGCACGGAAGGAGCGCGGGAGCGCCGCGGGGGCGCGCCGCCGACCAACCGCCACCACGCGGCAACCACCCGCCGACAGCGGCGTGTTCACCCTGCGTCTCCACCCGTCCAGACCGCCGCGCGCAACTTTCCCGCCATCCGGAACACCGCCCCTTAACGGTCGGGATCCGGCGAACTACGCTGGGTTTACCGATGTTCTGAACCGATGGGCATATTCCGATGGGCTCGGCCAGGCGCTTGTGCAACCGGGCCCGGGGCGGGTGGGCAGCCGTGCTCCCGGAGACGTGGCCGACGGTGCGGACCCGGTACGAATGCCGTGCGCCGGACGGTGACGCGGCGGCCGTCTGTGTGTCGAGGGGTGGCGCATGTCCAGGGAGCAACGCGGGCCGAACGAAAAGCTCGGCACCGTTCTCGCCCTCGCGGGAATCAGCAACGCCGGCCTCGCCCGGCGCGTCAACGACCTCGGGGCGCAGCGCGGACTGACCCTGCGCTACGACAAGACGTCGGTGGCCCGCTGGGTGTCGAAGGGCATGGTGCCGCAGGGCGCCGCGCCCCACCTCATCGCAGCCGCGATCGGCTCCAAGCTCGGCCGTCCCGTGCCGCTGCACGAGATCGGCCTCGCCGACGCCGACCCGGCCCCCGAGGTCGGACTCGCCTTCCCCCGCGACGTACGCGCGGCCGTGAAGTCGGCCACCGACCTCTACCGGCTCGATCTGGCCGGCAGACGAGCCGGCAGCGGCGGGATCTGGCAGTCCCTGGCCGGTTCCTTCGCGGTGAGCGCCTACGCCACCCCCACCTCCCGCTGGCTGATAACACCCGCCGACGCCTCGGTGGAGCGCATGCCGCCGGAGGGCGGCGGCCCGGGCGTCGACGGCGGCGGACCGGTGTCCCCGTCCCCCGACGAAGCCCCCACCCGCGTGGGCCACAGCGACGTGGGCAAGCTGCGCGAGGCCGCGGAGGACGCCCGCCGCTGGGACTCCAAGTACGGCGGCGGCGACTGGCGTTCGTCCATGGTCCCCGAGTGCCTACGGGTCGACGCGGCGCCCCTGCTCCTCGGCTGGTACTCGGACGAGGTAGGCCGCGCCCTGTTCGGCGCGACGGCCGAACTGACCAGGCTGGCCGGGTGGATGGCCTTCGACACCGGCCAGCAGGAGGCCGCCCAGCGCTACTACATCCAGGCGCTGCGCCTCGCGCGCGCGGCGGCCGACGTGCCGCTCGGCGGGTACGTCCTGGCCTCCATGGCGCTCCAGGCGATCTACCGGGGCTTCGCGGACGAGGGCGTCGACCTGGCGCAGGCCGCCCTGGAGCGCAACCGGGGGCTCGCGACGGCGCGCACCATGAGCTTCTTCCGCCTGGTGGAGGCGCGGGCGCACGCCAAGGCGAACGACGCGCCCGCCGCGGGCGCCGCCCTGAAGGCGGCCGAGGGCTGGCTGGAACGGGCCCGCGAGGGCGACCAGGACCCGACCTGGCTGGGCTTCTACACCTACGACCGGTTCGCGGCGGACGCGGCCGAGTGCTACCGCGACCTCGGCTCGCCGCGGGCGGTGCGCCGCTTCACCGAGCAGGCGCTGTCCCGGCCGACGGACGAGTTCGTCCGGTCGCACGGGCTGCGGCTGGTCGTCGGCGCCTTCGCCGAGCTGGAGTCGGGGAACCTGGACGCGGCGTGCGCCGCGGGCACCCGGGCCGTCGAGGTCGCGGGCCGGATCTCCTCGGCGCGCACGACGGAGTACGTACGGGACCTGCTGCACAGGCTGGAGGCGTACGGGGACGAGCCGCGGGTGGCGGAGCTGCGGGAGCGGGCACGACCGCTGCTGATCGCCCCGGCGTAGCCCGCCCTCGTACGCAGCGGGGTGGGTGCGGGGTGCGAGGGGTGGGTGCGGGACGAGCGGAGCCCCGGTGTCATGGGTGCCACCGGGGTTGTTGATGCTGTTGGGGCTGGGGCCTGTCTTACGGATCAGGCTGGATCAGGGTGGGGGTGCCCCCACGCCCTCCGGGCGTAGGGGGAGGGGTCTGGTGCCGTGGATCTCAAGGCG
>NZ_JBEZNF010000061.1:0-14466 GCF_040653095.1 Streptomyces sp. NPDC048057
GACTTTTGGCACGCTGTTGAGTTCTCAAGGAACGGACGCTTCCTTCAAGTCCCTCTCAGGACCCTCCGGGCTTTTCCCTTCGGTCTTGCGTTTCCGACTCTATCAGATCCTTTCGGGCCTGATTCCCGGTCGAAACTCGGGGTTCTTTGTCTTCCCGGCCTCTCGGCCCTTCCGACGAGTGAGACTTTAGCGGATTCCTGGCCCCGACGCTAATCGGGCTGCGTTCTCTCGAACGCGGATTCCTCATTTCACAAAAGCGCACTGAAAAGCAGGCGACAGCGAGTGCCGCTCGTTCGTAGTGTGTCTTGCGGAATGGTCGCCCGGGGACCGACCTGGGTCGGCGCTCACGTCGGACAACTCGGAGAACCCTACGGAGCCGCCGGGTGGGCTGTCAAATCCTGCTGGTGGTCCGCTAGAGTCCCCTCCCATGACTACGCGTACGTGCTTCCTTCAGTGGTGGGCCGCCTGACGGCGGCCGGCACAGACGCGCACACTACGGCCGCCGCCTCGGCGGCCGTTCTCGTTTCTCCCCCTCGGGGAGTGGGACCCGCCGGGTGCGGGGGCCCCACCGGGAGAAGAGGGAGAACGAGATGCCGAGGATCTTCAGCGGGGTCAAGCCCACGGGGCACCTGACGCTGGGCAACTACCTCGGGGCGATGCGCCGCTGGGTGGAGGTCGACCAGCACCGGGCGGACGCGCTGTTCAGCGTGGTGGACCTGCACGCGCTGACGATGGAGCACGACCCCGCGCGGGTGCGGCGGCTCAGCCACCAGGCGGCGACGCTGCTGCTGGCCGTGGGGCTCGACCCCGAGCGGTGCACGGTCTTCGTGCAGAGCCACGTCGGCGAGCACACCCGGCTGTCGTACCTGCTGGAGTGCACCGCCACGGACGGCGAGCTGCGGCGGATGATCCAGTACAAGGAGAAGGGCGCGCAGGCGCAGGCGGCGGGGCAGAGCGTACGGCTGTCGCTGCTCACGTATCCCGTGCTGATGGCGGCGGACATCCTGGCCTACGGGACGGACGAGGTGCCCGTCGGGGAGGACCAGACGCAGCACGTGGAGCTGACGCGGGACCTGGCGGTGCGGTTCAACCAGCGGTACGGGCACACCTTCACCGTGCCGAAGGCGACGCATCCGACCGTGGCGGCCCGGGTGATGGACCTCCAGGACCCGACGTCGAAGATGGGGAAGTCCCATGAGTCGGGTGCGGGGATCGTCTACCTGCTGGACGACGCGGACCAGGTGCGGCGGAAGGTGATGCGGGCCCGGACGGACAGCGGGACGGAGGTCGCGTACGACCGCGAGGGAAGTCCCGGGGTGGCGAACCTGTTGGAGGTCCTCGCCGCCTGCACCGGCGGGGAGCCCGGGGAGCTGGCCGGGGCGTACGGGTCGTACGGGGCGCTGAAGCGGGACGTGGCCGACGCCGTGGTGGAGCTGCTGCGGCCGGTGCGGGAGCGGCACGCGGAGCTGGCGGCGGACGGTGCGTACGTCGACGAGGTGCTGCGGAAGGGCGCCGACCGGGCGCGGGAGATGGCGCGGCCGAGGGTGGATGCCGCGTATGCGGCGATCGGTCTGCTGCCCGGGTAGCGGTGGGCGGACCCGTTCCTCGGGCCCTTCCTCGCGGAGGGCCCGAGGGACAGGGCGGTCAGCCGTTGCCGGAGGCGAGTTCGCGGCTGCGGTCGCGGGCGGCTTCGAGGGCGGCGATCAGGGCGGCGCGCACGCCGTGGTTCTCCAGTTCGCGGATGGCGCTGATGGTGGTGCCGGCCGGTGAGGTGACGGCTTCGCGGAGCTTGACGGGGTGTTCGCCGCTGTCGCGGAGCATCACGGCGGCGCCGATGGCGGCCTGCACGATGAGGTCGTGGGCCTGGGCGCGGGGCAGTCCGAGGAGGATGCCGGCGTCCGTCATGGCTTCGACGAGGAAGTAGAAGTACGCGGGTCCCGAGCCGGAGAGGGCGGTGGCGGCGTCCTGCTGGGACTCGGGGACGCGGAGGGTCTTGCCGACGCTGCCGAAGATCTCTTCGGCGTGGGCGACGTGGGCGGCGGAGGCGTGGTTGCCCGCGGAGATGACGGACATGCCCTCGTCGACGAGGACGGGGGTGTTGGGCATGACGCGGACGACGGGGGTGCCGGCGGTGAGGCGCTCCTCGATGAATCCGGTGGGGATGCCGGCCGCGGCGCTGATGACGAGGCGGTCGGCGGGCAGGTGCGGGGCGAGTTCGTCGAGGAGCTTGCCCATGTCCTGGGGCTTGACGGCCAGGATGAGGGTGTCGGCGCGCTTGGCGGCTTCGGCGTTGGTGACGGGGTCGACGCCGTAGCGGGTGCGGAGTTCTTCGGCGCGGTCGCTGCGGCGGGTGGTGACGAGGAGGTCAGCGGGGCGCCAGCCGGCACGGATCATGCCGCTGAGCAGGGCTTCGCCGATCTTTCCCGTGCCGAGCACTGCGACTGTCTGGGTCATTGCTCTGTTCACCTCGCCGCTGGGGGTATCTGCGGTCATCCTCCCATTCGGTGGGGGTCGGGCCGGGTGCGTTCGCGGGGCGCCCGGGTTCAGCCGCCGTCTGAACCCGGGGGCGGAGGAGGACGTCAGCCCATGCCGGAGATGCGGGGGAACAGGTCGGGGCCGCGGCGGGCCATGCGCAGGGAGAGGAGCGTGGAGCGGACGATCTGCTCCTTGACCACGGCGGCGGTGCGACCGGTCAGGACCCGGTCGCGCGGCGAGTCGTCCGGCCGTACGAACTGGACGAGGGCGTCGCGCCGGCCCAGGCTGACGCACTGGATCACATAGCGGAACTTCAGCGGCTTCGGCTCCTGCCCGCGCTGCTCGGCGATGATCGCCGAGGCCGCCTGGCTCCCGGTGGGCAGCGCGGCGGCGCACCCCATCCGTAGCTCGCCGGCCTGCACGGAGTGCGCGGCGGCGGCGTCCCCCACCGCCAGGACGTCCGGGTGGGAGACGGACCGCAGGACGGCGTCCACGGCGACGCGGCCCGAGGCGGGGGCGAGTTCCAGGCCCGCGGCGGCGGCCAGGTCGTTGTTGGGGACCATCGAGCCGGCCCAGACGACGGCGTCGGCGTCGACGGCGTCCGGGTCGGGGACGGCGACGCCCTCCTCGATGCGGACCCCGCGGGCCGTCAGCACCTCGTGGACGTGGGCGCGGCCCCGGTCGCAGTGGCCGGTGGCGACGCCGCCCGCGGTCAGCAGGCGCACCTTCCAGTCGGGGTAGGTCTCGGCGAGTTCGGCGGCCATCTCGATGCCGGTGAGGCCGCCGCCGACGACGGCGAGCGAACCGGAGCCGCCGCGCAGCCGTCGGCGCAGCGCCTGGGCGCTCTCCGCGGTGTGGACCCGCCCGTCGGACTCGGTGCCGGTGCGGCTGCCGAGGGCGTACACGAGTCGGTCGTACGGGAGGATCCCGCCGCCGTCGGTGGTGACCGTGCGGGCGGCCGGGTCGATGGCGGTGGCGCGCCGGGCCACGTGGCGCACGCCGGTGCCGCGCAGCAGCTCCGTCAGGGGGTGGCTGGCGTCGGGGCGGGCCGCGGCCAGTTCGTGCTGGCGGATCCGTTCGGTGAAGCGGTCGCTGGGGTCGACGAGGGTCACCCGGGCGTGCGGGGCGAGGCGCAGGGCGGTGAGCAGCCCGGCGTACCCCGCGCCCACGACGATGACCCGGAACCCGTTCTCGTGGTCGGCCTTGGTGCGGCGTGTGGTCGTCATGTTCAGGAGACGACGCGGGTGGCGAAAGTGTGACGGCGCTCAGGGGCTGAGGGAGCCGAAGTCGAGGTGGGTGAGTTTGTCCGGGTTCAGAACGACGTCGATGCGGATGACGCGGCCGGCGTCGACGGTGAAGCCGTACACCGCCTCCCAGCCCTCCTCGGGGTCGCCGAGCACGAGGCCGGGCGAGCCGTTCACGTCGTACGGGGCGAGCCAGGTGCGGCCGGGGACGAAGGAGCGCATCAGGCGGTCGATGAAGCGGGCGACCTCGGTGCGGCCCACGATCGGGACCCGGGCGGCGAACACCTTTCCGCCGCCGTCCGAGCGCCACACGACGTCCGGGTCGAGGACCTCCAGCAGCGCGTCCATGTCGCCGCCGGTGACCGCGGCGAGGAACGCGTCGACGGTCCTGCGGTGCTCGGCGTGGTCGACGGTGGCGCGGGGCGCCTCGTCGCGCACCCGGCGGCGGGCGCGGGAGGCGAGTTGGCGCACGGACCCGGAGGTGCGGCCGACGACGTCCGCGATCTCCTGGAACGGCACGGCGAAGACGTCGTGCAGGATGAACGCGGTGCGCTCGGCCGGGGTGAGCCGTTCCAGGACGGAGAGCAGGGCGATGCCCACGGACTCGTCGAGGGTGACCCGGTCCTCGGGCCCGCTGTCGGTGACGACGGGCTCGGGCAGCCAGGGTCCGACGTACGACTCGCGGCGGGCGCGGGCGGAGGTGAGCTGGTCGTAGCAGATCCGGCTGACCACGGTCGTCAGGTACGCGGCGGGGTCGTCGGCCTCGCCGTCCGGCAGCCGCTGCCAGCGCAGCCAGGCGTCCTGCACGGCGTCGTCGGCGTCGGCGACCGAGCCGGTGATCCGGTACGCGATGCCCCACAGGCGGCTGCGCTGCCGTTCGAACAAGATCAGCTCGGCCATGGTCGGTCCTCCGTGCGCGGTGTCCGTCGGGCGGCGGCCGGTGCTCCGACCGCCGGGTGGTCAGGGGGTGGACGAGACGGGGACGGCGATTGTGACAGTCAGCTCGACCGCGTACTCCTCGCGGACCACTCCGTCCGGGAAGACCTTCAGCAGCGCGGCCCGCTCCTGCGCGAGGACGTCCTCCGCCGCCGCGCCGAGGGTGAGGAGGAGGGAGTGGCTGGAGAGGTTGTCGAGGTGGGTGGCGAGCGGGACGGCGCGGGACCAGCGGACCGTGCGCTCCATCGGGCGCAGCGGCGCCGGGAGGTCCCGGGCGGGGCCGGGTGCGCCGTGGCTCCAGGCCGGCATCGCGCGGCGCAGTCGCTGGTGCTGGGCCACGGCCCAGGGGGCGGTGGTGTCGGCGACGTTCCACCACAGGGCGAGCGCGCCGCCGGGGCGCAGGACGCGCAGCGCCTCGGGGACGGAGCGGCGCGGGTCGGTCCAGTGCCACGCCTGGGCGTACGTGACGAGGTCGGCGCAGCCGTCGACGAGCGGGAGGGCGTCCCCCACGGCGCGCACGAGCGGGACGTCGGGGAGGGTGCGGCGGAACTCGTACGCCATGCCGGCGCCGGGCTCCACGGCGGTGACGCGGGCGCCGCGCTCGTGCAGGAGTCTGCTCGCTATTCCGGTGCCGGCGCCGACGTCGACGACGTGGGAGCCGCGCAGGGGGCGGCCGGTCAGCTCTTCGACCACGTCGAAGAGGGCGGGCGGATAGCCGGGGCGGGCGGCGGCGTACCGGGCGGCGGCGGTGTCGAAGGAGCGGGCGCGGTCGTACTGGGTGTGGATGGGAGGGACGGCGTGGTTGCTCATGCTGGGGATCCTGGCCGCGGGAGGGGTCTTTCACGCCTGCGCTGAGGCTGCGGCCGGGCGGGCTGCCGGGGTGAGGGCGTGTCCGCGGAGTCCCGCGTGGCCCTTCCGGCAGTGCCGTTGCCGAGGCGGCGGGGGCGCCGTGGGATGTGCGCGGTGAGGGCGTCTGCGGCCGGTCTGTGGTTTGTCGCGCATCCCTCCGTGCCCCTCGATGCCTCCGCCCCAGCCCGCAGGCGCATGACGGGGGGCAGCGAGTCAGGTGGCCTCTGGGCGTAGGGGGAGGAACTGCGCGACCAGCCCACCGCCGGACCGCGGGAACCCAACGCTCCACAGGGCTACGGCGGCTCCGTCCAGCGGCACAGCAGTCGGGAACTTGTGGACAGGTCCTAGGGCCGCTTCCGCCTCTGCTTGCGCTGGCCGGCGCGGGCCGCGGGGTTGCCCGTGCGGGAGCGGCGGCGCTTGTCGTACTGGACGCGGGCCGTCTCGTACTCCTCGCGGTGCAGCTTCTCCCCCGGCGCTTCCTTCAGGGTGCGGAAGAACCAGGCGAGGAGGACGCCGATGAAGCCGATGGTGTTCAGGGAGCGGAGGGCGTCCGGGGTCGCGGCGCCGGTGGGGCGGCGGGTGAAGCCCTCCCAGGTCTTGCGGAAGGCGATCGCGCTGCACACCGCGAACATCACGACGACCAGGGCGTTCAGGAAGCCGCCGACCTCGGCGATCGCCAGGCCCTCGTAGCCCAGGCGCAGCGCGAAGGCGCCGACGACGGCCGCGGCGAGCGCGCCGACGGCGACGCCCGCGCGGCGCAGGCCGTATCCCTGGTCGTGCTCGACCCAGGTCGTGCCGAAGAATCGGATGGGTTCGGGCTGCGGGCCGGCGGCCGTGCTGCCGTCGTCGCCCGCCGCCGCGCCCGCTTCCGCGTGGGTGCTGTCGCCCGTCTGCTGCTGCTCGCTCACGGTGTCGATTATCCCCACGGTGCGGGGCGGGCCCGGTCGGAGGTGGCGCGTCGTGGGCGTCAACAGCGGATGGCCACGTAACCGTCGCTGCCGGTCCGTACGTACGCGTCCGAGACGAACTCGCCGTTGCCGATGTTGTCCCAGATGCGGGAGGTGCCGTACGGGCCGGTCACGGCCTGCCCCGGCTTCTGGCAGAAGATCCGCACGCTGGCACCCACCGGGAGGGTGCGGACGTGGTCGTACTGGGTGCCGGGGCCCGAGCGGACCTTGAGCGCGACGCCCGGGGCGACCGGGTAGCGCTTCGCGGTGGCGGCGGCCGTCAGGGTCTGCGGACCGGTGGACTCGTCGGCTTCGGGCCGCACTTCGTCAAATGCCATGGAAATCCCCCCGTTTGGTGGAAGTGCGTGGGTCACGGTACGCGGCTCGCCCGGCCGCAGCCAGCCCCGACTCGCACTGACCATCGACTAGGCTCCGGGAGATCGCGCAGGCGAACGAGCCGGGTCGAGCTGGGGAGCGTCTTCGAAGTAGCGCCGTCCACCCCTTTGGGCGGGCCTGGCGGGGTCTGGTGCGTGCGATCTCCCCCCGTGCCCGAAGGGCCACGGGGGAGAGGGCGCGTGCCGGGGCACGGCAGGCAGACGGGACTGTGACGACGCGACCAAGGGCGGGGGTGGGAGATGCCACCGCTGCGGAGCGCCGGGGGTTTCCCTGGAGGCAGTCAACCGGAACCGGAATCGGGGCCGGCGTACGCCGGGCAGTACCACCTCGAATCCTGCCTCGGGACCGGCGGCATGGGCGTGGTGCACCTGGCCACCTCGGCGTCGGGGCTACGGCTCGCGGTGAAGGTGATCCACGCCGAGCACGCCACGGACCCCGAGTTCAGGGCGCGTTTCCGGCAGGAGGTCGCAGCCGCGCGACGGGTCAGCGGAGCCTTCACCGCGCCCGTCGTGGACGCTGACCCGGATGCCGAACGGCCCTGGATGGCGACGCTGTTCATCGACGGCCCCACCCTCGCGGAGCGGGTGAAGCGGAACGGCCCCTTGGACGTCGACGAGGTGCGCAGGGCGGGTGCCGGGCTCGCGGAGGCGCTGCGGGACATCCATCGCGCCGGGGTGGTCCACCGCGATCTGAAGCCGAGCAACGTGCTCCTGGCCCCCGACGGCCCGAAGGTCATCGACTTCGGCATCTCCCGGCCCGCGGACAGCGATCTGCGCACGGAGACGGGGAAGCTGATCGGGACGCCGCCCTTCATGGCGCCCGAGCAGTTCCAGCGACCGAGGGAGGTCGGGCCCGAGGCGGACGTCTTCGCGATGGGCTCGGTGCTGGTGCACGCGCTGACGGGGCGGGGGCCGTTCGACTCGGACAGCCCGTACGTGGTGGCGTACCAAGTGGTGCACGACGAGCCCGATCTGACGGGGGTTCCGCCGGGGCTGGTGCCGCTGATCAGCCGCTGTCTCGCGAAGGACCCGGCGCGGCGGCCGACGCCGAACGAGGTGATGGCGGAGCTGCGCGAGGCGGCGTCGCCGACGTCGGCGTACGACACGCAGGCGTACGTACCGCTGCCGCGCACGCCGGACCCGCGGGAGCGGGCGCCCGAGGTGCCGGATCTCCTCGTACGGGACCGGATACGGGCGCGGATACGGGCGCGGCTGAGCGGGCGGCGGCGGTGGGCGGCGGTCGCGGTGGTCACGGCCGTGGTGTCCGCGGTCGTGACCGGGGTCGTCGTCTCGCAGGTCCCGGGGGACGAGGGCGGGCCGCGGGGGACCCGGGGCGCTGGCGGCGGCCCGGGCCCGAAGGCGCCGTCGGCGTGGGACGTACGGCTCGGCGACGGGCGCGGCGAGGAGCGCACGCCGGCGTGCACGTACGCACCGAAGAGCGCCGCGCTCTACTGCGCCGCGCCGGGGGTCGTGGCGGCGCGGCTCGACCCGGCGACGGGGCGGCGGGCGTGGGCGCGGGAGGGCGGCGACGGCGGATCGTCGTCGGTCGGGCCGCGGCCACCGGTCGTGGCGGGCGGCCTGGTGCACGTGCGGTCGTCCGACGGGCAGCGGACGGAGGCGCTGGACCCGGCGAACGGGCGGGTCCGGTGGTCGGCGCCGACCGCCGCGTACTCCTCCGTGCGGCACGTCGGGGACGTGGTGCTGCTGGGCAAGGACGACGGGCGGGTACGGGCGCTGGACGCGCGGACCGGCCGGGAGCTGTGGCAGGGGCGGCACGGCGGGGCGGGCACGGAGTGGGCGGGTGCGGGCGGGATCGGCCACGCCGTGACGGCGCTGGCGGACGGATCCGCGTCCGAGGTCACCGCGGTCGACCTCGCGACGGGCGCGGTGCGCTGGGAGAAGCGGGTCGCGGGCGCGCTGCGGCCGGTGGGCGCCTCGGACGGGGCGCTGTACCTGCACGCGGTGGACGCGGCCGGGGACACGAAGGAGGTCGTCCGCGTCGCGGGGGCGACCCCGCCGCCGACCCGCACCCGCCTGCCGGCGCCCGTCCCCCAGGCCCAGGCGACGCTCGCCGGCGACGTGGTGTACCTGAGCGGCGCGGGCGGCTCCCTGGTCGCGGTCCGCGGCGGTGCGCAGCTGTGGCGTACGGAGACGGGCGCGACGCAGTTGTCCCGCCCGACGGCGGACGCGCAGGCGGTCTACGTGAGCGCGGGCGACGGCCGGCTCCTGGCCCTGGACGCGACGCGCGGTTCGTACACGGGCCAGACGGACCCCCGCATGGACGGCGGCGAGAACACGTACACGTCCTACCTGCCGCCTCCCGTGCTCGCCCCGCCGACGACCGTCGTCGGGACGGCCCCGAGCGGGGTGGTGTTCAGCGTCTCCGCGGGCGACGCGGGGCGGTGGTAGCGGGCGGTGGAGACGCTCCGGCCTGCGGCCCGAGCGCGTAGCGCCCCCTGTTCCCGCCCGGAAGGCAGGGGTGTCGAGGGGCGCTCGCCCCCGGATTGCCTGTGCGGAGTCGGGTGCGCTGGAGGGCGCGTGAGCCGAAGGGGTGCGCGGGCGAGCAAGGGAGAACACGCGCAGATCGCGAGGTACGAGCGATTGGGCATGATCGACCGTCGAGCCTGCCAGAGCACCCCGGAGGCGAACCGAGCCACAAAAAATGGGAGCTACAGGCGCGTCACGTCGCGGACCGCGCCGCGGTCCGCGCTCGTCGCCATCGCCGCGTACGCCCGCAGCGCCGCCGACACCTTGCGCTCCCGGCCCTTCGGCTCGTACACCCCGCCCAGCGCCTCGCGGCGCGCGGTCAGTTCGGCGTCGGGGACGAGGAGGTCGATCGTGCGGTTCGGGATGTCGATGCGGATGCGGTCGCCGTCCTCGACGAGCGCGATCGTGCCGCCGGACGCCGCCTCGGGCGAGGCGTGGCCGATGGACAGCCCGGACGTGCCGCCGGAGAAGCGGCCGTCGGTGACCAGGGCGCACGACTTGCCCAGCCCGCGGCCCTTGAGGAAGGACGTCGGGTAGAGCATCTCCTGCATGCCGGGGCCGCCGCGGGGGCCCTCGTAGCGGATGACGACGACGTCGCCCTCCTTGATCTGCTTGGCGAGGATCTTGTCGACGGCCTCGTCCTGCGACTCGCAGACGACGGCCGGGCCCTCGAAGGTCCAGATCGACTCGTCGACGCCCGCGGTCTTCACGACGCAGCCGTCGACGGCGAGGTTGCCCTTGAGGACGGCGAGGCCGCCGTCCTTGCTGTAGGCGTGCGTCGCGTCGCGGATGCAGCCGTCGGCGGCGTCGGTGTCGAGGGTCTCCCACCGCTCGGACTGGGAGAACGCCTCGGCGGAGCGGACGCAGCCGGGCGCCGCGTGCCACAGCTCGACCGCCTCGGGCGACGGGGAGCCGCCGCGGACGTCCCAGGTGTCCAGCCACTGCTTGACGGACGGGGCGTGGACGGCGTGGACGTCCTCGTCCAGCATGCCGGCGCGGTACAGCTCGCCGAGGATCGCGGGGATGCCGCCGGCGCGGTGGACGTCCTCCATGTAGTACGTGCCCTGGGGGGCGACGTTGGGGGCGACCTTCGCGAGGCAGGGGACGCGGCGGGAGACCGCGTCGATGTCGGCGAGGCCGTAGTCCAGCTCGGCCTCCTGCGCGGCGGCCAGCAGGTGGAGGATCGTGTTGGTGGAGCCGCCCATGGCGATGTCGAGGGCCATGGCGTTCTCGAACGCGCCGCGGGTGGCGATGGAGCGCGGCAGGACGCTCGCGTCGTCGTCCTCGTAGTACCGCTTGGCGATCTCGACGACCGTGCGACCCGCGTCCTCGTACAGGGCGCGGCGGGCGGTGTGCGTGGCGAGGACGGTGCCGTTGCCCGGCAGGGACAGGCCCATGGCCTCGGTCAGGCAGTTCATGGAGTTGGCCGTGAACATGCCGGAGCAGGAGCCGCAGGTCGGGCAGGCGTTCTCCTCGATGCGCAGCATGTCCTCGTTGGAGACGGCCTCGTCGACGGCGTCGACGATCACGTTGACCAGGTCCAGCTTGCGGACGGTGCCGTTGACGAGGGTGGCCCGGCCGGCCTCCATGGGGCCGCCGGAGACGAAGACCGTGGGGATGTTCAGCCGCAGGGCGGCGTTCAGCATGCCCGGGGTGATCTTGTCGCAGTTGGAGATGCAGATCAGGGCGTCGGCGCAGTGCGCCTCGACCATGTACTCCACGCTGTCGGCGATCAGGTCGCGGGACGGCAGGGAGTAGAGCATGCCGCCGTGGCCCATCGCGATGCCGTCGTCGACGGCGATCGTGTTGAACTCGCGCGGGATCGCGCCCGCCGCCTTGATCGCCTCGCTGACGATCCGGCCGACCGGCTGGAGGTGGGTGTGCCCAGGCACGAACTCGGTGAAGGAGTTCGCCACGGCGACGATGGGCTTGCCGATGTCCGCGCTGGCTACGCCCGAGGCGCGCATCAGGGCGCGGGCACCCGCCATGTTGCGGCCGTGGGTGACAGTGCGGGACCTCAGCTCGGGCATCGTCGCTCGCTCCTCGGTAGACAGGTCAGTACGGGAAAGCCTACGCCGCCGCTCCAAGATCTGGACGCGCCGTCCGGGATGCGGGACCGGAACGGTGCCTTCCGTCACGCGCCGCGTGCTCCCGGTGTCCCCTCCGGCCGGGACACGGCGGCGGGCGAGGCCAGGTGGAGCCGGGTGAAGGCGAGGGCTTCGGCGAGGTCGGCCTCGCGTTCGGCGGTGGACATGGCGCGGCGGGTGTTCACCTCGATCACCACGTGGCCGTCGTAGCCGCTGCGGGCGAGACGTTCCAGCAGCTCCGCGCAGGGCTGCTCGCCGCGCCCGGGGACCAGGTGCTCGTCCTTCGCGGACCCCTTGCCGTCGGCGAGGTGGACGTGGCCGAGCCGGTCGGCCATGCGGTCGACCATGGCGAGGGTGTCGGAGCGGGAGGTCGCGGTGTGGGAGAGGTCGATCGTGAAGTGGCGGTAGTCGTCCTTGGTGACGTCCCACTCGGGGGCGTACGCCAGCAGCTCGCGGTCCTTGTAGCGCCAGGGGTACATGTTCTCCACGGCGAACCGGACGTCCGTCTCGTCCGCCATCCGCCAGATGCCGTCGACGAAGTCCCGGGCGTACTGCCGCTGCCAGCGGAAGGGCGGGTGCACCACGACGGTGGAGGCGCCCAGCTTCTCCGCGGCGGCGCGGGCGCGCTGGAGCTTGGCCCAGGGGTCGGTGGACCAGACGCGCTGGGTGATCAGCAGACAGGGCGCGTGGACGGCGTGCACCGGCACCTGGTGGTAGTCCGAGAGCCGGCGCAGCGCCTCGACGTCCTGGCTGACCGGGTCCGTCCAGACCATGACCTCGACGCCGTCGTAGCCGAGGCGTGCGGCCACCTCGAAGGCGGTCGCGGTGGACTCCGGGTAGACGGAGGCCGTGGACAGCAGGACCTTCGCCCGCGGGATGCGCACGGCGGCGGGCGGCGCTGTCGCGCCCGCGCCGGTGTCTGTTGCCGGTTCTGCCACGGGACACAGCGTACGGGCCGGGGCGGGGCGACGGGCTGCCCGGTCCGGCCGGTGGAGGGGTCCCGGCGGACCGTTGCGGTGGTGGCGCGCCCGGCGCGGGTGGGTCCGGACGGATCCGGGCGGGGTACGGGTCGGCCGGCGCTCCGGTCGGTATCCGAGCCGACCAGCGGTCCGGTCGGTCTACGAGCCGACCAGCGGTCCCACCGCAGGTGCGGCCGGCAGGTGGTCCAGCCGGCGCAGGATGACGCCCTCCCGCAGCGCCCACGGGCAGATCTCCAGCTCCTGCGCGCCGAAGAGGTCCATCGCGGCCTCCGCGACGAGGGCGCCGGCCAGCAGCTGGCGGGCCCGGCCCGCGGAGACGCCGGGCAGCTCGGCGCGCTGGTCCGCGGTCATCGCGGCCAGCTTGGGCACCCAGTCCTGGAGCGCCTTGCGGCTCAGCTCGCGCTGGAGGTACAGCCCGTCGGACTCCCGGGCCGCCCCCGCGATCCGGGCGAGCTGCTTGAAGGTCTTCGAGGTGGCCACGATGTGGTCGGGCGGTCCGAAGCGGCTGAACTCGCCGACCGTACGGGCGATCTCCGCGCGGACGTGGCGCCGCAGCGACCGCACCGCCTCGGCGTCGGGCGGGTCCCCGGGGAGCATGCCGGCGGTGAGCCGGCCCGCGCCCAGCGGCAGGGAGACGGCCGCGTCGGGCTCCTCGTCGATGCCGTACGCGATCTCCAGGGAGCCGCCGCCGATGTCGAGGACCAGCAGCTTGCCGGCGGACCAGCCGAACCAGCGGCGGGCGGCGAGGAAGGTGAGCCGGGCCTCGTCCGCCCCGGTCAGGACCTCCAGGTCGACCCCGGTGTCCGCCTTCACGCGGGCGAGGACCCGGTCGGCGTTGCTGGCCTCGCGCACCGCGGAGGTGGCGAAGGACAGCACCTGCTCGCAGCCCTGGTCCTCGGCGGACTCCATGGCGCGGCCGATGGTGCCGATGAGTCGGTCGACGCCCGCGGGGCTGATGGCGCCGTCGGCGTCGAGGAGTTCGGCGAGGCGCAGTTCCGCCTTGTACGAGTGGGCGGGCAGGGGGCGGGCGCCGGGGTGGGCGTCCACCGCCAGCAGGTGCACTGTGTTCGAACCGACGTCGAGGACTCCGAGTCTCATGAGTACGAACGCTACTGCGGCTGCGGACATACCCTTGACCTGTGCCAAAGACGAAAAAGGCGAAGCCGGGCAAAGCAGAGCGGTCGAAGCGGTCCGGGGCGGCGGCCCCGGCGGGACGCGACGAGGTGGGCCTGGACTTTGCGCGGGCCTGGGTGGAGTTCCCCGACCCCGCCGACGACGAACAGGTCTTCCGCTGCGATCTGACCTGGCTGACCTCCCGGTGGACCTGCATCTTCGGGAGCGGCTGCCAGGGCATCGAGGCGGGGCGGGCCGACGACGGCTGCTGCACGCTCGGTGCGCACTTCTCGGACGACGAGGACGAGAAGCGGGTGGCGGACCATGTGGCCAGGCTCACGCCCGAGGTGTGGCAGTTCCACGACGTGGGGTCGCGCACGGGCTGGGTGCAGGAGGCCGAGGACGGCGATCCCGGCGACCGGCAGACGCGGCGCTGGAAGGGCTCCTGCATCTTCCAGAACCGGCCCGGCTTCGCCGGCGGCGCCGGCTGCGCGCTGCACATCCTGGCCCTGAAGGAGGGGCGGGAGCCGCTGGAGACGAAGCCGGACGTGTGCTGGCAGCTGCCGGTGCGGCGGACGTACGACTGGATCGAGCGCCCCGACGACACGAAGGTGCTCCAGATCTCGATCGGCGAGTACGACCGCCGCGGCTGGGGCCCGGGCGGGCACGACCTGCACTGGTGGTGCACCTCGGCGACGTCGGCGCACGGCGCGGGCGAGCCGGTGTACGTCACCTACCGGCCCGAGCTGACGGAGCTGATGGGCAAGGAGGCGTACGAGGTGCTGGTGGGGCTGTGCGAGGCGCGGCTGGCGTCGCAGCTCCCGCTGCTGGCGCCGCACCCGGCGGACGGCAAGAAGGCCTAGTAGTGCTTCGTTATCTTGAGTGATCTTGCTTGGTGGTGGGCATCTTTGTGGTGTGAAGCTGGGGGATGTTGAGCGGCTCCGGGGTGAGTT
>NZ_JBEZNF010000062.1:0-11516 GCF_040653095.1 Streptomyces sp. NPDC048057
GTCATGACGTTGATCGGCGCCGGCCACATCACCACGATCCAGTTCCTCGGCACCATAGCCTGAACCAGCCCGAGGACGTCGAGGTCCTGCGCGACAAGCCATAGACGGGCCGCAGTCGGGGTACGGGCTTTAGTGCTACGGCGCGTAGCCGAGACCTCAGCGTTCTCACGGACCGCCACAGCGGGCCCCCGGAGCGGGTGGCTCCAGGGGCCCGGCCGGGCGTCAGGCGCGGGCTGCCTCGTCCGCGGACTGGGCGCGGAGGGCGCGCTCCACGCCCGCGCGCGACTCCAGCACCAGACGCCGCAGCGCGGCGTTCGGCTCCGCCGACGCCAGCCACGCGTCCGTCGCCTCCAGCGTCGCCGGCGACACCTGGAGCGAGGGGTACAGCCCGGTCGCCACCTGCTGCGCCATCTCGTGGCTGCGGGACTCCCACACGCCCTTGACCGCCGCGAAGTACTTCGCCGCGTACGGCGCCAGCAGGTCCCGCTGGTCCGTCTGGACGAAGCCCGCGATCACCGCCTCCTGCATGGCGTTCGGCAGGTCGTCGCGCTCCACGACCGACGCCCACGCCTCGGCCTTCGCCTCGGCCGTCGGCCGTGCGGCGCGGGCCGCCGCCGCGTGGCGCTCGCCCGCCGCGGTGCGGTCCCGCTCGTACTCCGCCGCGATGCCCGCCTCGTCCAGCCGGCCCGTCGCCGCCAGCCGTCCCACGAACGTCCAGCGCAGCTCGGCGTCGACGGTCAGACCCTCGATGGTCTCGGTGCCGTCGAGCAGCGCGCGCAGCAGGTCGAGCTGCTCGTCGGTACGGGCCGCGCCCGCGAACGCGCGCGCCCACGCGAGCTGGTGGTCGCTGCCCGCCTCGGCCGCGCGCAGCCGCTCCTGCGCCTCCCGCGTCCAGGTGTCCAGCAGCGCCGGCCGCGCGGCCGGCGCCGCGTACAGGTCGATCGCCAGCTTCACCTGGCGGTGCAGCGACTGCACCACGCCGATGTCGGTCTCCTTGCCGATGCCGGACAGCGCCAGTGCGACGTAGTCGCGGGTCGCCAGCTCGCCGTCGCGCGTCATGTCCCACGCGGACGCCCAGCACAGCGCGCGCGGCAGGGACTCGACGAAGTCGCCGAGGTGCTCGGTGACGACCTTCAGCGACGCCTCGTCGAGGCGGACCTTCGCGTACGACAGGTCGTCGTCGTTCAGCAGGATCACCGCGGGACGCCGGGTGCCCGCCGGGAACGGCACGTCCGTCAGCTCTCCGTCGACGTCCAGTTCGATGCGGTTCGTCCGCACCAGCCGGCCGTCGCCGTCCAGGTCGTAGCAGCCGATCGCGATCCGGTGCGGACGCAGCGTCGGCTCGCCCGTCGCCCCCGCCGGCAGCGCCGGGGCCTCCTGGCGCACCGCGAAGGAGGTGACGACGCCGTCGGCGTCCGTCTCGACCTCGGGGCGCAGCACGTTGATGCCCGCGGTCTCCAGCCACTTGCTGGACCAGGTCTTCAGATCGCGCCCGGAGGTCTCCTCCAGCGCGCCCAGCAGATCGCTCAGCCGGGTGTTGCCGAAGGCGTGCGCCTTGAAGTACGCCTGGACGCCGCGGAAGAACTCGTCCTCACCGACGTACGCCACCAGCTGCTTCAGCACGCTCGCGCCCTTGGCGTACGTGATGCCGTCGAAGTTCACCAGGACGTCGTCCAGGTCCCGGATCTCCGCCATGATCGGGTGCGTGGACGGGAGCTGGTCCTGGCGGTACGCCCAGGTCTTCATGGAGTTCGCGAACGTCGTCCACGAGTGCGGCCAGCGCGAGCCGGGCGCCGCGGCCTGGCAGGCGATGGAGGTGTACGTGGCGAACGACTCGTTCAGCCACAGGTCGTTCCACCACTCCATGGTGACCAGGTCGCCGAACCACATGTGGGCCAGCTCGTGCAGAATCGTCTCCGCGCGCACCTCGTACGCGGCGTCCGTCACCTTGGAGCGGAAGACGTACTGGTCGCGGATGGTCACCGCGCCCGCGTTCTCCATCGCGCCCGCGTTGAACTCCGGCACGAAGAGCTGGTCGTACTTGGCGAAGGGGTACGGGTAGTCGAACTTCTCCTGGAACCAGGCGAAGCCCTGCCGCGTGACCTCGAAGATCGCGTCCGCGTCCAGGTGCTCAGCCAGCGACGGCCGACAGTAGATGCCCAGCGGGACGGTCTGCCCGTCCTGCTCGTAACTGCTGTGCACCGAGTGGTACGGGCCGACGATCAGGGCCGTGACGTACGTCGACATCCGCGGCGTCGGCTCGAAGCGCCAGACGTCGCCGTCGGTGCCCGTCGGCTCGGGCGTCGGCGAGTTCGAGATCACGGTCCAGCCCTGCGGGGCCTTCACGGTGAACTGGAACGTCGCCTTCAGGTCCGGCTGCTCGAAGTTCGCGAAGACCCGGCGCGCGTCCGGCACCTCGAACTGGGTGTACAGGTACGCCTGCTCGTCGACCGGGTCCACGAAGCGGTGCAGGCCCTCGCCGGTGTTCGTGTACGCGCAGTCCGCGACGACCTTCAGCTCGTTCGGGCCCTGCGGCAGGTGCTTCAGGTCGATCCGGGAGTCCCGGAAGACGGCGGCGACGTCCAGGACGTTGCCGTTCAGGACGACCTCGTGCACGGCCGGTGCCACCAGGTCGATGAAGGTGTGCGCGTTCGCCTCGGCGCAGTCGAAGCGGACCGTGGTCACCGAGCGGTACATGCCGCCCTGCTGCGCCCCGCTCAGATCGAGGTCGACCTCGTACGAGTGGGTGGTGAGCAGGCGCGCCCGCTGCTGCGCCTCTTCGCGGGTCAGGTTCGTGCCAGGCACGCGGTGTCTCCTCGGATATATGTGGTGTTTGCGGCCATCCTTCCATGGCGGGTGCGGTACGGGCCTGTGAGTATCGCCCGGCCGTGACCTGGGGCAATGCAACGTCCGAATCCCGCCGGACGGAAAGGGCGGGGTGGGGGAGGCTCGTCGCATGACGACGACGACCGCCTCTGCGGCCCCCACCACCCACCATTTTCTGCCCATCGAGGCCGGTGCCCTCGTGGAACTGCGTGCCACCGATGACGCCGGGCGCCCCTGCGTCCCCTTCACCGACGACCGCGGCGGGCGGCCCCTGCGGTGCTGCCTGCGGGCGAGCGAGCAGGGCGACTCCATCGCGCTGGTGTCGTACGCCCCGCTGCGGCGCTGGGCCGCGGAGCGGGGCGCGCGGCCCGGTGCCTACGACGAGCAGGGCCCGGTCTTCATCCACGCGCAGGAGTGCGGGGGGCCGGTGGAGGGGCAGCCGGGCTACCCCTTCGCCCGAACGGGTGCGCTGCGGGCGCTGCGCAGGTACGACGCGGACGGCCGCATCGTCGGCGGCCGGATCCTGGAGGTCCCGGCCGACGCGAACGGCGCTTTCGAGCGGGCGCTGGGGGAGGCGTTCGAGGAGGAGGGCGTGGTGCTGGTGCATGTGCGTGCGGTGGAGTTCGGCTGCTTTCTCTTCGAGGTGCGGAGGGGGTGAGCCGGGGCGGGGTGCGGGTGCGGGTGCGTGGGGTGCGGGTGGCGTGCTCGCCGTAGCGGTGCGGGTGCGTTGGCCTCTGCGGACCGTGCGTGGCTTGTCGCGCAGTTCCCCGCGCCCCTGTTTCGCTCAGCCCATCGCCTGCCTGCGGGCCGGTGGAACTTCCCCATCGGGCAACGGCCGCTGCAACTGCGTTCCCCGTACGCGCTGGGGCCGCCGGGCCCGCCTACGCCCGCAGGGCGTGAGCATTCAGGGGCGCTGGGGGTGCCCCTGTGCCCGCAGGGCACAGGGGGAGGAACTGCGCGACCAGCCACAGACAGCGCGCGGTCGCGGTGATTGCGTACCGTCCATGGCGCTGCCGCGCCCCCGGCGAACCCCGTAGGGGCTACGCCGCTGCGAGGTTCCTCGCGGTGGTGATCGCCGCGGCGAAGGCCCGGAGGGGCGGGGTCGACTCGCCGCGGCGCCAGACGAGCGCCAGGGTCTGCTGCCCGGTGGAGAGGACCGGGCCCACTTCCAGGTCCGGCTCCTCCACCGGCAGCGGCACCACCGCCGTGTCCACCTCGCCCCGGCGCAGCGCCCCGAAGGGATCCGCCAGCGGCAGCTCCGTGAGCTGGGTCCCCGTCTGCGGCCACGCCTCGCGGAACGCGGAGACCGCCCGCGTCAGCTGGTCGTTCGCCGCGCACTGGAAGCCGATCCGCAGGGTGTCCGCACGGCCCCTCGCCGCCGCCCGGGCCGCTTCGACCACCGACTCCAGGTGCTCGTACGCCGGGCGCAGCTCCGTGAGGAAGCGTTCGCCGAAGGGGGTCAGGCTCACGCGACGGCTGGTGCGCTCCACCAGGCGGGCGCCGATCCGGCGCTCCAGGGCGGCGAGGAGCTGGCTGACCCGGCTCTGCGTGATGTACAACCGCCGCCCGGTGCGTCCGAAGTGCAGTTCCTCGGACAGCACGATGAAGCAGCGCAGCTCGTGCGTCTCCAGCCCGCTCACCCGTCCGACCTCCACTCGAAGCCCCAAGCCTCATAGAAGGATGAGGTCGTCTTCATTCTTCCCCGTGGGCGCTCGACGAAGGCTCAGCAACTTCATTAGTTGTCCCTGGTGTTGTGTCGACTTGGCTGCTGGTGTGGAGCTGCTGCGTATGTCCAGGGCCGCGAAGCGTCTCGGGATGCATCCGATGACGCTTCGCCAGTGGGGTTTTGAACGGCGAGATCCCGTTCATCCGGGTCGACCGTGAGCGCTGGTTCTCCTCGGTGGATGTGGAGAACACGAAGCGCAGTAGCGACTTCTCCCGCGGCTCCGGCTGGAAGTGGGCCATCTGCCCGTCCTGCCGGTGGCAGGGCGACCGTGGTCAAGGCGCATGGCGACGCATCGCCGCACGCGGCCCGGCTGCCCGCGCAGCCCACCGGCACCAGGGCGTGACCACGGTCAGCACACCCACCACCGGCCACGCGGAGCAGCACTCGGCGCGGGATTCCACTTCCACGCTCACGCCACCCCGCCCAGGTGGGCAGAACCCGTGTCGAACCCCACGGTTCACAGGGGACCGCCCAGCTGAACACAGACGCTTGAGCACCTGCCATCGGCCTCAGCGCGCGGTGACGTGCGCCGCCAGATTGGCCAGTGAGGAGCCGAGCCCCGCCTCGTGGTCGGCCCTGCTGATGCCGGGCGGCACGTCGGCCGCGGTGACGGTCACCTCGGTGCCCGCGTCGACCGCGGTGAGCGCCCAGGTCAGCGTCATGACGCCGGCGAACGCCGGGTCCTCGGCTTCGAACACCGCCCGCTGCACCACCCGTTCGTCCGGTGCCATGTCGACGAAGTCGATCTCGACGACGTCCGTCGCGTCCGAGGTCTTGCCCGGGCTGTCGACGGGGTCGAGATAGGTGAGGACCATCCGGAATCCGCCACCGGGCCGCGGGTCCCACCGTTCGATCCGCCCGCTCATGCCCTCCGGCGGCAGCCACGCCTCCAGGGCGGCCGGATCGAGCAGCGCCGCGTACACGGCCGTCGGAGGAGCGGTGATCACCTTGCTGGCGCGGTCTGTTCGGCTCATGGTCCGACCCTACGCGGGACGGGCGGGGGGTGATCGGAGTGCGGGCCGCGGTATCACGCGATGGGCCGCACGCATCGCGCCAATCCGGGTGCTCGGACGTCGCCCCTGGTGGCGCAGATCGACCTGTGGACATTCACGGCGGTTCTGTCGAGGGATTCATCGACATCGTCGTCGACGAGACCGACCGAAAAGCGCTCAACCATTGGGCATGTACACGTAATTGGCGCGGGGGCATGCCTACCGTGCCGGTGCCCAGTGGCCGTTGGGGCTGCTGTGGTCTGCATTCCTGAGGAGGAGACGTATGTCTTCAGGCACCACAGGAACAACGCACAGACGTCGCCGTCCCGCTCCGCGCCGCGTCATGGTCGCCGCATCCGTGGCCGTCGCCCTCGTCGTCTCGGCGGTGCCGGCCCTGGCGCAGGGCGCACCGGAGAAGCGGGCGGGGGAGACGTCCTCCGCGTGGGGCAAGAGGGGCCAGCCGGTGGCGATGCCGCCGGTGAAGGTCGGCAAGAACAAGGCGCCGGATTCGGTGCGCGGCGCGACGTCCGCCGAGGTTGCCCGGTGGCGCACGGCGCAGCGGGACCGCGCCGCCAGCGCCCGCAGCGCCCCGGTGCCCGAAGCGTCGCAGCCCACCGCCAAGGCACTGGCCGCGGTCGTGCCCAAGGGTCAGGGCGAGGTGCCGTGGCACCAGATCTCCGACGTGCGCGTCACCGACTCCCTGGTGGTGCGGACCAACTACTCCACCGGCAACCTGATGCTCGCCGCCACCGACCTCCAGCTCTCGGGCGTCGGCAAGTCGCTGCGGCTGACGCGTACGTACAACTCGTTGGACGCCCCCTGGGGCAAGGTCTCCCAGCGCTGGTGGCAGAACTACGAGCGGTACGTGCAGATCGAGGCGGACAGGGTCGTCCTGTACGACGCCACGGGCGCCTCCGTCACCTTCCCGAAGAAGGCCGACGGCACCTACACCACCCCCGAGGGCCACCGCCTGGACCTGGCGAAGTCCGCCAACGGCGAGTACGTCGTCACCGAGCGCGGCTCGGGCACCAAGGACACGTACAGCCCGCAGGGCACGCTGGTGAAGGTGACCGACCGCAACGGCGGACACGTCCTGGTCACCCAGCACGACGCGGGCGGCGAGCACAAGGGCTTCAAGCTCACGGAGTCCCGCTCCGGCCGCTGGATCGACCTCGTCAAGACCTTCCCCGCGCAGTGGCAGGCCAAGGACAACGCCGGCCGCACCGTGGTGTACGACCTCAACCCGTCGGGGGACCTCGCGAAGGTCACCGACTCCGAGGGCAAGGCGACCCAGTTCGGCCACGACGCCGACCGCCGGCTGACGAAGATCACCACCCCCGAGGGGCGGGTGACGGTCTTCACCTACGACGCGAAGAACCGCGTCACGTCGATGAAGCGGGCCACCCACTTCAACGGGTCCGGCGAGACCGGCCCCACCTACACCTACCGCTACTCGGCCGACGCGCCCAACAAGGCCGGCTCCACCACGGTCACCGACCCGGCGGGCAACACCACCACGTACGCGCACGCCGCGGACGGCGAGGTCACCAAGGTCACCGACGCGCTCGGCAAGACGCGCGACCGGACCTACGACGCCAACCGCAACCTCCAGACCGCCACGGACGCGATGGGCGTCGGCGGCACCCCCGGCAACGTCACCGCGTACGGCTGGGACGCCCGCTCCAACCCCACCTCCGCCAAGCTCCCCACCGGCGCCACCTCCTCCCTCAGCGGCTACCGCACCATCGGCGGCGCCGACCTGCCCGGGAAGATGAACAGCGCCGACGGCGTCGACATCAGCTACGCCTACGACGACGCGGGCAACACCACCAAGGAGACCGTCGCCGGACCCGAAGGCGGGACCCGCACCTTCGCGTACAACCCCGCGGCCCCCACCTGCGGCGGCTTCCAGGGCCAGCGCTGCGAGATCAAGGACGCCAACGGCAAGGCGACCAAGGCGACGTACGACGCCAGGGGCAACCTGGTGAAGGTCGCCCCGCCCGCCCCGATCGGCGCCAGCACCTACACGTACGACGAAGCGGGCCGGGTGGCGACCGCCACCGACGGCCGCGGCACGAAGACGACCTTCACCTACGACCACCGCGACCGCATCACCCGCGTCGCCGGCCCCACCGGCTGGGCCGACTACGCCTGGGACGGCGACGGCAACCTCCGCCAGCGCTCGGACGCCACCGGCATCGTGACGTACGCCTTCGACCCGCTCTCCCGCGAGACGGTGCGCACGCTCCAGAACGGCTCGCAGACCGTCCTCACCTACCACCCCGAGGGCAACCTGGAGACGTACACGGACCCGGCCGGCACCGTGCGCTACGCCTACGACAAGGTCAACCGGCTGGAGTCGCTGACCGACCCGCAGGGCAAGAAGACCGGGTACGAGTACAACGCCAACGACGCCCGCACCAAGACCAGCTACCCCGGCGGCACCGTCGAGACGGTCACCCGCGACAAGGCGAACCGCCCGGAGCGCATCAAGGCGACCTCGGCCAAGGGCACCCTGCTCGACCTCGCCTACGACTACTCCTACACCAGCGGCACCACCACCAAGGACGGCGGGCGCATCCGCACCGAGACCGACGCCGTCGCCGGGCTCAAGCGTGCCTTCAGCTACGACTCCGCCGGCCGGCTCACCTTCACCAAGGAGACCAAGGGCGCGGCCGTCAACGACAGTTGGCTGTACTGCTACGACAAGGCCGGCAACCTCACCTCGCAGGGCACGGCCGCGGGCTGCCCGGGCGGCACGACGTACACCTACAACGACGCCTCCCAGATCACCGGCAAGAACGGCAGCACCAGCGGCTGGTCCTACGACGGGGCCGGCAACGAGACCGCGGGCGCACCCACCCCCGGCTCGACCCGCACCGGCGCGCACTGGAACGACTTCTCCCAGCTGACCTCGCTCACCCACGGCGGCACGACCTACCAGGGCCGCTACGCCTCCACCGACCAGTCCGAGCGCACCGAGTTCGGCGGCACCCTCTTCCACCACGGGCCCGTCGGACTCTCCGCGAAGACCACCGGCGGCGTGGACACGAACTTCGTCCGGGAGCCGAGGGGCAAGCTCAACTCCTTCCGCACGCACGGCCCGGCACGGACCGTGCACACGTACTACTACCTCACCGACGCCATCGGCTCGACCCGCGCCGTCGTCAACGAGGCGGGCGACAAGGTCAACACCTACGACTACAGCCCGCGCGGCGTCACCCGCTCCATCAGCGAGCAGGTGCCCCAGCCGTACCGCTTCGCCAGCGGCTACCAGGACCCCACCGGGCTCTACCACCTCAGCGCCCGCTACCTGGACCCGAACACCGGGCGCTTCACCCAGCCCGACCCGGCGGGCGTGGAGACCAACCCGTACCTGTACGCCTCCGGTGACCCCACCAACCTCATCGACCCCAGCGGCCTGTTCAGCATCGGCGGCATCGTCGACGCCATCGGCGGCGGCGTGGACGCGCTCGGCTGGGTCGGCGACGGCTTCAGCGCCGTCCACGGACTGGTGACGGGCGACACCGTCGGCCTGTGGGGCGACGTCGCCGGCTTCCTCGCCGGCGGTGGCTTCTTCCTCGCCTGCGAGGCCGTCCTGCTGGGCAGCGCCATCCCCACCGGAGGCATGTCGATGTGGGGCCAGCCGATCTGCTTCGCCGGGGCGTGGGGAGCGGGCGAAGCCGCCTCCGGCCTCGTCGACACGATCTTCGGCTGAAGCGCCGCACTCGGTTCGGCACCACAACCGGTTAACGCTCCACCGGCCGGGGAGGGATCCCGCAGGGGTTCCTCCCCGGCTCACCCGTCCGTCGAAGGAAACCGCGCGAAAGGTGATCACCGTGGACCGCATGGGATGGAGCACGGAGCGGCAGGCCGCTATCCGGTTCTACGTCAGGGGCGTCAACGCCTTCGCCGCGCTGTTCGTCGTCCTCGTCACCGCCCTGACCCTCAGCACCGGCCGGCACCTCGGCTGGCTCCTGGTGGCGGGCGCCATCGCCCTGTGGGCCGGCTTCACCCTCTTCATGCGACGCCTGCAAAAGGGGCAGCCCTGACGCCTCGGGGCCCGCCGCACGGCGAAACCGCGCCCAGGCCCGCCGCACAAGGGCACCGTTTGACCTTGACACGGTGGCAAGCTCTTCACTGGGGGCAAGGAGGTGGTCCGGATGACCGCAGAGACGGCAGGCGCGCTCGGGGCGCTCGCGGACGGCGACGCGTCGATACGGCTGCGCGCCGCGCTCGCGATCGGCATGAACCCCGCCCCCGACACAGGGGCCGTCGACTCGCTCGTGGCGCGGTGCGCGATCGAGCCGGAGTTCTCCGTACGGGAGATGCTGACGTGGGCGCTCACCCGGCACGACCCGGCCGCGACCGTCCCCCGGCTGCTGCCCGAACTCCGCTCGCCGCTCGCCCAGGCCCGCAGCCAGGCCCTGCACACCCTGTCGAAGATCGGCGACCCGCGGACCTGGGCGTCGATCACCCGGGACCTGCTGCTCGACGCCGACGACGAGGTGGCGCGGGCCGCCTGGCGGACCGCGGTCGCGTTCGTGCCCGAGGGCGAGGAGTGCGCGCTGGCCTCCGTGCTGACGACGCAGTTCGCCCGCGGCAGCCGGGAGACCCGGCTGAGCCTCAGCCGGGCGCTGATCGGGCTCGGCGAGGAAGTCCTGCCGGCCCTGCACGCCGCGATGGAGGACCCCGACCCGGCCGTGCGCGCCCACGCGATCGCCACGGAGCAGCTCTACCGCGACCCGGAAGCCGGCTTCACGCTTGCGGTCGAGGAGGCGAAGCGGGTCGTGGCCCTCGGCCCCGACGAGGTGCGGTGGTGAGGCTCCGTGCTGATCGGTGAGGTGGCGCGGCGGTCCGGGGTCAGCGCCCGGATGCTGCGTCACTACGAATCGCTCGGCCTGGTGCGGCCGTCGGACCGCACCGACGCCGGCTACCGCGAGTACTCCAGCGCGGACATCGAGCGCATCTTCCACATCGAGAGCCTGCGGTCCCTCGGGCTGTCGCTGCACGAGGTCAAGCGGGCACTCGACGACCCCGGCTTCGCGCCGTCGGAGCTGGTCGAGGACCTCACCCGGCGGACGCTCCAGCGCATCGCGGCGGAGACGGAGCTGCTGGCCCGGCTGCAACGGATCGAAGCCGCCGAACCCACCGGCTGGGAGGAGGTCCTCCAGGTCGTCGCCCTCCTCCAGGCGCTGGATTCCGAGAGCGCGGGCAAGCGCCAGCGCGCCGCCCTCACCGCGGTCGACGAGGCCCCGGTGCCGGTGGCGACCCTGGTGGAGTCGGTGCTCGGGGAGAGCGACCCGAACGTGGCCGGGGCGCTGCGGTGGGCCCTCGCGCAGTCCGGCGACCGCGCCCTCGCGCTGCTGGCGAAGGGCCTGCGCTCACCGGACGCGGAGGTGCGCGAGCGGGCCGTGCAGTCCATCGCCGAGTTCCCCGACGGCACGGCGACCGCGCTGCTGCAAGGCGCCCTCGCCCACCAGGACGTCGCGGTCCGGCGCCGGGCCGCGCCCGTGCTCGCCGGCCGCGGGGTGACCGAAGCGGTCCCCACCCTCGTCGACATGGTCGTCGACGGGGCGAACGACGTGGACGCGGCCGATGCGCTGAGCACGCTGGCGCACGGCGCCGCGGGGGCGGACCGGATCGCCGCCGCACTCGTCGACCGGCTGGCCCGCACCCGTACCGACCAGGCCGGGCGACGACGGCTCACCCAGGCGCTCGCCGACGTCCCGGGCGCCACCGCGGCACGCGCCCTCGCGGAGCTGGCGCAGGACGCGGACCGCGCCGTCGCGCTGACCGCCGCGTACGTCCTGGAGCTGCGCGACGGGCGATGACGTGCGCGTACGCCCCCGGGCACGCGTCGGCCCCGCACCCGTGCACTTCCGTTCTAGTGGTCGTTGCAACACCTCAGCTCAAGGGGTGCGATGGACTTCAGGATCCGGGAGAACCGGCAGGCTCAGGGGCCCAAGGCC
>NZ_JBEZNF010000063.1:0-6432 GCF_040653095.1 Streptomyces sp. NPDC048057
TGGTGGATGACGCGTTGTTGGGCGGGGCCGTTGGGTGCGGTGAGGCCGTTGCTGGCGCCGTCCTGGTTGATGGCGGTGCCGCGTATGACGGCGAGGATCCGGCGACCGGCCCGCCGGGCGTCGGAGAGCCGCTCCAGCAGCACCAGGCCCGCGCCCTCCGCGAATCCGGTGCCGTCGGCATCCGCGGAGAACGCCTTGCAGCGGGCGTCCGGCGACAGGCCCCGCTGGCGGCTGAACTCCACGAGCAGGACGGGCGTCGCCATCACCGTCACGCCGCCGGCCAGCGCCAGGTCGCAATCACCGCGGCGCAACGCCTGGGCCGCAAGATGCATGGCCACCAGCGAAGAGGAGCACGCGGTGTCGATGGTGATCGCCGGGCCTTCGAGCCCTAGGTGGTAGGCGACCCGACCGGAGGCGACACTCGTGGCATTCCCCGTCATCAAATGGCCTTCGAAGCCCTCCGGTACCCGGTCGGGCGGAGGAACGTACGCCTGTGACACCACTCCGGCGAAGACGCCCGTACGGCTGCCGCGCAGTGATCCGGGAGCGATGCCCGCCCGCTCGAAGGTCTCCCACGACAATTCCAGCAGCAGCCGGTGCTGGGGATCAGTGGCGACCGCCTCCCGGGGGCCCATCCCGAAGAACGCGGCGTCAAACTCTCCCGCGCTGTCCAGGAAACCGCCCTGCCGGGTATAGGCAGTGCCGGGGTGGTCCGGATCGGGGTCGTACAGAGTGTCCAGGTCCCAGCCCCGGTCTTCCGGGAATTCGGACACCGCGTCCGTGCCCTCGCGCAATAGCCGCCAGAGCGACTCGGGAGAGTCGGCACCTCCCGGGAAGCGGCACCCCATTGACACGATCGCGATCGGTTCGTGATCCCTATGTTCCAGCTCTTTGACGCGTCGGCGGGCCTGGCGCAGATCGGCCGTCGTCCGCTTGAGATAGTCGCGCAGTTTGTCTTCGGTGTTCGTCACAGCCGCACTCTCTTCTCGAAGGACTGAACGGTGGACGGGGCGGGATGCGGGAACGCCCCTGTGGTCAGGGCGCGTCGAGTTCCTCGTCGAGGGCCCGGAACAGCTCCGCGTCGGTAGCTTCGGACAGATCGCTCACCGTCTCCTGGCCTGGCCCCCCTCCGACGTCCAGCCCCGAGACGGCCTCGTCCCACTGCCAGAGGGCAGCCCGCAAGCGGTCCTTGATCAATGGGAAGCCCTCGCTGTCCACGGAGATCGCGGCCAGTAGCCGCTCCAGGTCGGCAGAGTGATCCACCGTGTCCCGCGGGGCGAGCCGGGCGAGGAGGTGACCGGCCAGCGCGGCGGGGGTCGGGAAGTCGAACGCCAGGGTTGTGGGCAGGCGCAGGCCTGAGGCCGCCCCGATGCGGTTGCGCAGTTCTACGGAGGTGAGCGAGTCGAAGCCGATCTCCTTGAACGCCCGTTCGGCCGCGATGTCGTCCGCCTCCATGTGTCCCAGCACCGCTGCTACCTGGTCGCGGACCAGAGAGAGAAGGAACTGCTCGCGCTCGGCCGCGGGCAGGGCGCCCAACCGATCGACGAGCGGGGCCACTGGGACCTGCGTCCCCCGTGCGGCGCGGCGCACCGCGCGTGCCCGCATCAGCGAGCGCAGGACCGCGGGAACCGTGCCCTGCTCGGCCTGGGCACGCAAGGCCGCACGGTCCAACGGCGCCGGAACGAGCAGCGGCCGGTCCGCCGCGAGCGCCGCGTCCAACAGGGCCATGCCCTCCGGCACGGACATGGGGAGCAGTCCGCCCCGGCTGATCCGCTCCCGGTCGGCCTCCGCAAGATGTTCCGTCATGCCGCTGGCCTGCTCCCACATGCCCCAAGCCAGTGAGGTCGCGGGTAGGCCGAGGGCTCGGCGATGCCGGCTCAGTGCGTCGAGGAAGACATTCGCGGCCGCGTAGTTGGCCTGTCCAGCGCCGCCGAGCAGCCCTGACGCCGAGGAGAACAGGACGAACGACCGCAGATCCAGATGGCGTGTCAGCTCGTGCAGATGCCACGCCGCGTCCACCTTCGGCCGGAACACCGCGGTCATCTTCTCAGGTGTCAGGGAGGCGAGTATCCCGTCGTCCAGGACTCCTGCGGCATGGACAACCCCTGTCAGTGGATGTTCTGGCGGGATCGAGCCGAGCAGCCGGGAGAGAGCTTCGCGGTCAGAGGCGTCACACGCCTCGATACGCACCTCGGCGCCGAGCTCGGCAAGTGCGGCGCCGAGTTCCGCCGCTCCTGGGGCCTGGTCACCGCGCCGCCCAATCAGCAGCAGATGCCGGACCCCTCGTTCGGTGACCAGGTGGCGGGCCAGTGCGGCACCAAGGGTGCCGGTGCCGCCAGTGATCAGCACCGTGCCGTCGTTCCTGTCGGTGGGCGGCACCGTGAGTACGACCTTGCCTACCTGTCGCGCCTGGCTGAAGTAGCGGAAGGCTGCGGGCGCCTGGCGGATGTCCCAGGTGCTGACCGGCAGCGGTTCCAGAATTCCTTGTTCAAAGAGGGCGAGCACGCTGCGTAGGCTCTGCTGGACGCGGTCGATGCCCATGTCCAGCAGTTCGAAGGCATGGTAGGACACGCCCTCATGCGTGGACGCGACGGCTTCGGGGTCTCGTACGTCGGCGATCCCCATTTCCACGAACCGCCCGCCGCGCGGCAACAGCCGGAGCGATGCGTCGATGAAATCGCCTGTCAGGGAGTTGAGGACGACATCTACGCCCTCACCGTCGGTGGCCGTACGGAAGCCGCTCTCGAAGTCCGTCGTCCGGGAGGAGGCCAGGTGCTCGGTGGGGAGGCCCAGGGCGCGCAGCGCCCCCCACTTGCCGGGACCGGCGGTGGCGAACACCTCGGCGCCTAGGTGCCGGGCCAGCTGGAGCGCTGCCATCCCCACGCCGCCGGCCGCGGAGTGGATCAGCAGTCGTTCGCCGGGCCGTACATCGGCCACTTCCACCAGACCGTGATAGGCCGTGGTGAACACGGCCGGGACGCCGGCTGCCTGGGCGAAGGACCAACCGTCGGGGATCCGTGCGATCAGCCGCCGGTCTGCGACGGCGACTGGGCCCACCGAGCCGGGAACCAGACCGAATACCCGGTCTCCGGCGGAGACATCGGTCACTCCGGGTCCCGTTTCCAGCACCGTGCCGGCCGCCTCCGTGCCCAGCGGTGCCCCGACAGGGACCATCCCCAGGGCGGTCAGTACGTCTCGGAAGTTCAGCCCGGCGGCACGGACGGCGATCCGCACTTGGCCCTCGGCCAGCGGAGCCTTGGCCGCCGGGTACAGGGCCGCGCGCAGGTCGTCGGGCGAGCCGCCGGGTGTTTCCAGCCGCCAGGCGGAGCCGTTGCTCGGTACATCCAGTGTTGTTTCCGGAGTGCTCCTAGTGAGCCTCGGAACGAGCAATTCACCGTTACGAAGGGCTAGTTGAGGTTCATCGGTGGCGAGTGCGGCGGGCAGTGCGCGCAGTGAGGCGGCCTCGTCGTCAAGATCGACGAGGGTGATCCGATCTGGATTCTCGGTCGCCGCCGACCGGAGCAGCCCCAGGAGCGGGGCGTTCGCCAACTCTGGAAGGTCACCTGGCAGGACGGGTGCGGCCCGGTGCGTGAGGACCAGGATGGGGGTGGTGTCATCCGTGTTGTCGGCCAGCCGATCACGGAGTCGGTCGAGTAGATCCTGTGCGGCCGCACTGACCATCGTCGGCGTTCCGGTGTCCCCATCACCGGACACACAGACCGGCAGCAAGGTCAGTTCGGCGTCCCGCTCGACGGGCGCGCCGAGCAAGGATGGCAGGTCGCCGAACGGGCCGAGGGAGCCCGAGATTTGGTACGGGGGGAGGGCTTCGGCGGACTGCGAGGCAGGCCGGGCTGCCTCGACCCACTCCAGCTCGTACAGTGCGTCGGAGGCCGAGCGGCCCGGTCCGGCGGGCGCACGGCCGGATTGCGTGGGGCGCAGGGTGAGCTGTTCGACCTGGGCGACTGGTGCTCCCGTGGGGTCCGCTACGGACACGGTCACGGTGTTCTCACCGCCCTCGCCCGGTGAGAGGGCGACGCGGAGCGTGGTGGCACCGGTGGCCTGAAGGGAGGCCCCAGCCCAGGTGAATGGCAGGTTCACGCCTTCGCCGAGGAAGTCGCCCAGCCCCATGGCGTGGAGCGCCGAGTCCAGGAGAGCGGGGTGTATACCGAAGCGTGCGGCGTCGAGATGGTACTCGGGCGCCAGCTCCACCTCGCTGTACACAGTGCCGTCCAGTACCCAGGCTGCACACAGGTTCTGGAACGCGGCTCCGTACGTGTATCCCAGGTCCGCGAGTCGTTCGTAGAGACCTTCGGTGTCTAGCTCCGTGGCGCCCGCAGGCGGCCAGACATCCAGAGAGGTCCCGGCCTGTGGCGGGGGAGCGAGTGTGCCGGCGGCGTGACGGGTCCAGGTGACCTCCTCGACCAGCGTCTCGGCGTCGGCGGAATCCGGCCGTGAGTGCACGGTGACCGTTCGTCGGCCCTCGTCGTCAGGGGGATCGATAGTCACCTGGAGCTGGACGCCGCCGTGCTCGGATAGGAACAGCGGGGTTTCGAGAGCGAGCTCCTCGACGCTGGCACCGCCGAGGCAATCAGCGGCCTGGAAGGCCAGTTCAAGGTAGGCGGTGGCGGGCAGCAGGGCGTTCTCACCGACTGCGTGGTCGGCCAGCCAGGCATGTTGCCGACGCGACAGCCGACCGGTCAGGAGCAGGGTGCCGCCATCGGCGAGCGTGGTGGCCGCGCTGAGGAAGGGATGGTCCAGGGTGTCCAGGCCCAGGCTCGTCGCATCGCTCTGCACGGCAGGGCCTTCCAGCCAGTAGCGGTGGTGTTGGAAGGGGTAGGTGGGGAGGTTGGTGGGGTTGGGGTTGGTGGGTGGGGTGGTGTTCCAGTTGGTGGGGGTGCCGTGGGTGTGGTGTTGGGCGAGGTTGAGGTGGAAGCGGCGGAGGGTGCCTTCTTTTCGGCGGAGGGTGCCGGTGGTGAGGGTGGTGTGGGGGGTGGTGTCGGCGGTGTCTTGGATTGCGGTGGTGAGGACGGGGTGGGGGCTGGTTTCGATGAATTGGGTGTGGCCGGTGTTGAGGAGGGTGAGGAGGGTGGGGTGGAGTTGGACGGGGTTGCGGAGGTTGTCGTACCAGTATTGGGCGGTGAGTTGGGTGGTGTTGATGGGTTGGGCGTAGAGGGTGGAGTAGAAGGGGGTGGTGCTGTGGGTGGGGGTGATGTCGTTGAGGAGTTGGAGGAGGGTGTTTTGGAGGGGGTGGATGTGGGGTGTGTGTGAGGCGTAGTCGACGGGGATGGTGCGGGCTCGGATGTTGTGGTTGTTGAGGTGGGTGGTGAGGTGGTGGATTTGTTGGGTGTTTCCGGCGATGACGGTGGTGCGGGGGCCGTTGTGGGCGGCGATGTGGAGGTCGTTGTAGGGGGTGAGGTGGGTTTGGGTTTCGTGGGGTGGGAGGGGGATGGAGGCCATGGTGCCGGTGTTGGCGAGGGGGAGGAGGGCTTTGCTGCGGAGGGCGACGATTTTGGCGGCGTCGTTGAGGGTGAGGGCGCCGGCGATGTGGGCTGCGGCGATTTCGCCTTGGGAGTGGCCGAGGACGGCGTCGGGGTGGATGTCGTGGTGTTGCCAGAGGCGGGCGAGGCTGGTCATGACGGCGAAGAGGGCGGGTTGTGTGATGTCGACGCGGTCGGGGGGTGGGGTGTGGGTGTTGTTGAGGAGGTCGAGGAGGTTCCAGTCGGTGTGGGGTTGGAGGGCTTCGCTGGCTTGGGTGAGGTGGTGGGTGAAGGTGGGGGAGGTGGCGAGGAGTTGGTGGGCCATGCCGTGCCATTGGGAGCCTTGGCCGGGGAAGACGAAGACGGTTTTGCCGGGTTCGGTGGTGGTGGCTTGGACGAGGCTGGGGTGGGGTGTGTTGTGGGCGAGGGCGTTGAGGGCGTTGAGGAGGTCGGTGTGGTCGGTGGGGGTGATGACGGAGCGGTGGGTGTGGTGGGTGCGTCCTTGGGTGAGGGTGTGGGCTGCGTTTTGGAGTTCGGTTTGGCTGGTGTGGGTTTGGGCGTAGGTGTGTAGTTGGGTTGCTTGGTCGCGTAGTGCTTGTTCGGTGTGGCCGGACAGTAGCCATGGTGCGAGAGCGGTGTCTTGGGTGGGGGCTTCTTGGGTGGTGGGTTCTGGTTGGGTGGGGGCTTCTTCGAGGATGATGTGGGCGTTGGTGCCGCTCATGCCGAAGCCGGAGACGGCTGCGCGGCGTGGGTGCCCGTTCCGTGTCCATGTGCGGGCCTCGTCCAGCAGCTCTACCGCGCCGCTTTCCCAGTCGACGTGGGGGGTGGGTGCGTCGAGGTGGAGGGTGCGGGGGAGGCGGCCGTGGTGCATCGCCATCACCATTTTGATGATGCCGCCGACGCCGGCGGCTGCTTGGGTGTGTCCGATGTTGGACTTCAACGACCCGAGGTACAG
>NZ_JBEZNF010000064.1:0-6007 GCF_040653095.1 Streptomyces sp. NPDC048057
GCCTCCTGCACGTCCGGCGACCACGTCCGCGCATCCCCCACCAGATCACTCACATGCTGTCAACGAACCCGAACCCAAAGCGTTTCGGATCAATAGCGCCTGATGCTCAACAAAGATCGCTCGTAGATTTCTCGTGCAGCTGCATTAGTTCGATGAGGCTGGAGAAGTCTCGGGATACTTGCAACATGCCGATCCACCTTGCCGGAGCGAACTGATGGGTATTCATCAAGAACTTGCCTCCATGTCTGGCAGGCAACGTCTAGAAGTCCCAATTCAAGCTGCCGTTCCGCCAGCATGGAACTGAATCGCAGTGCGGAGCGTCTTGTGTCGTCAGGGTCTCGCAGGCGGAAATGCGATTTGAGGGAATCGACACTTCCCTTTACGTCTCCCAGCGCGTACCGGACCTGAGATTCATGATATGCCAGGGTGGCGGGGTCGTAGCCTCCGAATGTCTGCGAGGTGCTTTCGGCTTGATTCATGGACCGTTCGGCTTCTCTAATGCACCGTAGTGCTTCGCTACGGTCACCGGCGACCGCAAAGGAGTGGGCCTGTTGACCTGTCATGAAGGCGCGCACACGTGGCCCGGTCTGCGGAGAAGTTGCCGAGGCCGCATCCGCTAGACGTACTGCCATAGAGCCATGTCCCAGATCAACAGCCTGAACGGAAATCCCGCGTAGGATGTGGCAGTACGCCATGTGGTCGCCGCTTGCGCCTGCAAGTTCCAAGCCCTTGACGTAGTACTTCTGCGCGGTCCCTTGAGCCCCTTCGTCAACTGCCATCCAGCCTGTCAGATAGCAAAGAAAGGCGGCAGCCGACATCATGGCTTTCCGAATCTCGGTGGGGCCATCTGATCGCAGATAGGGGGCTACGGTGTTCACCAGAAATGCGGCTGCCATGGGGCGAGTATGGCGACCTCCAAGGTCATCGTAGGTTTCAGAAAGGCGATCAGTCATTTGAGTGACCAGTTCAACCTCTGACATTCCTATACGTGGTTTCACTCCAGCTTGAACAGCCTCCATTCTGCCCATAACGTCCGGCCAATCAGGAATGGTCAATACGATAGAGAAGAGGCTTGCTCCGAGAAAATGACGTCGCTCCACGTCCTGTCTCCCTAGGTCAATTAGCTCTTCCACGACGGAGCAGTCTTCTGCGTTAAAGGCAGGAGCGGGGAAGCCGGCTTCCGTGTGTGTGACAGGCCGTTCTAACTTGCGCGAAAGGGCTTCTAGGATTAGTGGACGTGTCGATTCCTTCGGCATGTGTCCGTTCAACCACTGGTGTACGGACGGCTGTTGGTACTTGGTCGGTGTGCCCCGCTCGGTGCCGACACGGTTAACCCACTGCGCAAGTTGGCGCAGTGTCCATCCCGTCTCGCGGTGCAGGCTGGCAAGACCTTCGTTCGGTTCACGGGTCGCCACCGGGTCAACTCCTCGCCTTCAAGCGCTTAACGCTCTTATGCCCAAGGTGCTACCTCAACGGTACCCCTGAGCGTGACTGACCGGTTGCCTAGAGCGAACCGAGGTCACGACGAGCGACAACGAAGGGGCACGGGCTGACGAACATGGGCAACGACACCAGGCACCAGGCACCAGGCACCAGGGCGACGACGTGGCCTTACTGCTCGTGCTTATCGTCGGTGGCTGCTGGGGCTTGGTACCCGACGTCATCCCGCGTTCCGGGTACGACCGGAGTCATACCACCCTCATCAGGCTGCGGGCCGGGCTACTTCGGCTCCACCGCACCGAGCTGCTTCCGAGCCGGCGATTCCCCAGCAGGCTGGAACGGTGGAGGCGTCATGACGGCTGAGCTTTGCGTGATCTGCATCGTGGCCGCACACAGGCTTGACCATGCCGGACTGTCCCTCGGGACGCAGTACGCGCTGCGGCAGATGATCCGCCAACATCCGCATCGGCGTTCGACGGACACGAAGAAGGTGCCCTGATGGGTGCGCCTTACGCAGACGGCACGGTCGTGTACGACTCCGCCACCAAAAAGGTCGGCGTCGTCATGGCCCGGATGGGCTCCCGCTACGCACTCCGCCCCCGTGGTGGTGGCCGTGAGTGGGACGCAGAAACCGAGGACTTGAGCGATGCGACGTCGGCCGTGCTCGGGCCGGCTGTTGCAGAGCTGAACGCCAACAGCAGGAACACCCTCTGACTCCGCCCTCGCGTATCGGCGTCCCCCGGCGCCAAAGAAGCTACGCGAGAGCGGTAGGAGCGAAGGGGACGACGATCCCCTCCTGCTCCTGGTCCCGGTCGCCATTGCGCCCCCGTCGTGGCGTCCGGGACCGCCCCCACCTTGTACAGGAGTAGCAGCATGATTGAACGAGGTCGGCACAAGGGCTGGCGTCCCGTGCCCGTCCCAGACATACAGACGGAACTGTCCGCCGTGTGCATCACTGCCAAGTGCAGCGATTCCGCACCGCCCCCGGAAGATGGGGAGAACTCCGACCGCGAATACGTGCATGAGTGGATGGGGTTCCATCTCCGCTGCACCGGACACGACCTGTTCGCCGAGATCCACCGGGAACCGGTGCGTTGGTGCCCGCCGACCCCGGAGCCCTCGCCCGAGGCGGCTAGCACATGAAGCGTTTCGCTATCACCTTGTTCTTTGGTATCGCTGGAGGCTGCCTCGGGCTGATGATCAACAGCCTGATCAGGCAGTGATCATTATTCCGAAAGCCGGCGCCCCTCTCTCAGATGGCACACGCACGGTGTACCTGTCGCACGGCAACAACCCGGACATCGATATAACGGTCAGCCGCGCCGAACTCTGGCAGTTCGTCCGCGACTACATGAACGGCAGACATGCCGACCTAGAGCCCTCGGAAGAAGAGTTGGCCGAACTCAGAACGAGCGGTCAGGTTCTGTACTGAGACTCCGCACTCTGGCGGTGACCACGTCCCACCAGAGTGCGGGCACAACCCCCGTTTGGCTGCTCCCCTACATCGGCGGGGAAGGTCGGCAGCCGGACGGGCTCAACAACAACCAAGTAGGAGCACCGATGGCCGAGGAACCGCGCGACGAGGCGTTGCAGACGATCGCAGATATGGGAGCAGCCGCCGAGGCGGCACGTGACACCACCTTGCCCCCGGAAATCCGGGCGGTGGCTGCGGAGGCTGTCAAGCACGCGGCGAACAAGCTGGCTGACGAACACCGCAGTGACTAGCCCTACTCCTCAACAGCACGCGGAAGGGACCGACGTATGACCACGCTCATTGACCCGCCCACCCGCCCGGTCGCAGGTATCCAGACCCTTGAACTGGAGATCACCGGCAAGTGCCAACTGACTTGCTCTCACTGCCTGTCGGACTCCGGCCCGCAGGCGACGCACGGCACGATGACCCCCGCCGACTGGCGACAGGTGATCACTGATGCTGCCGCGCTCGGCATCCCGCGTGTTCAGCTCATTGGGGGCGAGCCGACCGTTCACCCGCAGTGGCGCAGCTTCACCGGTCACGCGCTCTCGCTCGGGCTCGGCGTTCAGGTGTATTCGAACCTGTTCAACGTCGCGTGGTCCTGGTGGGAGACGTTCGAGCGGGATGGGGTGACCCTCGCGACCAGCTACTACAGCGACACCCCCGACGAACACGACAAGATCACGGGTAAGCCCGGGTCGTACCTCCGCACCCGCGGCAACATCGAGGAGGCGTTACGCCGCGGAATCCCGCTGTACGTCGGCATCGTGGACGTGCTCGACGGGCAGCGCGTCAGGGAAGCGCGTGCCGAGCTGAACCGCATGGGCGTGACGCACATCAACATCGACAGGGTTCGTGCGGTCGGAAGGGGCGCACTCCCCGGACAGGCGCCCACGGTGGACGACCTGTGCGGGAAGTGCACCCGTGGACGTGCTGCCGTACTTCCGAACGGGGATCTCGCCGGCTGCGTGCTCGCCCGGAACTTCCCGTGTGGCAACGTCCGGGAAACCAGGCTCCGCGATCTGCTCGGCGGGACGGCATGGGCCGACCTGTCTGCGAGCATCCCGCCTCTCCGCGCCGGGGCGTGCCCGCCCGACGATTCGGGCGACTGCGACCCTGCCAACACGGAAGCTTGTGATCCCGCTTACTGAAAGGGCCGCCATGGATTGGGAAGCAAGGGCGGAAGCACTCGCCGGTAAGGTGGCCGACCCTGACTCGCGGTGGCTCGCGCCGGTCGCAAGGGTGCCCCGGCACGAGTTGGTCCCACGTTGGTGGGAAAGGGAACCCGCGGGCGGATGGACTCTGCGCGACGGTGCGTCGGACCCCACCGCGTGGATGGATGCGGCCTACTCGGATCGGTCGCTGATCACCCGAGTCGGAGCGCTGCACGCTGACCACGCCGAGCCAGGCGACCAGGCCGAGGGGCTGCCTACGTCCTCGGCAACGCTGCCGAGTTTGGTCGTTCGGATGCTGCGTCATGGACGGCTCGGGGCCGGGCTCAGTCTGCTTGACCTCGGCACCGGAGCAGGCGGGCTCACTGCGTATGCCGCGTTCCGGCTCGGCAGCGACCACGTGACCAGCGTGGACGTGGACCCGTATCTGACCAGTGTGGCAGCCGAACGACTGGCCCCGATGGGGCTCCGGCCCCGGTTCCTTGCGTTGGATGCCACAGCCGAGGTTCCGGGGACGTACGACCGAATCGTTGCCACCGTGGGAATGCCACCCGGTCCGGGACTTCGGCCCGTGCTCGGCGCACTCCGCGAGGGCGGACGGCTCGCAACCACGATCGGCCGCACGTCCCTGATCCTCACCGGATGGAAGCACGCCAACGGGGACGTAGTCGGCGTGGTTGAGCGAGACATGGCCGGGTTCATGCTCGCCCGGTCCGGCGACGACTACCCGCCCGCCCTCGCCGAGGTGTTCGCACTCGCTCGGGAAGCGGACGGGGACGACGCCAGCACTGGCCGGTACCCCGTAGTGGACGTATCGGCAGCCTGGGAAGTCCGGTCCATGCTGGAAGTCACCACACCCGGTGTGGAAACCGGGTACGAGACCAGCGGAAGAACGCGCACTGCCTATCTCGTCCACCCGGACGGATCATGGGCCCGCGCTTCCGCCGAGTGGACCGACTCACCCACCGTGCACCAGGGCGGACCACAACGTTTGTGGGACGCATTGGAACGCATCCGAACCCGGATGCTCACAGAGGGCGGATTGCCCCTGTACGGAGCTCAGGCACGCATCACACCGGATGGTGTCGTTCATCTGTCCCGTGGCCGGTGGAAGGCGACCATGGGGGCATGAAAGCTCCGGCACGGCGGACGGCATGACCGTTCGAAAGCTCACCGTGCCGGACCGTGGCACTCCCGATCGGACCAGCCCCGAGCACGGGCAGACGTGCCCGATCTGAGCTGACGGGCTCAGGCTCTCGCCCCGGTCCGCCCTCGCATGCGGGGTGCCGCTCCACGGAGCGGTGAGAGTGCCACAAAGGCCCCGTCCGTGTGCTGCCCCCGTGGCGCATGGGCGGGGCTCCAACTGCCTAGTGTGCAGCCGCCTACGCGTCGCCCTGGTCGTCTTCCTCGGCCTGCGCGACGAACGACCCCTTCCCCCACTCCGTGTAGATGACCCCGCGGTCCCGCAGTTCCCGCACCGCTCGACGAACGGTCATCCGAGCTACCCCATGCTCCGCGCACAACTCCGCTTCTGAAGGAATCGGATCACCAGGCGCGTACGTCCCCGCATCGATAGCAGCAGTCAGCGAGTCGAGAACCCGCATGTACGGCGCGCGCGGGCCGTGCGGTGAGCGTGGGCTTTCAGACATGAGGGCAAGCGTAGACACCGGGATCAATCCACACGAGTTAGACAGGCATATCTGTTAGATAGGTAGACGAGTTAGACGTGTTGGCTTAGCGTGAGCCCTTCAATACGAAAGCGCCCCGACAGACCGGGCCTAATCGGTCTATCGGGGCTTCCGTCAATCAGCTAATAGGAGCTGAAGCACAGGGTAGGCCGCCTGGCGAGGTTCCTGCCGTGTGCAGGTCCTTTTCCTTGCGGCCCCCCTCCGAACCACGCGGGCTAGTTTCCCAGCACGTA
>NZ_JBEZNF010000065.1:0-5529 GCF_040653095.1 Streptomyces sp. NPDC048057
GTGTCCGCGGGTGATGGAGTGGTGAGTGACCCGGCCGGAGCGGCGGTGTGGGGTCTGGTGCGGGCCGCGCAGTCGGAGAATCCGGACCGGATCGTTCTGCTGGATGCCGACGTCACGGTGGACGCAGCGCTGGGAGCGGCCCTGGCCGCCGGAGAACCGCAGATCGCGGTACGCGGCAGCGACTTCTCCGTGCCCCGGCTCGCTCGCGTGTCGGAGGAAGTCCCTTACGTGACACCGGCGTTCGGGCCGGAGGGGACCGTGCTGGTCTCGGGCGGCGGGTCGCTGGGCGCGCTGGTGGCCCGGCACCTGGTGGACCGGCACGGGGTGCGGAGTCTGGTCCTGGCCAGTCGGCGGGGTGCGGATGCCGAGGGAGTGTCGGATCTCGTCACCCAGCTGACCGAGCAGGGCGCGACCGTGTCCGTGGTGGCCTGTGACGTGTCCGACCGGGACCAGGTGAAGGCGCTGCTGGCGGGCGTACCCGATGAGCACCGTCTGACGGGTGTCGTTCACACGGCGGGTGCATTCGACGCCGGTGTGATCGGGGCGCTGACGCCGGAGCGTTTGGCGGGGGTGTTCGCGCCGAAGGTGGACGCGGTGCGCCACCTCGACGAGTTGACGCGCGATCTGGATCTCGCTGCGTTCGTCGTCTATTCGTCGGCGTCGTCCGTGTTCATGGGTGCGGGCAGTGCCGGTTACGCGGCGGCGAACGCCTTCTTGGACGGGCTGATGGCGCATCGGCGGGCCGCGGGACTGCCCGGGCTCTCCCTCGCCTGGGGCACGTGGGAGCACGCCACCAACATGACCACGCACCTCAGCACGGCTGACCAGACACGGATGAACCGGCGCGCCAGCCGCACCGGCGTCGTGGGCATCAAGCCCGCCGAGGGCATGGAGCTGTTCGACGCCGCTGTGACGTCCGGGCGGGCGCTGCTCGTACCGGTCAAGCTGGACCTCCAGGGCGTGCGCGCCGGAGCGGCGGGCGGCGGCGGGGTGCCGCCCCTGCTGCGCGGCCTCGTACCGGCGGCCCGGCAACAGGCACGGGCGGCAGCCGCGACCGACGGTGAACTCGTCCGCCGCCTGTCGGGCCTCGACGCGGCGGAGCAGGAGGCCCTGCTGCTCGACCTCGTCCGCACCCAGGCCGCGGCCGTGCTCGGACACAGCGGGCCGGGAGGCGTGCGCGCGGACACGGCGTTCAAGGACGTCGGGTTCGACTCCCTCACCTCGGTGGAGCTGCGCAACCGGCTGCGCGCGGCCACCGGCCTGAAGCTGCCCGCCACGCTCGTCTTCGACCAGCCGAACCCGCTGGTCCTCGCCCGTCATCTGCGCGCCGGGCTCGGCGTCACCGACGACGTGCTCGCCCGCGTGCACGCGCGGATCGAGGACGTCGAGGCGCTGATCGGCGCGCTGCCCCTCGACGCGGCCATGAAGTCCAGCGTCGCGCTGCGCCTCCAGGGCCTCGTGGCCAGGTGCAACGGCGTCCTTGAGCAGGGGGCCGCCGCCACGGTCGCGGAGCAGCTGGAATCCGCTTCGGCCGACGAAGTCCTCGACTTCATCGACGACGAACTGGGGCTCGTGTGAGCCCGGGACCCGCCGGGTCCCCGTCCGAGACCGACCAGAGGCTCCGCGGTTCCATCCAACCCTTGTGAGGACTGAACAATGGCCACGGACGAAAAGCTCCTCCAGTACCTCAAGCGCGTCACGACCGAACTGCACCAGCTGCGGAAGCAGGGCTCGTCGCACGCGGGCGAGCCGGTGGCGGTCGTGGGGATGGCCTGCCGGCTGCCGGGCGGGGTGACGGGGCCGGACGAGCTGTGGCGCCTGGTGCACGAGGGCCGGGACGCGGTGTCGGGCTTCCCCGACGACCGCGGCTGGCAACTGGAGGGGCTCTTCGACCCGGACCCCGACAACCCGGGTACGTCCTACACGGACCAGGGCGGTTTCCTGCGCGGGGCGGGGCTCTTCGACGCGGGGTTCTTCGGGATCTCGCCGCGTGAGGCGCTGGCGATGGACCCGCAGCAGCGGCTGCTCCTGGAGACCTCGTGGGAGGCCCTGGAGCAGGCGGGCATCGACCCGGTGGCGCTGAAGGGCACGGACGTCGGGGTGTTCTCCGGCGTGTCCAGCCAGGGGTACGGGGCCGGTGTCGGAGTGATCGCCCCGGAGCTGGAGAGCTTCACCGGCACGGGCGTGGCGGGGAGCGTGGCGTCGGGCCGGGTGTCGTACGTCTTCGGCTTCGAGGGCCCGGCGGTCACGGTGGACACCGCGTGCTCGTCGTCCCTGGTGGCCATCCACCTGGCGGCGCAGGCGCTGCGGCAGGGCGAGTGCTCGATGGCGCTGGCCGGCGGCGCGATGGTGATGTCGACGCCCGGCACGTTCGTGGCGTTCTCGCGGCAGCGCGGCATGGCCTCCGACGGACGGTGCAAGGCGTACGCCGACGGCGCCGACGGCATGGGGCTCGCCGAGGGCGCGGGCGTGGTCGTCCTGGAACGCCTTTCCGTCGCCCAGGAGCGCGGCCATCGGATCCTCGCGGTCATCCGGGGCAGCGCGGTCAACCAAGATGGCGCGTCCAACGGCCTGACCGCGCCGAACGGTCCCTCGCAGGAGCGGGTGATCCGCAAGGCACTGGCCGGAGCCGGACTCGTCCCGTCGGACGTGGACGTCGTGGAGGGCCACGGCACGGGCACGGCCCTGGGCGACCCGATCGAGGCGCAGGCGCTGCTGGCCACCTACGGACAGGGACGGGACGCGCAACGGCCCCTGTGGCTCGGCTCGTTGAAGTCCAACATCGGGCACACGCAGGCCGCCGCCGGTGTCGCCAGTGTGATCAAGGTGGTGCAGGCGCTGCGGCACGGCGTCATGCCGCCCACCCTGCACGTCCAGGAGCCCACGACCGAGGTGGACTGGTCGGCGGGCGCGGTCGAGCTGCTGACCGAGGCCAGGGAATGGCCGCGCGAGGACCGTCCGCGCCGCGCCGGGGTGTCCTCCTTCGGCATCAGCGGCACCAACGCCCATGTGATCCTGGAAGAAGCACCCGCGGTCCAGGCCGCGCCGGTCCCGGAGCGCGCGGAACCCGGGGGCGTGGTCCCACTGGTGGTCTCCGCGGGCGGAGCCGGGGCGCTGGCGGGACAGGCCGCGCGACTCTCGACGTACGTGAAGCCCCTGGAGTCCGGTGACTCCAGTGCGGCCGGTGGCGGTGGCGCGTCGCTCGTGGACGTCGCCGGGGCGCTCCTGTCGGACCGGGCGCTGCTCGACGAACGCGGCGTGGTCCTCGCGCGCTCCGCCGACGAAGCGCTGACCGGGCTCGGGGCGCTCGCGCGGGGCGACAGCGCCGCCGGTGTCGTGTCCGGACGGGTCGCGGGCTCGGGCGCGGTGGGCAAGGTCGTGTGGGTGTTCCCCGGGCAGGGCTCCCAGCGGGTGGGGGCGGGCCGGGAGCTGTACGAGCGGCACCCGCTGTTCGCGGAGTCCTTCGACGAGGCCTGCGAACAGTTGGACGCGTGCCTCGCCGGCTGGGTCGACCACCCGGTGCGGGACGTGGTCCTGGGCACGGTGGCGGGCAGCGCCGACCTGCTGGACCAGACGGTGTTCACCCAGGCCGGCCTGTTCGCCGTGGAGAGTGCCCTGGCGCGTCTCGTGGAGTCCTTCGGCGTACGGCCGGACGCGGTGATCGGGCACTCCATCGGCGAAGTCACCGCCGCATACGTGGCGGGCGCGCTGTCACTGCCGGACGCGGCCCGCCTGGTCGCGGCCCGGGGGCGGCTCATGCAGGCGCTGCCGCCCGGCGGCGCCATGGTCGCGGTCGCCGCGAGCGAGGAGCAGGTCGCCGGGCTGCTGCGCGAGGGCGTGGAGGTCGCGGCGGTCAACGGCCCCGCCGCGCTGGTGCTCTCCGGCGACGAGGAAACGGTCCTCGCGGCGGCCGGTGTGCTGCGGGAACGGGGACACAAGACGAAGCGCCTCGCGGTGTCGCACGCCTTCCACTCGCTGCGGATGGAACCGATGCTGGCCGACTTCGCCGCGGAACTCGCCGAGGTGGCGTGGCGGTCGCCCGAGATCCCGGTGGTCTCGAACGTGACCGGGCGGCTCGCCGGGCCCGACGAACTCGCCGACCCCCGCTACTGGGCCGAACACGTCCGGCGGCCGGTCCGGTTCGCCGACGGCGTCGCAGCCGCCGTGGAGTTCGGCGGCACGCTGTTCGTGGAGATGGGGCCCGGCGCTGCCCTGACCGGCCTGGTCGAGGAGACGGTCAGCGCCACGACGGCCGGCGCGACGTGCGTCGCCGCCCTGCGCGAAGGCCGCCCGGAGGAGCCGACGCTGCTGGCGTCGCTGGCGGAGCTGTTCGTACGGGGCGCGGCCGTGGACTGGGCGCGCCTGCTGCCCGGCCCGCGCCGGCCCCGGAGCCTGGACCTGCCGACGTACGCCTTCGACCACCAGCACTACTGGCTCCAGCCCGGCGAGTCGGCCACGGACGCGGCGTCGTTGGGACAGGCGGCGGCGGACCACCCGTTGCTGGGGGCGGTGGTGCGGCTGCCGCACTCCGACGGGCTGGTCTTCACTTCGCGCCTGTCGCTGCGCACGTACCCGTGGCTGGCCGATCACACGGTCGGCGGAGTGGTGCTCGTACCGGGTACCGGGTTGGTGGAGCTGGCGGTGCGGGCCGGTGACGAGGTCGGGTGCGGTGCTCTGGAAGAGCTGGTGATCGAGGCGCCGTTGGTGGTGCCCGAGCGGGGCGGCGTACGGGTGCAGGTCGCGGTGGGCGCACCAGGCGCTACCGGGTCGCGCTCGGTGGAGGTGTACTCCCAACGCGAGGGCGACGGCGATACCGACGCCTGGACGCGGCACGCCGCGGGCCTGCTGTCGACCACTGCCCGGCCGGACGGCGGCGTGAGTGACGTCGACTTCGCCGTCTGGCCGCCGCCCGGCGCGCAGCCGGTGGACGTGCGCCCCGGCGACTTCTACGACGAACTGACCGAGCGTGGTTACGGCTACGGGGCGGCGTTCCGCGGCCTGCGGGCCGTGTGGCGGCGCGGCGACGAACTCTTCGCCGAGGTGGCCCTGCCCGAGGAGCAGCGCAAGGACGCCGACGGGTTCGGCATCCACCCGGCGCTCCTTGATGCGGCCCTGCACGCCGGGATGCTCGCCGCCACGGCGGAGTCGCCCGAGGGTCCGACGGAGGATTCGACGGGGGACTCCGGTCGGCCGGTGCTGCCGTTCGCCTGGAACGGCTTGGTGCTGCACGCCGTCGGCGCCTCCACGCTGCGGGTGCGGCTGGCACCCGACGGCCCCGGGGCCGTGTCCCTCGCGGCGGCCGACGAGACCGGCGGTCTGGTCGTGACGTTGGACTCGCTGGTGTCCCGGCCGGTGTCCGCGGAGCAGTTGGGGGCGGCTTCGGACGTGGGGGATTCGCTGTTCGAGGTGAACTGGGTTGAGGTGCCGGCGTCGTGGGGTGAGGTGCTGGGTTGGGTGCCGGTGGTCAGTGCGGGCGATGTGAAGGACTTGGCCGCGGGTGGCGAGGTGCCTGCGGTGGCTGTTCTGGAA
>NZ_JBEZNF010000066.1:0-5507 GCF_040653095.1 Streptomyces sp. NPDC048057
TCGTCCGGGAAGCCGGAGACCGCGTCGCCCCCTTCCACCACCAGCTGCCACAACTCGTCCGGCGACGACACACCCCCCGGATACCGGCACGCCATCGACACGACCGCGATCGGCTCCCGCGCCCGGTCCTCGACCTCGCGCAGGCGTTTGCGGGCGTCGCGGGCGTCGGCGACGGCTCGTTTGAGGTAGTCGCGGAGTTGTGCCTCGTCAGCCACTGAATTCAGCTCCCAGGAATTCGACGTGTGCGATTGCTGTGGGTGGGGCGCGACGCGATGCGGATCCGGCTCAGTCGAGCTGGTCGAAGATGGCGAACAGTTGCTCGTCGCTCGCGGTCTCCAGGTCCACGTCGGCCGCTTCGTCGCCTTCCGGTACCTCGGCGCGGCTGCCCGCCGACTCGGCCGCCTTCAGCAGTTCCCGCAGGCGTACGGTGATCCGGTCACGGGCATCGTCGTCGCCGGCCGCCGACGTGATGGCCGCCTCCATTCCGGCGAGCCCGGCGAGGACGGGATCGACGGGGGACGCGCCGTCGACGGCGAGTTCGCCGAGCAGGTAGGTGGAGAGGGCCAGCGGCGTCGGATGGTCGAAGACGAGCGTGGCGGGCAGCTTCAGGCCGGTGGTCTCGCGCAGCCGGTTGCGCAGTTCGACCGCCGTGAGGGAGTCGAACCCGGCGTCGTTGAAGGCCGTGTCCGGCCGGACGCTCCCCGGGCCGGTGTGCCCGAGCACGACCGCGGCCTGTGCACGCACCAGGTCGAGCAGGAACTTGGTGCGCTCGGCCGCGGGCAGGCCGGTCAGGCGCTCGGACAGCTGCCGGTGGTCGCCGCCTGCGCCCGTTGCCGTCCGCGCCTGCTGTCGGCCCGCGCGGACGAGGCCGCGCAGCAGGGGCGGCACCCCGCCGCCGCCGGCCGCGTCCGCACGCGCTTCCCGCAGGTCGAGCTTGACCGGGACGAGCAGCGCCCGCCCGGACGCCACGGCGGCGTCGAACAGCTCCATGCCGTCACCGGCCTTGAGCCCGAGGACTCCGCCGCGGCCCTCCCGTCGGCTCATCCGCGTCCTCGTGAGGTCGTCGATGGTGTCCCCCATGCCGGTGGCCTGCTCCCACGGGCCCCAGGCCAGCGAGAGCCCGGGCAGTCCCGCGGCCCGCCGTTGCGCCATCGCCCCGTCCAGGAACGCGTTCGCCGCCGCGTATCCGGCGCTGCCCGCACCCATGAACACGGACGACGCCGACGAGTAGACGACGAACGCAGCGAGATCGAGACCCCGGGTCAACTCGTCGAGGTGCCGCACCGCGTCCACCTTCGGCGCGAACACCCTCTCCAGCCGCTCCGCGCTCAGCGCCCCGATCACACCGGCGTCGAACACACCCGCCGTGTGAACCACACCCGTCAGAGGGTGTGCCTTGGGTACGCCCGCCAACAGCGCCTTCACCTGAAGGCGGTCGGACACGTCACACGCCACGACCGACACCACCGCGCCCTGCTCGGTGAGATCAGCCACCAACTGCGGTACGCCCTCGGCGTCCGCACCCCGCCGACTGGCCAGGACCAGACTCCGCACCCCGTGCCGGGCCACCAAGTGCCGGGCCACCAGGGCGCCCAGCGATCCGGCGCCCGAGACCAGCACGGTGCCTTCAGGTCCGAACGCCGTTGTCGTGTCCGGGGCTTGCTCCGATACGCGAGCGAGCCGGGGTACGGACAGCGCCGGGCCGCGGAGGGCGAGCTGCGGCTCACCGGTGGCGAGCACCGAGGCGAGGGCCGCGTCCAGTACGGAGCCCGCGTCGTCGTCGTAAGCCGGGTCGATGTCCAGCAGGACGATCCGGTCCGGGTTCTCCGACTGCGCGGCCCGTACGAGACCCCACACCGCGGCTGCCGCCGGATCCGTCACCGTGCCGTCCCCGGCGGGCACCGCGCCGCGCGTCAGCACCACGAGCCGCGACTCTTCGAGACCGGCCCCGGCCAGCCATGCCTGCACCACCGCCAACACCCCTGCGGACAGGGACAGTACGGCGTCGTCACCGTCGCCGCCGAAGGCTTCGAGGACGGCCGCCATCGGCACGGTCGCGCCCGACGCCACTTCCTCCGCCAGGATCGTCACGTCGTCGGCGGCGAACACGGACATCCACGACAGCGCGGAGCCCGTTCCCTGGGCCGGGGGCAATGCGGTCCACTCCACCTCGAACAGCGAGTCGGCCGCGTCCGGCGCCGCCGCCAACTGGTCCGCGGACACCGGCCGGGACACCAGCGAGTCCAACGTCACGACCAGGCCGCCGGTCTCGTCGGCGGCCTGCACGGACAGCGCGTCCGCACCAGCCGGCGCCACCCGCACCCGCAGCGCGGAAGCCCCGGCAGCGTGCAGCACGAGACCGTTCCACGCGAAGGCCAGCACCGGCTCCCCGGGCTCCTCCGCCGCCGGGTCCGCCGCCGCGCCGAAGGTCCCGGCTTGCAGGGCCGCGTCGAGCAGCGCGGGGTGGATGCCGTACTTGTCGGCCTCCTTGCGCTGCTCCTCGGGCAGCGCCACCTCGGCGAACACCTCCTCGCCACGTCGCCACACCGCCCGTACGCCCTGGAACGCCGGCCCGTAGCCGTAGCCGTGCTCGACGAGGCCGCCGTAGAGGTCTGCGATCCCGACCGGCTGCGCACCGGACGGCGGCCAGGCCGCGAAGTCGAAGCCGCTGCCGCCTCCGTCCGCCCCGGCCGGGGCCGACAGCAGACCGGTGGCGTGCCGCGTCCACGCGTCCGCACTGTCACCGTCCTCGCGCTGGGAGTACACCTCGACGGAGCGGGCGCCGCTCTCCTCCGGTGCGCCCACGGCGACCTGCACCCGGACCCCGCCGTGCTCGGGGACGACGAGCGGTGCCTCGATCACCAGCTCTTCGAGGACCCCGCAGCCGGTCTCGTCCCCGGCCCGCACCGCCAGCTCCACCAAGCCGGTGCCCGGCAGGATCACCACTCCGCCGATCGCGTGGTCAGCCAGCCACGGGTGCGTGCGCAGCGACAGGCGCGAGCTGAAGACCAGGCCGTCGGAGTGCGGCAGCCGCACGACCGCCCCCAGCAACGGGTGATCCGCCGCCGTCTGTCCCAACGACGCCGCGTCCGTGGCCGATTCGCCCGGTGTGAGCCAGTAGTGCTGGTGGTCGAAGGCGTACGTCGGCAGAGCCACGCGCGCCGGCGTGGTCCGTACGGGCACGGCCCCGGACCAGTCGACGTCGACGCCGTGTACGAACAGCTCGGCCATGGACGCCAGCAGCCGTCGCAGGCCGCCCTCTTCGCGCCGCAGTGACCCGGTCACCACGGCCGCGCTGTCGGCGGCATCGACGCTCTCGGTGATCGGTTGCACCAGCACGGGGTGAGCGCTGACCTCCACGAACACCCCGTAGCCCTGACCGAGCAGGTCGGACACCGCGGGTCCGAACCGCACTTGACCGCGCAGATTGCGATACCAGTACGCGCCGTCCAGCACCCCGGCGTCCTCCACCCAACTGCCGGTCACGGTCGAGTGGAAGGGCACCACCGGAGCCTGAGCGGCGATCCCGGCCAGGGCTTCAGCGAGCTTGTCGCGGATGTCCTCGACGTGACGGGTGTGGGATGCGTAGTCGACCGCCACGCGCCGCGTACGGACCCCCTCGCCGGACAGCGTCTCCAGCACTTCGTCCAGGGCCTGGGCGTCGCCGGCGATCACCACGGAGGTCGGCCCGTTGACGGCCGCGACCTCCACTCGGCCCGCCCACGGCGCCAGACGTTCAGCCGCCTCCTCCTCGCCGAGAGCCACCGACGCCATGCCCCCACGGCCCGCCAACTCCGTGGCAATGGCCTGACTCCGCAACGCCACCACCCGCGCCGCATCCTCCAGGGACAACGCACCGGACACACACGCCGCAGCGATCTCCCCCTGCGAATGCCCGAGTACGGCGTCCGGTACGACCCCAACCGACGCCCACACCGCCGCCAACCCCACCATCACCGCAAAACTCGCCGGCTGCACCACATCCACCCGCTCAAGAAGACCCGGGTCGGTCTCACCCCGCAGGACATCGATGAGCGACCAGTCCACCCACGGCTCAAGAGCCGCCGCACACTCCGCGATCCGCTCCGCGAACACCGTTGAGGAATCGACGAGTTCACGGCCCATCCCGACCCACTGCGAACCCTGCCCCGGGAACACCCACACCACCTTGCCCGCCACACCCGCACTGCCCGACACCACATTCGGACCCCCCTCCCCCGCCGCCAGCAACCGCAACCCCTCCAGCGCCTCCCCCGCCGAGCCCACCACCACCACCGCACGCTCACCGAACACGGCCCGGCCTGACACCAGCGCACCGGCCACATCCGTCAGCGGGACCTCGCGATCGGCGCCTTCGACGAACGCCACGAGGCGTCCGGCCTGGTCCGCCAACGACCGCGGGCTCCGCGCGGACACGACCAGCGGCACCACGCCTTCGGGGACGACCCCTTCGGAGACCGGCTCCTCCGGTGCCTCCTCCAGGATCAGATGGGCGTTCGTGCCGCTCACGCCGAACGACGACACGCCCGCCCGCCGCGGACGGTCCTCGCGCGGCCACTCCCGCGCCTCCGTCAGCAGTTCCACCGCGCCCGCCGACCAGTCCACCTGGTTCGACGGCTCCTGGACGTGCAGCGTCGGCGGCATGACGCCGTGCCGCAGCGCCTGCACCACCTTGATCACGCTGGCCACACCCGCGGCGGCCTGCGCATGACCGATGTTCGACTTCAACGAACCCAGCCACAGCGGCCGTTCCGGGTCACGGCCCTGCCCGTACGTGGCAAGGAGTGCCTGCGCCTCGATCGGGTCGCCCAGGGCCGTGCCCGTGCCGTGGCCCTCCACGACGTCCACGTCCGTGGGGGCGAGGCCCGCCGCGTCGAGCGCCTTGCGGATCACGCGCTGCTGCGACGGACCGTTCGGGGCGGTCAGCCCGTTCGACGCGCCGTCCTGGTTGACCGCACTGCTCCGCAGCACCGCGAGGACCTGGTGGCCGCGCTCGCGGGCCACCGACAGACGCTCCAGCAGGACGACGCCCACGCCTTCGGCGAGCCCCATTCCGTCGGCGCCGTCCGCGAACGCCTTGCACCGGCCGTCGTCGGCCAGCCCCCGTTGCCGGGAGAACGCCATGAAGGCACCCGGCGTCGACATCACCATCGCGCCGCCGGCCAGCGCCATCGAGCAGTCGCCCTGCCGCAGCGCCTGCGCCGCCAGGTGCATCGCGACCAGCGACGACGAGCACGCGGTGTCGATCGACACGGCCGGGCCCTCGAAGCCGAACACGTACGACACCCGGCCCGACGCGACACTGCCCGCGAGACCCGTGCCCGCGAAGCCCTCGACCTCCGGGGCGATCACCCCGGTGCCGTAGCCCTGGCTGGACACGCCGGAGAACACCCCGACGTCCGTGCCCTTCAGCGAGCCCGGGGCGATCCCGGCCGCTTCCAGCGCCTCCCACGAGGTCTCCAGGAGCAGCCGCTGCTGCGGGTCCATCGCCAGCGCCTCACGCGGCG
>NZ_JBEZNF010000067.1:0-4647 GCF_040653095.1 Streptomyces sp. NPDC048057
AGCCGACGGTGCGGGAGAGGTCGGCGCCGTCGACGACCTGTTCTTCGCGGCCGTGACCCTCCAGATCCACGGTGACGTCGCTCGCCCCGCGCCAGTCCGCGACGGCCAGCGCCAGCGCCGTCAGCAACACGTCGTTCACCTCGGCACGGAAAACCGCGGGGACGGTGGTGAGCAGCGGTGCGCTCCACCGGGCCGGCAGGGCCAGCGCCAGCTCGCGACCGGTGGCGACCGTGTCCACAGCCGGGTCCACGGCCCGCGAACCGAACGGCTCGGCCCCCGGGTTGAACTGGCCCTGCCACAAGGGGAGTTCGGACGTCACGCGGGCGGGGTCGACGGCGGCCTGCCGCAGCCCGTTCGCCCAGGTGCGGAAGGACGTGGCCACCGGCTCCAGCGCGATCGCGGCCCCGGTGCCCGCCTGCTCCCACGCCGACGCCAGGTCCGGCAGCAGGATCCGCCAGGACACCCCGTCCACCACCAGGTGGTGGATCACCAGCAGCAGCCGACCAGTGGCCTCGGGTCCGCCGTCGCACCACACAAACCGGGCGACGCGGCCGGCCTGGGGCGACAGCCAGTCCTGGGCCGCCCGCTCCTGCTCCGCGAAGAAGTCCGTCAGCTCGTCCTGCGCCACGTCCGGCAGGTCCACGCGGACGACGCAGTCACGGGCACTGACCGAACCGCGGGGAGTGACCTCCCAGCTCGGCTCCGACGTCAGCCGCGACCGCAGCGCGTCGTGCCGGTCCAGCACCGCCTGCACGGCGCTGACCAAGCGGTCGAGCCCCAGTTCCGCCTCCACCTCCACCAGCATCGACTGGTAGTAGCGGTCGAACGGCGAAACACCCGAAGCCGTGGCACGGCCGCTCTCCTCCAGCGTCGTCGCCACGATGGGCGTGATCGGCACGACGCCGATGCCGGCACCGGGTTCCTCGACCGCCCCCGCGCCGTCCTCGGCGCTGCGCACCACCTCGGCGAGCGCCTGGACGGTCCGCCGTTGGAAGACGTCCCGGGGGCTGAAGACGAGGCCGGCCTTGCGGGCGCGGCTGACGAGTTGGATGGAGACGATGCTGTCGCCGCCGAGGTCGAAGAAGCTGTCGTCGATGCCGACCTGCGGTACGCCCAGCACCTCGGCGAACACCGCGCACAGCACCCGCTCCACCTCGGAGCGCGCGGCCCTCCCGGAGGTCGACCGCGCCGCGCCGTAATCCGGCGCGGGCAGCGCCCGCCGGTCCAGCTTGCCGTTCGCCGTCAGCGGCAGCGCGTCCAACGCGACCAGCGCGGCGGGCACCATGTACTCCGGCAGCGAGGCCACCGCAGCGGCCCGTACCGCCCCGACGTCCAGCGTCCGACCGGACGGCACCACGTACGCCACCAGCCGTCGGTCGCCCGGCGCCGGCTCGTGGACGGTCACCGCTGCCTGCGCCACCAGCGGATGGGCCGTCAGTACGGACTCGACCTCGCCCGGCTCGACGCGGAAACCGCGGATCTTCACCTGGTCGTCGGTGCGGCCCAGGAACTCCAACTGGCCCTGTTCGCTCCAGCGCACCAGGTCGCCGGTGCGGTACATGCGTGATCCTGCGGGGCCGTACGGGTCGGCGACGAAGCGCTGCGACGTCAGGTCCCGACGGCCCAGATAGCCTCGGGCCAGCCCGCCGCCGGCCACGTACAACTCGCCCGCCACACCCGGCGGCACCTGCCGCAGGGCCGCATCCAGCACACGGACCCGGCCGCCGGCGACCGGCGTGCCGATCACGGGCCGCTCGGCGACGTCGAGCCGGCTGACGACGGACGTCACGGTGGCCTCGGTCGGGCCGTAGCAGTTGTACACCGCGACGCCCGACAGGCCCCGCAGCTCCGACCACAGCGTCTCGGGCAGCGCCTCGCCGCCGAGGCTGACCACGGACGGCCGGCGCTCCGGGTCCCGCAGCAGTCCGCGGTCGAGGACGTGCCGGGCGAACGTGGGCGTGAGGTCCACGACGTCCACGCCGTGGGCGGCGACGTACTCGACCAGCGCCGCCGGGTCCCGGCGACGGTCCTCGTCGATCAGGTGCACCTGGTGCCCGCCCAACAGGCCCAGCAACTGGTCCCACGAGGTGTCGAAGGAGATCGACGTGGTCAGCGCCACCTTCAGCACGTCGCCGTGCTCGGCGCCGAACAGGTCGTCCCGGTGGGCGCGGCACAGGTTCACCAGACTGCGGTGCTCGACGACGACGCCCTTGGGGCGGCCGGTGGAGCCCGAGGTGTAGATGACGTACGCCGGGTCGTACGGCGTCAGCGGGCGCGCGCGCTCCGCATCCGTCAGGTCGGTGCCGGACAGCCGCTCCAGGGCGGCGAGCACGGCCGGATCGTCGAGGACGACCGACTCCGTGCCGGCCGTCGTGCCGACGGTCGCGGCCGTGACCAGGCCGAGCGCCGGACGTGCGTCCTCGACCATGTAGGCGATGCGGTCCGCCGGGTAGTCCGTGTCGACCGGCAGATAGGCGGCGCCGCTCTTCAGCACCGCGAGGAGGCCCACGACCAGGTCCGCGGTACGGGGCAGGGCCAGCGCCACCGTGGAGTCGGGGCCGACGCCGCGGTCCACGAGCAGCCGCGCGAGCCGGTTGGCGCGCTCGTTCAGCTCCCGGTACGTCAGGGTCGCCTCCCGCACCGGACCGGCACCGCCGTCGGCCGCAGCCGAAGGCAGCGACGACACGCCGGCCGGCGCGACCAGTGCGGTGCGCCCCGGCCACGCGGCAGCGGCGCTCTCGAACAGCTCCACGACGGTCGCGGGCGCCGCCGCGGGCGCGGTCCCTGCCCAACGGGCCAACACCTCCCGCTCGTCGCCGCAGAGCACGTCGATCGCGGCCACCGGAAGCTGCGCGTCCCGGCCGATCGCCTCCAGCACCTTCAACAGCCGGGTGAAGATCCGCTCGATCTGCGCCGCGTCGAACACCTGCGGCTGGTAGTCCACCTGGAACTCCAGGCGCTCCCCGGGGATGGCGGCGATGCTGATCGGATAGTGCGCCGGGTCCTCACCGGCGACGTACGACAGGGACAGGTGCCCGGTCGCCCGCTCCAGCCCCGCCTCGTCCAGCGGATAGTTCTCGAACACCAACAGCGTGTCGAAGAGGTCGGAACCGCCCGACGCGGAAGCGCTGGTGCCGGCCGTCGCCAGCGCCTGGAGCCGCGCAAGCCCGACGTGCTCGTACGGCATCAGCGCCGCGTTCTCGTCCTGCAAGCGCCGGACGAGCGACGCCACCGACTCGGCGGGGTCGATGCGCACCCGCACCGGCAGGGTGTTGATGAACAACCCCACCATCTCCTCCACGCCCTCCAGGTCGGCGGGGCGCCCGGAGACGGTGGTGCCGAAGACGACGTCGTCGCGGCCCGTGAGCGAACCGAGCACCAGCGCCCACGCCACCTGCACCAGGGAGTTCGTCGTGACGCCCAGGCCGCGGGCCCGGGCACCCAGCGCCTCGGTCAGCTCCGCCGACGCCCGCGCCGAGTGCGCTTGCGGCAACACCGGCGCGCCGCTGCCGGCGCCGGGCGCCAGCAGGCAGGGCTCGGCCCCGGCCAGCGCCGCCGACCAGGCCCCCTCGGCCGCTTCGGCGTCCTGGTCGGCGAGCCACGCCAGGTAGTTCGCGAACGGCCGCACCCGCGGCAGCCCCGAGTCGTCGGCGTCCCGGCCGTACAGCTCGAAGAGTTCGCCCACCACCAACGGCGTCGACCAGCCGTCCAGCAGGATGTGGTGGTTGGTGAACAGCAGCCGGTGGTGCTCGTCGGCCAGCTTGATGAGGGTGAAGCGCAGCAGGGGAGGGGCGGACAGGTCGAACCGACGGTGCCGGTCCGCCTCGACGGCCCGTGCCGCTTCGGCTTCGGCGTCCGCGCGGCCCATCAGGTCGATCTCGTGCCAGGGCACGTCCACACCCGCCACCACGGCCGAGACGGGCTGCTTGAGGTCGCCCTGCCGGAACCCGGCCCGCAGGTTGTCGTGCCGGTCCAGCAGCCGCTGCGCCGCACGCCGCAGCAGGTCCGCGTCGAGCGCCCCGTGCAGGTCGAACAGCAGCTGGGTGTGGTAGATGTCCACGCCGTCCGCGTCGTAGGAGGCGTGGAAGAACATGCCCTCCTGGAGCGGGGACAGCGGCAGCACGTCCACCGCGCCCGGCACCGCGGCGAGCACCGCGTCCAACTGCCCCGCCGACAGGCCGACCAGCGGGACGTCCGACGGCGTCAAACCGCCCGCGCCCGGCTGCTCGGCATGGATCACCAACGCCTTCAGCGCCTCGAACCAGTACCCGCCGAGAGTCCGCACGTCCTCCTCGGGCAACAGCTTCGACGCCCAGCTCCAGCTGACGACCAGGCGCGGCCCGTTCGGGTGCTCCAACTCGCCCTGCGGAACGTCGTCGCCCACCTGGATCGGGTACGCGTCCGGCGCGCTGTACGCCCCGTCCTCCGTCACCGCCGTGATCTCCAGGACGTGCGGCAGCGGCGCCGCGTCGTCCGTACCGCTGCCGCTGAGCCAACTGGCCTCCGGCGCGATCTCCCACGCACCCCCGGTGCCCTGCCCCGACGGGACGGTGAACCGTCCGAGGTAGTTGAAGCCGATGTCGGGGGTGGGGAGTGGGGTGAGTTGGGGTGTGGTGTGGGGGTTGAGGTGGCGGAGGAGGCCGTAGC
>NZ_JBEZNF010000068.1:0-4360 GCF_040653095.1 Streptomyces sp. NPDC048057
GCTACGGCCTCCTCCGCCACCTCAACCCCCACACCACACCCCAACTCACCCCACTCCCCACCCCCGACATCGGCTTCAACTACCTCGGACGGTTCGCTGCCTCCCCGAGCGGGCAGCAGGGCACGGGGCGGGAGCCCGAGTACTGGCTGAGTGCGCCTGAGTCGACGGGCGTCGGCGGTGGCGCGGATCCCGCCGCTCCCCTGCCGCACGCCGTGGAACTCAACGCGCTCACCGAGGACCGCGCGGACGGTCCGGTCCTGGTGGCGAACTGGGGTTGGGCCTCCCACGTGCTCCCGCAGGAGGACGTACGACGGCTCGGCGAGCGCTGGTTCGACGCGCTGCGGGCGCTGGTGACCCACGCCGAGCAGCCCGACGCCGGCGGTCTGACGCCTTCCGACGTCCCGCTGGTCGCCCTGTCACAGCCCCAGCTGGACGCCTTGCCGGCGTCGACGGCGGACGTGCTGCCGCTCTCCCCGTTGCAGGAGGGGCTGCTGTTCCACGCCCTCTTCGAGGACCACGGTGTCGACCTCTACAACACCCAGCTCGTGCTGGAGATCGAGGGCGCGCTGGACGTCGACCGGCTACACGGCGCCGCGCAGACCGTGCTGGACCGGCACGCGAACCTGCGGGCCGGCTTCTGGCAGGGCGAGCTGGAGCGGCCGGTGCAGGTCGTCGCGGACGGGCTCGCCGTCCCGTGGCAGGAGGTCGACCTCACCGGGCACGGCGACGACGCCGATGCCGAGGCGGCGCGGCTCGTCGAGGACGACCGCGGTCGGCGCTTCGACGTGCAGCGCCCGCCACTGCTGCGCTTCACCCTCTTCCGGCTGCCGGGCGAGCGTTTCCAGCTGCTGTTCACCAGCCATCACATCCTGCTCGACGGCTGGTCGATGCCGGTGCTGTTCGACGAGTTGTTCACCGCGTACGAGGCCGGGGGCGCGGCGCTGCCCACCGTCCGGCCCTTCCGCGACTACCTGGCCTGGCTGGCCGGGCAGGACCGGGACGTGGCCGACGCGGCGTGGCGGCAGCGGCTGTCCGGTGCCGAGCCGAGTCTGCTCGTGCCGGGCAACGAGCTGCCGCCGGTGGTGCCGGCCCAGCACTTCGTGGGCGCCGGTACGGCGCTGACGGGTGCGCTGGAGGGCCTTGCGCGGCGGCTGGGCGTCACCGTGAACACCCTCGTGCAGGGTGCGTGGGCGCTGCTGCTCGGCGGCCTGACCAACCGCTCGGACGTCGTCTTCGGCTCGACCGTCTCGGGCCGGCCGGCGGAGATCCCGGGCATCGAGAGCATGGTGGGGCTGTTCATCAACACCCTGCCGGTGCGGGTGGGCATCGACCCGGCCGAGTCCGTCGCCGATCTGCTGCGCAGGGTGCAGGACGAGCAGTCGGAGCTGATGAACCACCAGTACGTGGGGCTTCCCGAGCTCCAGGCGATGGCGGGCGGCAGCACCCTCTTCGACACGTTGTTGGTGTTCGAGAACTATCCGTTGGACGGCGAGGCCCTGAGCGATCGTCTCAGCGGTCTCCAGCTGAGCGCCGTCGACGGCGAGGACGCCGCCCACTACCCCGTCACGGTCGCCGTGATCCCCGGTGCGGAGCTGGAGTTCCGCGTCGACTACCAGCCGGGGCTGTTCACCGCCGGCGCGGTCGACGCCCTCCTGCGCCGGCTGCTGCGGGTGCTGGAGGCGTTCACCACCGCGTCCGACGTGCCCGTGGGGAGCGTCGACGTGCTGCTGCCGGGCGAGCGGGAACTGCTGGTCGCGGAGCCGGTGGCAGTCGATGCCCCGGACACGACGCTGGTGGAGCTGTTCGAGGCGCGCGCCGCCCAGGCTCCGGATGCGGTCGCGGTCACGTATGACGACGAGCGGCTGACGTACGCCGAGCTGAACGCCCGGGCGAACCGGCTGGCCCGGCTGCTGGTGGCGCGCGGCGCGGGTCCGGAGGCGTTCGTGGCGGTCGCCATGCCGCGTTCGGCGGAGCTGGTCGTGGCCCTGCTGGCGGTGCTGAAGTCGGGTGCGGCCTATGTGCCGGTGGACCCGGACTACCCGGCGGACCGGGTGGCGTTCATGCTGGCGGAGACCCGGCCGGTGCTGACGCTGGCGATGCGCTCCTCCGCGGACGTGGTGGACGGAACGCCCACCGTGCTGCTGGACGAGCTGCCCGCCGAGGGCATGAGCGCCGACGGCAGCGACTTGGGGCAGGACGAACGGCCTGGGACGCTGTCAGCGGACAGCCCGGCATATGTCATCTACACGTCCGGCTCGACGGGGCGTCCGAAGGGTGTCGTGGTCCCGCACGGCAACGTGGTCCGCTTGTTCTCGTCCACCGAGCAGTGGTTCGGATTCGACCACACTGATGTGTGGACGCTGTTCCACTCGTACGCCTTCGACTTCTCCGTCTGGGAGTTGTGGGGTGCGCTGCTGGCTGGCGGACGACTGGTTGTCGTTCCGCGTGAGGTGAGCCGTTCACCGCGCGACTTCGTGAGTCTCCTGGCACGCGAACAGGTCACCGTCCTCAACCAGACACCGTCCGCCTTCTACCAACTGGTACGGGCTGACGCCGAGATCACCGACGAGTTGTCGTTGCGGTACGTCGTCTTCGGCGGCGAAGCACTCGAACTACGGCGCCTGTCGGACTGGTACGCACGGCACGCGGACGATGCACCGCGGCTGGTGAACATGTACGGCATCACCGAAACCACGGTCCACGTCACCTACCGCACCCTCGACCGCAATGTGGTGGAGGAGGCCACCGGCAGCCTGATTGGCGAACCCATCCCCGACCTGCGTACTTATGTGCTGGACGGCAGTCTGCGCCTGGTGCCGTCGGGTGTCACGGGTGAGCTGTACGTCGCCGGTGCCGGACTGGCGCGCGGCTATCTCGGGCGGCCTGACCTGTCCTCCCAGCGCTTCGTGGCCGACCCCTACGGCACCGCTGGATCACGCATGTACCGGACGGGTGACGTCGTACGACGCAACAGTGAAGGCGAGTTGGAGTACGTCGGACGCTCCGACAGCCAGGTCAAGATCCGCGGCTTCCGCATCGAACTCGGCGAGATCGAAAACGCCCTAGAAGCGCACGGCGACATCGCCCAGGCCGCCGTCACCGTCCGCGAAGACACCCCCGGCGACAAACGCCTCATCGGCTACGTCATCCCCACCGAGCGAGCCCAGGTCGATGCCGCCGCACTGCGCACGTACATCGGCACACGACTCCCGGAGTACATGATCCCGGCCGCATTCGTCGTCCTCGACGCCCTCCCGCTGACCGTCAACGGCAAACTCAACACCAAGGCCCTCCCCGCCCCCGACTACTCCGCTGTCACAGCGGCGGGCGGCCGTGGCCCGCGCACCCAGGTGGAGCGCGTGCTCTGCGCGGCCTTCGCCGAGGTGCTGGGCCTGCCCGAAGTAGGCGTCGACGACAACTTCTTCGACCTGGGTGGGCACTCCCTCCTCGCGACCCGGCTGATCGGCCGCATCCGCAGCCTCCTCGACGTCGAACTGCCGGTACGCGCACTCTTCGAGGCACCGACCGTCGCCGCACTCGCCGAACGCTGCGGCGACACCGCGACCGGCGCGCGGGAGGCCCTGGTGCCGATGGAGCGCCCGGAGGCGGTCCCGCTGTCCTTCGCGCAGCGCCGGCTGTGGTTCCTCAACCGGCTGGAGGGACCCAGCGCCACCTACAACCTGGCACTGGCGGTGCGGTTGTCGGGCGTGGTGGACCGGGAGGCGCTGCGGGCCGCGCTGGCGGATGTCGTTGCTCGGCACGAGAGCCTGCGCACCGTCTTCCCCGAGGTGGACGGTCTGCCCCGACAGCACGTACTCGACGCCGGTCAGGTCGCCCTCGACGTCATCGATGTCCACGCGGACGACCTGCGACGGACCGTCGAGGACGAGGCCGGCCGACCGTTCGACCTGACCGTGCCTGGGAACGGAGTCGGTGGCGCTGAGCTGCCGCTGCGTGCCTCCCTCGTCACGGCGGGCGCCGATGACGCGGTGCTGCTGCTGGTGCTGCACCACATCGTCGGCGACGGGTGGTCGCTCACCCCGCTGGCCAACGACCTGGCAACGGCCTACACCGCCCGCGCCAACGGGCACGAGCCGGAGTTCGACGCCCTGCCCGTCCAGTACGCGGACTACACCCTGTGGCAGCAACACGTACTCGGCAGCCCGGACGACCCCGAGAGCGCGATCGCACAGCAGGTCGGGTACTGGCAGAAGGCTCTGGCCGGGCTGCCGGAGGAGCTGGCGCTGCCGTTCGACCGGCCGCGACCCGCGGTCATGTCGTACCAAGGTGGTTCCGTTCCCGTACAACTCACGCCAGAACTCCACACGGCGATCGTCGACCTGGCACGGACCCACCAGGT
>NZ_JBEZNF010000069.1:0-3512 GCF_040653095.1 Streptomyces sp. NPDC048057
GGCTTTTCGATGCGGGGTTCTTCGGGATCTCGCCGCGTGAGGCGCTGGCGATGGACCCGCAGCAGCGGCTGCTCCTGGAGACCTCGTGGGAGGCGTTGGAACAGGCGGGCCTCGATCCGCTGTCGCTGAAGGGCACGGACGTCGGGGTGTTCTCCGGCGTGTCCAGCCAGGGGTACGGGGCCGGTGCCGGGGTGGTGACTCCCGAGTCCGAGGGCTTCGCGGGGACGGGCGCGACGCCGAGCGTGGCGTCGGGCCGGGTGTCGTACGTGTTCGGCTTCGAAGGTCCCGCGGTCACCGTGGACACGGCCTGCTCGTCCTCCCTGGTCGCGATCCACCTGGCCGTGCAGGCGCTGCGGCACGGAGACTGCTCGATGGCGCTGGCCGGCGGCGCGATGGTGATGTCGACGCCCGGCAACTTCGTGGCGTTCTCCCGGCAACGCGGCCTGGCCACCGACGGCCGGTGCAAGGCGTTCGCGGACGGCGCCGACGGCATGGGGCTCGCCGAGGGCGCGGGCGTCGTCGTGCTGGAGCGCCTGTCGGTGGCCCGCGAGCGCGGCCACCAGGTCCTCGCGGTGCTACGGGCCAGCGCGGTCAACCAGGACGGCGCGTCGAACGGCCTCACCGCCCCGAACGGTCCGTCACAGCAGCGCGTGATCCGCAGCGCCCTGGCCAACGCCGGCCTCTCGCCGTCGGACGTGGACGTCGTGGAGGGCCACGGCACCGGCACGGCCCTCGGCGACCCGATCGAGGCACAGGCGCTCCTCGCCACGTACGGAAGGAATCGGAACCCCGAGAAGCCCTTGTGGCTCGGTTCGTTGAAGTCCAACATCGGCCACACGCAGGCAGCGGCCGGCGTGGGCAGCGTGATCAAGATGGTGCAGGCGCTGCGATACGGCGTCATGCCGCCGACGCTGCACGTGGACGAGCCCACGACCGAGGTGGACTGGTCGGCGGGCGCGGTCGAGCTGCTGACGGAGGGGCGCGCGTGGCCGCGCGAGGACCGTCCGCGCCGGGCGGGCGTGTCCTCTTTCGGCGTGAGCGGGACCAATGTGCATCTGATCCTGGAGGAAGCACCGGAGGAACCGGTCTCGGAGGAAGTCGCCCCCGAGGGTGTGGTGCCGCTGGTGGTGTCGGCGCGGGGGCATGGAGCACTGTCCGGGCAGGCGGGGCGGCTCGCGACGTTCGTCGAGACCGCCGGTGGGGTTTCGACGGCCGCGGTGGCGGGGGCGTTGGTGTCGGGCCGGGCGCTCCTCGACGAGCGCGCGGTGGTCGTGGCGGACTCGGCTGAGGAGGCACTCGCCGGGCTGCGGGCGCTGACGCGCGGCGAGAGCGGCCCCAACGTCGTGTCGGGCAGCGTCGCCGGCTCCGGTGTCCCGGGCGACCTCGTGCTGGTCTTCCCGGGGCAGGGGTCGCAGTGGGTGGGGATGGGGCGTGAGCTGCTGGATTCTTCGTCGGTGTTTGCGGAGCGGGTGGGGGAGTGCGCGGTGGCGCTGGGCCGGTGGGTGGATTGGTCGTTGGTTGATGTTTTGCGGGGTGAGGTGGAGCTGGGGTTGTTGGAGCGGGTGGATGTGGTGCAGCCGGCGAGTTTTGCGGTGATGGTGGGGTTGGCTGCGGTGTGGTCGTCCGTGGGTGTTCGGCCGGATGCGGTGCTCGGTCACTCGCAGGGGGAGATCGCTGCGGCGTGTGTGGCGGGTGCGTTGTCGCTGGAGGATGCGGCGCGGGTGGTGGCGTTGCGCAGTCAGGCGATCCGTTCGGAGTTGGCCGGGCGTGGGGGCATGGCGTCCGTCGCCCTGAGCGAGGAGGAGGCGGCCACTCGTCTGGAGCCCTGGGCGGACCGGGTCGAGGTCGCGGCCGTCAACGGGCCGTCGTCGGTGGTGATCGCCGGCGACGCCGAAGCGTTGGACGAGGCGTTGGAGGCCCTGTCCAGGGATGGTGTTCGGGTGCGGCGGGTGGCGGTGGACTACGCGTCGCACTCCCGTCACGTGGAGGACATCCAAGGCGCCTTGGCGGAGGCCCTGTCCGGGATCAGCGCGAAGGCTCCGGTGGTGCCGTTCTATTCGACCGTCACCGGCGGTTGGGTGGAGGGTGCCGGGGTATTGGACGGTGGGTACTGGTATCGCAACCTGCGGGGTCAGGTGCGGTTCGGCCCCGCGGTCCACGATCTCCTCGGTCAGGGCTACGGGGTGTTCGTGGAGGTCAGCGCCCACCCCGTACTCGTCCAGCCCGTCACCGAGATCGTCGACGGCATGGACGCCGCCACCGAAGCGGTGGTGGCGGGCACTCTGCGGCGCGAAGAGGGCGGACTGCGGCGGCTGCTGGCCTCGATGGCGGAGCTGTTCGTACGCGGCGTGGCCGTGGACTGGGCGGGGGTGCTGCCCGCCGCGGCAGTGTCCGTGCGCGCGGCCCTGCCGACGTACGCCTTCGACCACCAGCACTACTGGCTCACTCCGGGCGAATCGGCCACGGACGCGGCGGCGTTGGGACAGGCGGCCGTGGATCACCCGCTGCTGGGCGCCATGGTGCGGCTGCCGCACTCCGACGGGCTGGTCTTCACGTCCCGCCTCTCGCTCCGCTCGCACCCCTGGCTGGCCGACCACGCCGTCGGCGGTGTGGCGCTCCTGCCCGGTACGGGTCTCGTGGAGCTGGCGGTGCGGGCCGGTGACGAGGTGGGGTGCGGTGTTCTGGAAGAGCTGGTGATTGAGGCACCGCTCGTGGTTCCCGAGCCCGGCGGCGTGCGCGTACAACTGACTCTGCACGCACCGGGGGAGAACGGCACACGCGTCATCGAGGTGTACTCCCAGCGCGAGGGCGACGGCGGCACGTGGACACGCCACGCCACCGGACTCCTGGCGACGGCACCGTCAGCGACGGCGGGGGAGGGACCGGAGCACGACTTCACCGCCTGGCCGCCGCCCGGGGCCCAGCGGGTCGAGGTGGAGGCGGACGACTTCTACGACGGCCTGGCCGCGCAGGGCTTCGGCTACGGTCCGGCGTTCCAGGGCGTACGGGCGGCGTGGCGGCGAGGCGAGGAGGTGTTCGCCGAGGTGGCCCTGCCCGAGGAGCAGCGCAAGGATGCCGACAAGTACGGCATCCACCCCGCGCTGCTCGACGCGGCCCTGCAAGCCGGGACCTTCGGCGCGGCGGCGGACCCGGCGGCGGAGGAGCCCGGGGGCCCCGTCCTCGCCTTCGCGTGGAACGGCCTGGTGCTGCACGCTGCCGGCGCCGAGACCCTGCGCGTACGCGTCGCGCCGTGCGGCCCGGACGCGCTGTCCGTACAAGCCGCCGACGAGACCGGCGGTCTGGTCGTGACGTTGGATTCGTTGGTGTCCCGGCCGGTGTCCGCGGAGCAGTTGGGGGCGGCTTCGGGCGCGGGGGATTCGCTGTTCGAGGTGAACTGGGTTGAGGTGCCGGCGCCGCGGGGTGAGGTGCTGGGTTGGGTGCCGGTGGTCAGTGCGGGCGATGTGAAGGACTTGGCCGCGGGTGGCGAGGTGCCTGCGGTGGCTGTTCTGGAA
>NZ_JBEZNF010000070.1:0-3485 GCF_040653095.1 Streptomyces sp. NPDC048057
CCGTTGGGTGCGGTGAGGCCGTTGCTGGCGCCGTCCTGGTTGATGGCGGTGCCGCGTATGACGGCGAGTATGTGGTGGCCGTTGCGGCGGGCGTCCGAGAGGCGTTCCACCAAGAGCAGACCGACGCCCTCGCCGAAGGCCGTGCCATCGGCAGCCGCCGCGAACGCCTTGCACCGGGAGTCGCGAGCCAGACCGCGTTGTCGGCTGAAGCCGACGAAAATATCCGGATTGGCCAGGATGGTGGCCCCACCTGCCAGCGCCAGGTCGCACTCGCCGCTGCGCAGTGACCGCACCGCCAGGTGCAGTGCGACCAGCGAGGACGAGCAGGCCGTGTCCACCGTGACCGCAGGCCCCTCCAGACCGAGAGTGTAGGAGATTCGGCCGGAGGCGATACTGCCCGCACTCCCGATGCCGAGGTATCCCTCCATCTCGGCGGGCAGCTTCACGCGTGAGCCGTAGTCGGTATAGACCACGCCGGTGAAGACACCGGTGCGTGAGCCGTGCAGTGACGACGGGTCGATACCGGCCCGCTCGAGCGACTCCCACGCTGTCTCCAGGAGCAGCCGCTGCTGCGGGTCCATGCTGGTGGCTTCGCGCGGGCTGATTCCGAAGAACGCCGGGTCGAACTCGTCCGCGTCGTGCACGAACCCACCCTCGCGCGCGTACGAGGTGCCGGCCCGGGACGCATCCGGATCGAAGAGTCGGTCCAAATCCCAGCCGCGATTGGTGGGGAAGGGCGAGATGACGTCGCGCTCCGACGCGACGACCTCCCATAGGCCCTCGGGCGTGTTGATCTCTCCTGGATAGCGGCAGGCCATGGCGACAATCGCGATTGGCTCGTCGTTGTGCGCTGAGCTGCCGGAGGCCGTCACCGTTTCGTCCGAGCCGAGGAGTCGGGCGCGGAAGAAGGCGGCGAGCGAGCCCGGGGAGGGATGGTCGAAGACCAAGGTGCTGGGCAGTTTCAGTCCGGTCGCAGTGCACAGTCTGTTGCGTAGTTCGACAGCGGTGAGCGAGTCGAAGCCGAGATCCTTGAAGGCACGCGAGGTGTCCACGGTGTCCTGGGAGGAGTGGCCGAGTACGGCCGCCACCTGATCGCGTATCACCCCCGTCAGTACACGGAGCTGTTCGGTCTCCGAGCGGCCCGCGAGCGCGTCAGTGAGCTCGGTGGCCCCGTTCCCCGGCCCCGTTCCGTGGGCAGCGGCATGGACCGTGCTGACAAGAGAGCGCAGTGGAGCGGGCAGTAGACCGCCTTCGGCCTGCGAGCGCAGACCGCTCCGGTTGAGGCGGGTGGCCAGAAGGCAGGCGCGGTCCGTCCGCTGTGCGAGGGCGAACACCGGCCCGCACTGGGCGGCGCCGAAGCGCGTCAGCCCCTTGGGCGTGCGGCCCTCGCCTCCCTCCCGAGGGCCCCAGCCGAGGGAGAGTGCGGGCAGAGTTAGAGCACGGCGGTGCTGGGCCAGCGCATCGTGGTAGCTGCCGACGGCAGCCCGGGTCGATTGCCCGACACCGCCGAGAGTGCCGGCCGGATCGGGGGCAAGCAGGGAGAAGGAGTGCACGTCTAGGCCGAGAGTGAGTTCATGGAGGTTCCACGCGGCATCGGTGGCCGTCCGCAGAGCTTCTCCGAACTCCTCAGGAGTGGTCCCCGCGAGCAACGATTCAGGCGTTTCGGCCGCTACATGGAGCACTCCCGCCAGCGGGTGCTCGGTGGACAGCAGGGCCAGGGCTCCGGCCACCGCCTCGCGGTCCGCGGCGCTACCCGGTGCGGTCAGCACGTGCGCACCGAGCTCGGTGAGCGCGGTGGCGAGACCCTCGTCACCGCCGAGCAGCAGGATGTGTGGTGCTCCGAGAGCTGTGACGAGCTGCTCCGTGACGGCGGCCGTGAGGCTTCCCTCGCCCGAGACGAGCAGGGTGCCGGTCCTCGTGGCGGTGGATTCCGGCTGCGGTGGGAAGTCGTCGAGGGCCGAACGGCACAGTCGCGGGAGCAGGATTTCGCCGCCTCGAACGGCTAGTTGAGGTTCACCGGTGGCGAGTGCGGCGGGCAGTGCGCACAGCGAGGCGGCCTCGTCGTCCAGGTCCACGAGTGTGAGGCGCCCGGGGTACTCCGCCTGGGCCGCCCTGACCAGTCCCCACACCGGGGCGGATACGAGGTTCTGCGCATCCTCAGGCGCCGCCGTCACTGCGTGGCGAGTGACGATCACCAACCGGGTGGACGCTGTTTCCTCGTTTGTGGTCCAGGCCGACAGGTCAGGGAAGAGCGTGTCGCAGTCTGCGGCGGCCAGGAGCGCGTACGACGGGACGGGCTCCGATCCTCCGCTCAGCGTCTCGGCGAGTGCCTCGGCTGACGCGTGCGTAGGCAGTCGCTCCCCGCCGAGAGCCTCTTCGAGACCGGTGATGTCTGGGCCGATCAAGGCCCAGGACTCGCTGGGCGGGCTGACTTCGGCGGTGTCGGGTTCCAACTCCGGTGGTGTCCAGTCCAGGCCGAGGAGCCAGTCGGGCCTGGCATCGCCGGTCGGAGCGAGCTGTTCGGGAGCCAGAGGGCTCAGCGCGAAGCTGTCGACCGAGGCCACGGGGGAGCCTGTGCGGTCGGCGACCGCCAGTGAGAAGCCGTCGGCGTGCCGCGTGGCGTGGACGCGGAGCGCGTCCGTACCCACCGCGTACAGCGTCATCCCCCGCCAGCGCGTCGGTTGGGTGGGGGACGCGGCCTCTGCCAGGAGCGGCTGGAGGGCGGTGGCTAGCAGTGCCGGGTGCAGCACGTACCGAGAGCATTCTGCGGCTGTCTCCTCGGCGGCGGTCACCTCGGCGAAGATCTCGTCTCCGAGCCGCCATGCCCGCGTCAGCCCCTGGAAGGCAAGGCCGTGGTCGTAGCCCAGCTCGGCGAGGCGGTCTCGCAACCGGTCGAGATCGACGGCCTCGGCACCGGAGGGCGGCCAGGCGGCCAGCGCGTTCGGGGTGCGGGCGGGCGGTGGTGCGAGCGTCCCGGAGGCGTGGCCGGTCCAGGAATCCTGCCAGGGCTCGTCGTCTGGCGTGTCCTCCGAAGCGCGGGCGTGCACGGTGAACGCACGCTGGTCGTCCTCGTCCGCGGGGCCGACCGTGAGCTGGAGATCGACGGTGCGCTCCGGCGGAAGCACGAGAGGCGTGTCGAGGGTGAGCTCGGCGACTGCGAGGTCTCCCAGTAACCAGCCTGCCTGGAGGGCGAGTTCCATGTAAGCGGTGGCGGGGAGTACGGAGCACCCATTGATCGTGTGGTCGGCGGTCCACGGGTGGCTGTGGGCGGAGACCCGGCCGGTCAGGAGCAGGGTGTCGCTCTCGGCGAGCGTGGTGGTGGCGCTGAGCAGCGGGTGCTGCGTGGCGCGTAGGCCGAAGCTCTCCGGTCGGCCACTGGCTGCCGCGTCCTCCAGCCAGTAGCGGTGGTGTTGGAAGGGGTAGGTGGGGAGGTTGGTGGGGTTGGGGTTGGTGGGTGGGGTGGTGTTCCAGTTGGTGGGGGTGCC
>NZ_JBEZNF010000071.1:0-3483 GCF_040653095.1 Streptomyces sp. NPDC048057
CACACCATCACCCAAAACCCCCACACACCCATCAACCACATCAACACCCTCACCCCACAAGAACACCAACAACTCACCCACTGGAACACCACGGACCATCCCCTTCCCGAGGCGTCCCGCACCCTTCAACAACTCTTCGGCGAGCAGGCGGCCCGTACCCCCGACGCGGTGGCCGTCCGCGCCGGCGCGGAGCACCTCACGTACCGACAGCTCGATCTGCGTTCGGGGCGGCTGGCCCGCGTCCTCGCGACGTCCGGGGTCCGCCCGCAGGACACCGTCGGCGTGCTGCTGGAACGCTCCGCCGACCTGGTCGTCTCACTGCTCGCCGTGGTGAAGGCGGGGGCCGCGTATCTGCCGCTCGACGGCCGCGACCCCGCGTCCCGCATCCAGGCCCTGCTCACCGAGACCGGCACCCGCGCGGTCCTGACCGATCCGCTGCCCCACACCAGCAACCCCCTCCCTGACGACGTCCTGTCCATCACCGTGGGCCGAGCCCTCGACGCGCTCGCGAGCGAGACGGACACCACGGAGCCCCTGACCGTGCCCGGCGACCCCCGCCACCTCGCGTACGTCATGTACACCTCGGGGTCCACAGGCCGGCCGAAGGGCGTCGCGGTGCCGCACTCCTCGGTCGTCGAGCTGGCGCACGACCGCTGCTGGCAGGGCGGCAACCACCGGCGGGTCCTCTTCCACTCCCGCCACTCCTTCGACGCCGCCACCTACGAGATCTGGGTCCCGCTGCTGTCCGGCGGCGAAGTCGTCGTCGCCCCGCCCGGCGCCCTCGACGCGGCCGGCATCGAACGGCTCACCCGCGAGCACGACGTCACGGCCCTCTGGCTCACCGCCGGCTTCTTCCACCTCGTCGCACAGGAGGACCCCCGGTCCCTCGCCGCCCTGCGCGAGCTGTGGGTGGGCGGCGACGTCGTCGACCCCCAGGCGGTGTCCCGGGTCCGCGAGGTCTGCCCCGACCTGGTCGTCGTGGACGGCTACGGCCCCACCGAGAGCACCACCTTCGCGACCCGGCACCGCGTGCCCCCGCACGGCTGCGACCGGCCCGCGGTGCCGATCGGCAGGCCGCTGGACAACACCCGGATCCACGTCCTCGACGCCGGGCTGCGCCCCGTACCGCCCGGTGTCACCGGCGAGTTGTACGTCTCCGGCGCCGGCCTGGCCCGCGGCTACCTGGGCCGGCCGGGGCTGACCGCCGAACGCTTCGTCGCCGACCCTTACGGACCCGCCGGCACCCGCATGTACCGCACCGGCGACCTCGCCCGTCGGGACGCCGACGGCGTCCTCCACTTCGTCGGCCGCGGCGACCACCAGGTCAAGATCCGCGGCTTCCGCATCGAACTCGGCGAGGTCGAAACGGCCCTCACCCGGCTTCCGCAGGTGGCCGGGGCCGCCGCGCACGCCCACGTCGGCGACGTCGGCGCCACCCGGCTCGTCGCCTACGTCGTCCCCGTCGACGGCGCGGCGCTCGACCCCGCCGCAGTGCGCGAGCAGCTCAAGGCGGCGCTGCCCGACTACATGGTCCCGGCCGCCGTCGTCACCCTCGACGCGCTGCCGCTGACCGCGAACGGAAAGCTCGACCGGCAGGCCCTGCCCGCGCCCGACTTCACCGCCCAGGTCACCGACGGCGCCCCGCGCACCGCGCAGGAGCGCGTTCTCGCGACGCTCTGCGCCGAGGTGCTGAACCTCCCCCGCGTCGGCGTCGACGACAACTTCTTCGAACTCGGCGGCGACAGCATCGTGTCGATCCAACTGGTCAGCAGGGCCAGGGAGGCCGGCGTGGTGATCACGCCCCGCGACGTCTTCCAGCAGCGGTCCATCGCCGAACTCGCCGCCGTCGCCCGTGCGGCGGACGACGCGGACGGGGCCCCCGCCCCGGCCGGTCTGGACGGGGTCGGTGACGTGCCGCTGCCGCCCGTGGCGCGCTCCTTCGACGTGGACGGCCCCGGCTTCGCGGGCTTCCACCAGTCCGTCGTGGTGCGCACGCCCCGCGGGGCCACCCACGACGCGATCGCCCGGACGCTCCAAGCCGTCCTCGACCGTCACGACGTGCTCAGGTCACGGCTGGTCGGCCCGCCCTCGGGGCGTGAGCTGCGCACGGCCGCGCCGGGCGACGTCCCCGCCCGCACGGTCCTGCGCGCCGCGGCCCTCTCCGGCTCGGCGGACGCGGACGGGCTGCGGACCGCGATCGCGGACGCGGCGGACGGGGCCCGGCAGCGGCTGGACCCCGCCGGCGGCGTCATGGTGCAGGCCGTCTGGTTCGACGCCGGCCCGGCGACCCCCGGTCGACTGCTGCTCCTGCTGCACCACCTCGTGGTCGACGGGGTCTCCTGGCGCATTCTGCTGGCGGACCTCGCAGCGGCGTGGCGGGCGGTCGAGTCCGGTACGGAACCGCAGTTGCCACCGGTGGCGACGTCGTTCCGGCACTGGGCGCACCTCCTCGTCGACCGGGCGAAGAGCCCGACCCGCGCCGATGAACTGCCTTACTGGACCGCACAGTTGACGGGTCCAGACGCGCCGCTCGGCGCGCGTCCGCTGGATCCCGCGCGGGACACCGTGGACACCGTCGCCACGGCGTCGTGGACGCTTCCGTCCGAGCAGACCCGGGCGCTGCTGGCGGACGTCCCGGCCCGCTACCGCTGCGGTGTCGACGACGTCCTGCTGAGTGCGCTCGCCCTCGCGCACGGCCAGTGGCAGCGGGACCGCGGCGCCGTCACCGACGGCTCGCTGCTGGTCGACCTCGAAGGGCACGGGCGCCAGGACGCCATGGCCCCGGCCCAGGGGGACGGCGGGTACGGCGGGGTCGACCTGTCCCGTACCGTCGGGTGGTTCACCACCGTCCATCCGCAGCGGCTGGACGCGGGTGGCGCCGCGCTGACCGGGCCGGGCGCCGGTGCGGTGCTCAAGCGGGTCAAGGAGCAGCTACGGGCCGTGCCGGACCACGGCGTGGGTTACGGCTTGCTGCGCCGTCTCAACCCGGAGACCGCCGATCGGCTCGCCGGGCTGCCGCAGCCGCAGGTCGCGTTCAACTACCTGGGGCGCTTCCCCGCGCCGGACGACGCCGACTGGGTGGCGGCGCCGGAGGCGGAGGCGCTGTCCGGGGGCGCCCACCCCGACCTGCCGCTGACGCACGCGCTCACGGTCAGCGCGGTCACCCGCGACACGTCGGACGGTCCGCTGCTGACGATGAGCTGTGCGTGGCCGGGCGGTGTCCTCACCGAGGAGGAGGTGCGCGGCCTGGGGGACGCATGGGTCCGGGCGCTGGGTCTGCTGGTGGAGCACGCGGGCACGCCGGAGGGCGGTGGACTCACGCCGTCGGACGTGCCGTTGGTGCGGCTCAGCCAGGGCGAGATCGCGGAGATCGAGGCGCAGGGGCAGGTCCTGGATGTGTTGCCGTTGGCGCCGTTGCAGGAGGGCCTGCTCTTCCACGCCCAGTACGACGACCAGGACACCCCCGACGTCTACGTCATCCAA
>NZ_JBEZNF010000072.1:0-3104 GCF_040653095.1 Streptomyces sp. NPDC048057
AGTACGGTGCCGTTGGGGTTGAGGGTGGTGGGGTTGGTGGGGGTTTCTTGGGTGTTTGCTGGTGTGAGTCGGGGGAGGAGTATGTGGCCGTTGCGGAGGGCGAGTTGGGGTTCGTTGGTGGTGAGTGCGGTGGTGAGTGCGGTGTGGGATGTGGTGGTGTCGTCGGTGTCGATGAGTATGAACCGGCCTGGGTGTTCACTCTGCGCCGAACGCACCAAACCCCAGGTCGCAGCGGCGGCGGGTTCGCGCACCATCTCCCCGGGCGCGGTGGCAACGGCGCCCGATGTCACCACGGCCAGGCATGTGTCGGCGTACCGTTCGTCCGCGACCCACTCCTGCACCAGCGCCAGAGCGTGCCGTGCCACCGTGGTGGCGGAGCTGGACGCCTCGACCCGGGCGACGGCGAAGGGCGGGACCTCGGCGTCGTCAGTCAGGTCCTCGAAAGCGCACCATGACGCTTCCCCGGTGTCCGGTGAGGGCGTTTCGGGAGCGGCGACCCACCGGACCTGATGCAGGTGAGGGGAGTTCCCACCGGTCGCTCTCGCTGCTTCGAGCGCGCCCTCCGGAGGTGTGCGGAGCACCAGGGAGTCCACGGAACCGACGAGTTGACCGGCCGTGTCGGTCAGGACGATCGATGTCGTATCGGGACCTTGAGGCTCCAGGCGGACCCGCAACTCCGTCGCACCAGAGGCATCGAGACGCACTCCCGCCCACGAGAACGGAAGCCGGACCGACTCTCCGCGGCCTTCCAGCGGCAGCAGATGCAGGGCCGCGTCCAGCAGCGCCGGGTGCAGTTCGAACCGGTCGTCGGCGACCGTGGCGTCGTCGGGCAGCTTGACTTCGGCGAACAGGGTCTCGCCCGCGCGCCAGACGGCGCTGAGATTGCGGAAGGCCGGACCGTAGCCGTAGCCGAGGGCGTCGAGCCGCGCGTAGACGCTCTCGGGATCGGCCGGGGTCGCGCCGTCCGGCGGCCACACCGTGTCCGCGGTGGCGACCGACGACGCGTTTCCTGGAGCCAGCACACCGACGGCGTGCCGGACCCAGGGCGCATCCCCGCTGCCGCGGGCGTGGACGGCGAGCGTCCTGCGCCCATCCTCGGCCGGTGCGCCGACTGTGACCTGGACCGGCACCGAACCCTCCGCGGGCAGCACCAGCGGTGCTTCAAGCGTCAGCTCGTCGATGACGAGACATCCCGTGTGGGCACCGGCGTTCAGCGCTAGCCCGACCAGGAAGCTGCCGGGTGCCAGCGGTACGCCGCCGACGGTGTGGTCGGCGAGCCAGGGGACGGTGTCCGTCCCGACGGTGCCGGAGAAGAGCAGCCCGCCGTCCTCGGCGAGTTCCACCGGTACGCCGAGCATCGGCCCGGCGGCGGGAGCCGCGGCAGCGTACGGGTCGAGCCAGTAGCCGCTGTGCTGGAAGGCGTAGGAGGGAAGCTCGACCCGGTCGTACGTACCGGGATAGGTGACACGCCAGTCCACCGGTGCACCCAGGACCTGGAGCCGGGCGAGCGCGGTGAGGAAGCCGAGCCTCTCGTCGTGGCCCCGTCGGAGACTGGGGACGATGTCAGGGACGAGGGCTGAGAGCGCGGCATCGGGGCCGACTTCGAGGAGCGTGCTGACGCCATGGACCTCTTCGAGCGCGCGCACGGTGTCGTGGAAGCGGACGGGGAGACGGATGTGCCGGGTCCAGTACGCCGCGTCCATGAGCTCCTCGGCAGAGGCGAGTGCGCCGGTGACGTTGCTGAGGACGGGGATGCGCGGCGGATGGAACTTCAGATCCTCGACGCAGGCATGGAACTCCTCCAGTACGGAGTCCATGTGCGGGGAGTGGAAGGCGTGACTGACATTGAGTGACCGGGTCCTGCGCCCCTGGTCCTCAAAGGAGCGGGCGATGCTGTGCGCGGCCTCGGGGTCGCCCGAGATCACCAGCGACGTGGCGGTGTTGACGGCGGCGAGGGAAACACCGTCAGTCAGCCTGGGCGTCATCTCGTCCTCGCCCGCCTCCACGGCGATCATGGCGCCGCCGCACCGGGCGGCTTGCATGAGCCGGCCCCGGGTCGCGACCAGGAGAGCCGCGTCCTCAAGAGTGAGTACCCCTGCCACGTGCGCGGCGGTCAGCTCACCGACGGAGTGCCCCGCCACGAAGTCTGGCGTCACCCCGTGGTGCTCCAGTAATCGGAAGAGGGCGGTTTCGTGGGCGAAGAGGGCGGGTTGGGTGTATTGGGTTTGGTTGAGGAGTGTGGCTTCTTTGGTGTTGGGTGCGGCGAGGATGAGGTCGCGTAGGGGTTGGTCGAGGTGGGGGTCGAGGGCTGCGCATGCTTCGTCGAAGGCGGTGGCGAAGGCTGGTTGGGTGGCGTGGAGTTGAGCGCCCATTTGGGGGCGTTGGCTGCCCTGCCCGGTGAACAAGAACGCCATCGCTCCTCTGCCCTCGGCGCTGCCGCACACCGCGGCCGGGTCCTCGCGCCCCTCTGCGACGGCCGTGAGCGCGCGCAACGCCACATCACGGTCGGCGGCGAGGACCACCGCGCGATGGCTGAGTGCGGCTCGTCCAGTGCCCAACGCGTGGCCGACGGCAGCCGGTGGGGCATCGGGATGCTCATTGATGAACGTGTTGAGCCGCCGGGCTTGGTCGCGTAGCGCCTGTTCGGTATGGCCGGACAGCGGCCATGGTGTGAGGGCCGGGTGCGGCTCTGCGGCTGTGGGCGCGACTGTGCCTGTTGTCGCGTTCTTGGTGGTGGGTTCTGGTTGGGTGGGGGCTTCTTCGAGGATGATGTGGGCGTTGGTGCCGCTGATGCCGAAGGAGGAGACGGCTGCGCGGCGTGGGTGCCCGTTCCGTGTCCATGTGCGGGCCTCGTCCAGCAGCTTTACCGCGCCGCTTTCCCAGTCGACGTGGGGGGTGGGTGCGTCGAGGTGGAGGGTGCGGGGGAGGTGGCCGTGGTGCATGGCCATGATCATTTTGATGATGCCGCCGACGCCGGCGGCTGCTTGGGTGTGTCCGATGTTGGACTTTAACGACCCGAGGTACAGGGGTTGTTCGGTGGGTCGGTTTTGTCCGTAGGTGGCGAGGAGCGCTTGGGCCTCGATCGGATCGCCGAGTGTCGTCCC
>NZ_JBEZNF010000073.1:0-2947 GCF_040653095.1 Streptomyces sp. NPDC048057
AGTACGGTGCCGTTGGGGTTGAGGGTGGTGGGGTTGGTGGGGGTTTCTTGGGTGTTTGCTGGTGTGAGTCGGGGGAGGAGTATGTGGCCGTTGCGAAGGGCGAGTTGGGGTTCGTTGGTGGTGAGTGCGGTGGTGAGTGCGGTGTGGGATGTGGTGGTGTTGTCGGTGTCGATGAGTATGAACCGGCCTGGGTGTTCACTCTGCGCCGAACGCACCAAACCCCACAGCGCGGACTGCCCCAGTGACAGGATTGGCTCGCCGTTGCGGACCGCGGTCGCACGGTAGGTCACGATGGCCAGCTGGCTGGTGGCCAGGCGCTCCTCGCCGAGCCAGCGTCGCAGCACCGCAAGGGTGCGCGCGGTCGCCGCGTGCGGGGAGTCCGTTGCCGGGTCGTTCGCCGTGAGCAGTACATACCGCGGTATCTCGCCGCCGTCCTCCACTGCCTGGATGAGCTCGTCCGCCTCGTCGTCGGACTTCAGGAGAGTGAAGGGCACAGTGGACGTGCTCACGGACGGTGCCGCTACCCAGTGGAGCTGGTGGAGCGCGTCCCCAGTACGGCGGGCCGCCGTGAGCCAGCCGGAGTCGGCCTCACGTACCGCTATGGAATCCGCGGAGAGCACTGGTGCCCCGTCTTCGTCGGTGAGCAGTAGAGCGGTGCGCCCTGGACCGGCAGGTGTCAACCGAAGCCGTACAGCCCTCGCGCCGGTCGCGTACAACCGGACTCCGCTCCAGGAGAACGGCAACCGGAGGCCGTCGGAGTCGTCGGCGCCCGCCAGCGCCAGCGGGTGGAGCGCGGCATCCAGCAACGCGGGGTGGACGCAGAAGCCGTGCGGTGCGCTCTCGTTCGGGCTCCCGGAGCCGTTGCCCGGCGTTTCCCGGGCGGCGTCGGGCAGCACGAGTTCGGCGAACTGCTCCTCGCCTCGGCTCCAGGCGGCTCGCAGCCCTTGGAACGTCGGCCCGTACACGTAGCCCAGTGACGCCAGTTCCTCGTACGCCGAGGAGGTATCGACCTCCTGCGCTCCCTGCGGCGGCCAGGGTTCCACTGCCTCGACGGAAGACGGAGCCTGTGTGGCGAGTACACCCGAGGCGTGGGCCGTCCACGTCCCTGTCCCGCCGTCCTTTCGGGAGTGCACCACCAGTGTCCTGCGGCCCTCGTCGTTCGTCGGTCCCACCGTGAGTTGGAGCTGGACAGCTCCGGATCCGGGTACGGGCAGTGGAGCTTGCAGAGTCAGTTCCTCTACCGTGTCGCAGCCCACCTTTCGGGCAGCGTGCAGCGCGAGTTCGAGCAGCGCCGTACCAGGGAGGACGAGCGAGCCGAGTACCGCGTGATCCGCCAGCCAGGGATGTGTGTCCACGGAGACGCGGCCGGTGAAGACGGTGCCCGCGTCGTCGGCCAGCTCCACCGCGGCGCCCAGCAGCGGGTGGTCCGCCGCCTCCAGACCGGCCGCGTGCACGTCCCCCGTGCCGGTTGTCGGGATGTCCAGCCAGTAGCGCTCACGCTGGAAGGGATAGGCGGGAAGCGTGACCCGACTGGTGCCCCGGTCCCCGAAGTGCGCTGTCCAGTCCACCGACCCGCCAGCGGCGTGCAGCGCGCCGACAGCCGAGGCAAGCGTCCGAGTCTCTTCCCGACCGCGGTGCTGGGTGGACAGCGAGACCATGCCCTCTGCTGAATCGGCCGCCATCACGGACAGGACAGCGTCGGGTCCGATTTCCAGGCAGACCCCGATACCGGTTTCGTGCAGGGTGCGCATGCCGTCCGCGAAACGTACCGTCTCCCTCGCGTGCCGAACCCAGTAGTCGGCGGAAGAGAGCTCATCGGCGGTGGCCATGCGGCCGGTGAGGTCGGATACGACGGGGATCTGCGGCGCGGAGAAGGAGAGCTCCGCGACAACCTCGCGGAAGCGGTCGAGCACGGGCTCCATCAGCGGAGAGTGGAAGGCGTGACTCACCGGCAGTTGCCGCGTCTTGGCGCCGCGTGCCGCCGCCTTCCTCATTAGCTCCAGCACGGCGTCCCCGGCACCCGAGACCACCGTGGAACGTGGCCCGTTGAGCGCGGCGACGGCCGCGCGGTCTTCGAATCCCTCCAGCAGCGCGGACGCCTCTTCCTCACCGATCGACAGGGCTGCCATGGCGCCGCCCGACGGTAGCTCCTGCATCAGCCGGGCACGCGTCGCCACCAGGGTGGCGGCGTCCTCCAGGGAGAGCACTCCTGCCGTGTGGACGGCCGTCAGCGATCCGATCGAGTGCCCGAGCAGCGCTTCGGGCCGTATGCCCCAATGCTCCAGCAGTCGGAAGAGGGCGGTTTCGTGGGCGAAGAGGGCGGGTTGGGTGTATTGGGTTTGGTTGAGGAGTGTGGCTTCTTTGGTGTTGGGTGCGGCGAGGATGAGGTCGCGTAGGGGTTGGTCGAGGTGGGGGTCGAGGGCTGCGCATGCTTCGTCGAAGGCGGTGGCGAAGGCTGGTTGGGTGGCGTGGAGTTGAGCGCCCATTTGGGGGCGTTGGCTGCCCTGCCCGGTGAACAAGAACGCCGTACGGGTCGGCCCGACCGCTTCCCCGGTGACGGTGCCGGGCGCGGGGGCGCCCGAGGCGAGAGAGGTCAGGGCGGCCAGCGCCTCCTGGCGGTCGGCAGCCGTGAACGACGCCCGGTGCTCCAGTGCGCTCCGCCCGGTGGCCAGGACACGAGCCACCGAGGCCAACTCCGTCTCCGGGGCAGCCTCCACGTGGCCGTGCAACTGTTCCGCCCGTGCCCGCAGGGCCTGTGGGGTGTGGCCCGACAGCAGCCATACGGAGGGAGAGGGTTCCGCCGTGACGGGCTGTGTGACGTCGTCCGGCATGGCCGGTTCAGGCCTCGGCTGTTCGAGGATGATGTGGGCGTTGGTGCCGCTGATACCGAACGAGGAGACACCGGCTCGCCGGGGCTGTCCTTCCGGGGACCAGGGCCGTGCTTCGG
>NZ_JBEZNF010000074.1:0-1418 GCF_040653095.1 Streptomyces sp. NPDC048057
TTGGATTGACACGACTTCGGCGGTACGCTTGAGCCCCGCTACATTGTCGGCGCGGAATCACTTGACCAGTGAGCTATTACGCACTCTTTCAAGGGTGGCTGCTTCTAAGCCAACCTCCTGGTTGTCTCTGCGACTCCACATCCTTTCCCACTTAGCGCACGCTTAGGGGCCTTAGTCGATGCTCTGGGCTGTTTCCCTCTCGACCATGGAGCTTATCCCCCACAGTCTCACTGCCACGCTCTCACTTACCGGCATTCGGAGTTTGGCTAAGGTCAGTAACCCGGTAGGGCCCATCGCCTATCCAGTGCTCTACCTCCGGCAAGAAACACGTGACGCTGCACCTAAATGCATTTCGGGGAGAACCAGCTATCACGGAGTTTGATTGGCCTTTCACCCCTAACCACAGGTCATCCCCCAGGTTTTCAACCCTGGTGGGTTCGGTCCTCCACGACCTCTTACAGCCGCTTCAACCTGCCCATGGCTAGATCACTCCGCTTCGGGTCTTGAGCGTGCTACTGAAACGCCCTATTCGGACTCGCTTTCGCTACGGCTCCCCCACACGGGTTAACCTCGCAACACACCGCAAACTCGCAGGCTCATTCTTCAAAAGGCACGCAGTCACGAGAACCACAAGCAAGCTTGTGATCCCGACGCTCCCACGGCTTGTAGGCACACGGTTTCAGGTACTATTTCACTCCGCTCCCGCGGTACTTTTCACCATTCCCTCACGGTACTATCCGCTATCGGTCACCAGGGAATATTTAGGCTTAACGGGTGGTCCCGCCAGATTCACACGGGATTTCTCGGGCCCCGTGCTACTTGGGAGATGAACAAGCAAGCCACCACAATTTCAGCTACGGGGGTCTTACCCTCTACGCCGGGCCTTTCGCATGCCCTTCGCCTATCATGATGGTTTCTAACTCGCCCAGCCGCCGGCAGACGACTGAAGTTCATTCCCACAACCCCGCCCACGCAACCCCTGCCGGGTATCACACGTAAACGGTTTGGCCTCATCCGGTTTCGCTCACCACTACTCCCGGAATCACGGTTGTTTTCTCTTCCTGAGGGTACTGAGATGTTTCACTTCCCCTCGTTCCCTCCACACTGCCTATGTGTTCAGCAGTAGGTGACAGCCCATGACGACTGCCGGGTTTCCCCATTCGGAAACCCCCGGATCAAAGCCTGGTTGACGACTCCCCGGGGACTATCGCGGCCTCCCACGTCCTTCATCGGTTCCTGGTGCCAAGGCATCCACCGTGCGCCCTTAAAAACTTGGCCACAGATGCTCGCGTCCACTGTGTAGTTCTCAAACAACGACCAACCACCCACCACCCCGCCCTCTACAGGACGAGTTCACTGGGGTCGGCAACCGAAGACAACAGACTTTCGCCCGTGCCCTCAGACACCCAACAGCGTGC
>NZ_JBEZNF010000075.1:0-2432 GCF_040653095.1 Streptomyces sp. NPDC048057
CACAGGGTAGGCCGCCTGGCGAGGTTCCTGCCGTGTGCAGGTCCTTTTCCTTGCGGCCCCCCTCCGAACCACGCGGGCTAGTTTCCCAGCACGTAGCTCTCCGATGGTTTACGCCGTGAGAGCGGCGGCGTCGGTTCACTGTGGATTTGGTTGTGACAGGCGGAGCATACCACCAGGGTTTTGCGCCGCTTTTCCATCATTACTGCCGCCCAAGTGAACTGGCGGGACCCAGGTGCGCCGAGATCGGCCAGTTTCCGGACATGGTGAACTTCCACCTTTCCACTTTTTGCACAGATCTCGCACTCGCCCCGCTGGAGGCGGGTGACCAATTCCTTCTTTTGGTAGCGCAGCGGGGCCGGAATTCGGTCAGCGATGACCGCACTCTTTTTCCGCCGCAAGGGAATGCCACCGAACCGTGCAATCAGCGGCTTTCTGCCGGCCCGTTCGATTCTAGCTTCAAAGCATGTGCGCAGCCCGTGTGGTGTGAGGATTTTAGCCTTGTAACGGCGCGCCATCCTTCCCACGGTGGACTGATGCTTTGCCGCTAACGTCCGGAGCATGGATACTTCCATGACCCATCTGAGTCTTTCCATTCTCCAGACATCGTTGGCTAGCAGATAGTACTGGACGACGCCTCGGTACTTCTGGCCATAGGTGGCGATGATGACGCTGTCATCGCAGTTCACCAGGTTGGCCTGACTCGCGGGTTTCCCCCGCCTGTAGTACGGAGATACGTAGGCTCTGACCACGTCCCTCGGTAGCCGCAACGCGATTTTCCCGTTGGTTTTTCGGTGTCCGCCGGTCATCTTGTTGTTGGCATGCAAGGTAATGATCTCGTAGCCGAGAAAGCGCGCCGCTTTGGTACGGGCGTGCGTGATCAGCGTCTTTTCCTGGGAGAGCTCCAGCTTGAGTTCGTCGCGCAGGAACTCGGTCAGGCGCTGTTTTATTTTCTCGGCTTCAGCCCTGGGTCCGGTGAACCCGAGGAGGTGATCGTCAGCGTAGCGGACATACTTCAGCCTTCTATATCCTGGATCGCGCGGATCCGCAGAGGGAAGGTGTCGGATTTCCTTGCGCAGCGACCGCAACTTTTCACGGTCGCCTTCATTGCGCGCTAGGATCATGGCCTTCTGTACACGCCGATATGGCATATACGCCTTACGCCTGGTTCCTCGGGTGTATTCAGGGATCAGTACTGTCTCGACAAACTCGTCAAGTTTGTGCAGGTAGATAGAGGACAGGACTGGGGAGACAACGCCCCCTTGCGGAGCACCGCTGAGGGTCGCGTTCCATGACCAGTCCTCCAGGTATCCGGCCTTCAACATGTTGCGTATGAGCCGCAGGAATCGATTATCTCTGATCTTTTCAGCCAGGATCGCCATCATAATTTCATGGTCGAGTGAACCGAAGCAGTCAGCGATGTCTCCCTCGACAAGCCAGACCGTCCCTTTCCAGCAGGCTTCCACCTCGCGCAAGGCGGTGTGGCAGCCCCGACCGGCCCGAAATCCATGGGAGTGGTCGGAAAACGTCGGATCGTAATACGCCTCAAGTAAGAGGCGCACGACTTCGCCGACGAGCTTGTCCGACCAGGTTGGCAGCCCGAGCGGGCGGCGCTTCCCAGTACCGTTCTTCTTCGGAATGTAGGTCCGCCGTACGGGAGAGAATCGATAGCGCTCATGGCGCATCGCATCGATGATACGCTCGATCTTCTCCACGGACATGCCATCCACGGTTTCCTGCGTGGCCCCGGGAGTCATCGCGCCCTGATTGGCGTAGATGTTCCCATAGGCCACCAGATACAACTCCTTGTTGAAGAGCTGCCGATACAGCTCGTCACACGGCAGTCCCTTTATGCCGCGCTCACGGAGGACACCTAACACCGTCTCGGCGTTCTGCATTTCGCGTACCTTTCGGTCGTCGGTGTCCGGACCATCTGTGCCCCTTGGCCCTGTGGACGGCCTTCCCGTCCTCCTTGGCAGGTCGTTACTCCTGCGACTACTACGGGCACTCTGTCACCATAGGATTCGCATCCCTTAGGTGATCCCACGTTCGTCTCTGGCGTACGTAATAGCGTGAGACAGGCGCCCCACTCATCTCCTTGAATACCCTCTTTGGGTATCGTCCGCGTCCCCGAAGGTTGCATCAAGCCATGCCGTAGAATGATGCCGGGCGCGGCGTCGGTTTCAGACGTCTTTCCGACGGATGATCGCCATTGCATCGTCTGGAGATTGGGGTTCAGGCAATTCAGCTTTCGCCATATCACGCGGGTCCCCCAGCGCGCCGTCCCATACGTCTGAACCCGGCCGCTGGTTTCCTGACATGCTACGGTCCCACGCCGCCTTTCGGGGCGCAGTAAGTCATCGGACCCAGGAACACACCTCCGAGTTCCTCCCGGCTTTACCGGGGATACGTCAGAGCGCTTCGTGGCGCAGGAC
>NZ_JBEZNF010000076.1:0-2331 GCF_040653095.1 Streptomyces sp. NPDC048057
GCCTCCTGCACGTCCGGCGACCACGTCCGCGCATCCCCCACCAGATCACTCACATGCTGTCAACGAACCCGAACCCAAAGCGTTTCGGATCAATAACAAACGCTGTCGCAAGAAGTGATCGAAGCCAGCTGGATGATTCCGAGGTTGAGCGCGCACGAACCCTCAAGCTCGACGAGACGTACATCATCGTGTATGTCTCGCACGTGTTGGACGGTGCCCGTCGCCGCATCACGCCATTGCCCAACCCCTTCGGGGCGCCCGGGCTCGCGGAATACTGCCTGATGGGCAGTGCGCTGCGGCTGCGGTTCACTTTGCCCAGGCAGTAAGTAAGCGCGCATTGGCGAGTCGCTGAAGGCCGGCGAGCGCCGACGCGACTCAACCGGGAGCAGCCTGAATGAGACGGGCCGGTGGGCCGGTTACCGATGGGGCCGGCGGCTCACCGGCCGCTCTCCGCGACTGGTTCCGGCGATGTGTCGCGTTGGCTCGTCGTACAAGGGTCGAGCAGACAGAGCAGGTACTGCTCAACGGTCCTCTATCAGGCGACGGACTGCTGTTCAAGGAACTCGGCCACGGATATCGGCGTTGGGTAATCGAAGAGCAAGCTGGGGGGCAGTTCGAGGCCAGTGGACTCACACAGCCGGTTGCGTACCTCCAGCGCTGTGAACGACGAGAACCCGATGTCGAGAAAGTGTTCCTCGGCCGCGATCGCATCGGGGGAAGGGTGCCCGAGGACGTGGGCAGCATGGATGCGGACGAGATCCAGCAGGCTGTCCCCGGCGTCCACCTCGGGACGAGAGGGAGTGGTTGCGTCGGACTGGTCGAGGGCCGCGGGGATCGGGCTCCCGGCCGCGCCCGTGGTCGCGATCGTGCCAACGGGCCACCAGTAGTGCTGCCGCTCGAAGGGATAGGTCGGCAGTTCCGCACGCGGCCCGGCTGGGCGGCCGTACCAGGCGTCCCAGTTGATCGGGCCGCCGGCGCAGTGCAGCCGTGCCAGCGCTGCGGACAGGGCGGACCCCGCTGCTTGACCGCGTACCAGTGTGGGCACTACGACAGGCCATGAGGACGGCAGGCAGGACGCGATCATCGGCGCGAGAAGTGCGTCCGGGCCGACCTCGACAAAGGCGGCCACGTTGGCGGAGCGCAGTGTGGAGATCACGTCGCCGAAACGGACCGTGGAACGGAGCTGACGGACCCAGTGGTCTGGGTCCCGGAGTTCGGCGATCGTGAGCGGAACGCCGGTGACTTCCGAGACGATCGGGATGCGGGGCGGATGGAAGGCGAGCGCCGACACCACTTTACGGTACGGGACCAGCGCGCCGCCCATGTCGGGAGAGTGGAAGGCATGGCTCACCCGCAGGGCCTTGACCCTGCGGCCACGCTCCGAGAACGTCCTGACGACCTCGGCCACCGCTGCCGCGTCGCCCGAAACGACCGTGGCGGACGGGCCGTTGACCGCCGCGACATCGACCAGGCCCGGATAGTGCGAAACCGCCTCGGTCATTTCCTCTTCCGAGGCTTCGCAGGCGACCATCGCACCGTCACTCGGCTGTGCCTGCATCAGCCGGCCGCGCGCGGCGACCAGCGCACAAGCATCTGCCAAGGACAGGACTCCGGAGGCATGCGCCGCCGTCAGGCCGCCGAGGGAGTGCCCGGCGACCCAGTCTGGTTCGGGCATCAGCTCGCCGAGGAGACGGAAGAGCGCGGTTTCGACGGCGAACAGCGCGGGCTGCGCGTACTCGGTTCGGTCTAGCAACTCCGCCTCTGGGCTGCCTGGTTCGGCGAACAGAACCTTCTGCAGCCGACGCGGCAGCACCTCGTCGAACGCCTCGCAGATCTCGTCGAGAGAATGTGCGAAGACTGTGTGAGAGGAGTACAGATCATGGCCCATGCCGGCCCACTGGCTTCCCTGACCTGTGAAGAGATACGCGGTGGTCAGCCGCTCCGCCGCGGTGCCCCGCACCACGCGCGGGGCCGGGCCACCGGTTGCCAGCGCAGCGAGGCTCTCCAACTGCTCCTCGCGGGTACCTGGCAGTACGACGGCCCGCTTCGAGAATGCCGTACGCCCGACCGCCAGGGAGTGCCCCACCTCGGCCGCGGCGAGTCCGGGATGCTCGGTGAGATGTTCCAGCAGACGTCCGGCCCCGGCGCGCAATGCCGTGTCAGTCGAACCCGACAGCGGCCAGAGGGCGGGCATGTCGGGCAGCGAGGACCCGGTCGTATCGGTGTCAGGGAATTCTTCGAGGATGATGTGGGCGTTGGTGCCGCTGATACCGAACGAGGAGACACCGGCTCGCCGGGGCTGTCCTTCCGGGGACCAGGGCCGTGCTTCGG
>NZ_JBEZNF010000077.1:0-2138 GCF_040653095.1 Streptomyces sp. NPDC048057
GTGTAGGCCGTTGCCAGGTCGTTGGCCAGCGGGGTGAGCGACCACCCGTCGCCGACGATGTGGTGCAGCACCAGCAGCAGCACCGCGTCATCGGCACCGGCCACCAGGACGCGCGCACGGAACGGAAGCTGAACGTCCGCCGCCGGTCCGTCGGGCACGGTCAGGTCGAACGGCCGGCCGGCCTCGTCCTCGACGGCCTGTCGCAGATCGTCCGCTGCGACGTCGACGACGTCGAAGTCGACGGTGACCCGTCCGGCGTCGAGTACGTGCTGTCGGGGCAGACCGTCCACCTCGGGGAAGACGGTGCGCAGGCTCTCGTGCCGGGTGACGACGTCGTTGATGGCGTCGTGGAGGGCGGTGTGGTCGAGGGTGCCGTGGAGGCGGACGGCGAGGGGGAGATTGTAGGTGGCGCTGGGGCCTTCCAGCCGGTTGAGGAACCACAGCCGGCGCTGCGCGAAGGACAGCGGGACCGCCTCCGGGCGCTCCATCGGCACCAGGGCCTCCTGCGTCCCGGCCGTGGCGTCACCGCAGCGCTCGGCGAGTCCGGCGACGGTCGGCGCCTCGAACAGCGCACGCACCGACAGCTCCACCCCGAGGGCGGCACGCACACGAGCCACGAGACGCGTGGCCAGCAGCGAGTGCCCACCCAGGTCGAAGAAGTTGTCGTCGATGGTGATGTCGGGTACGTCGAGGACGTCGGCGAAGGCCGTGGCGAGTTCGCGTTCGACGTGGGTGCGGGGTGCGCGGCCTTCGGTGGTGGTGGCGTAGTCGGGAGCCGGCAGGGCCTTGGTGTCGAGTTTGCCGTTGACGGTCAGCGGCAGCGCGTCGAGCACGACGAGAGCCGAGGGGACCATGTACTCCGGGAGTCGTGTGCCGATGTACGTGCGCAGTGCGGCGGCATCGACCTGGGCTCGCTCGGTGGGGATGACGTAGCCGATGAGGCGTTTGTCGCCGGGGGTGTCTTCGCGGACGGTGACGGCGGCCTGGGCGATGTCGCCGTGCGCTTCTAGGGCGTTTTCGATTTCGCCGAGTTCGATGCGGAAGCCGCGGATCTTGACCTGGCTGTCGGAGCGTCCGACGTATTCGAGTTCCCCGTCGTGGTTGCGTCGTACGACGTCTCCGGTGCGGTACATGCGTGATCCGGCGGTGCCGTAGGGGTCGGCCACGAAGCGCTGGGAGGACAGGTCAGGCCGCCCGAGGTAGCCGCGCGCCAGTCCGGCACCGGCTACGTACAGTTCGCCGGCGACGTTGGTGGGCACGAGCTTGAGGTGGTTGTCGAGGACGTAGGTACGCAGGTCGGGGATGGGTTCGCCAATCAGGCTGCCGGTGGCCTCCTCCACCACATTGCGGTCGAGGGTGCGGTAGGTGACGTGGACCGTGGTTTCGGTGATGCCGTACATGTTCACCAGCCGCGGTGCATCGTCCGCGTGCCGCGCATACCAGTCCGTGAGCCGCCGTAGTTCGAGTGCTTCGCCGCCGAAGACGACGTACCGCAACGACAACTCGTCGGAGACCTCGGCGTCAGCCCGCACCAACTGATAGAAGGCGGACGGCGTCTGGTTGAGGACGGTGACCTGCTCACGAGCCAGGAGACTCACGAAGTCGCGCGGTGAACGGCTCACCTCACGCGGAACGACAACCAGTCGTCCGCCAGCCAACAGCGCACCCCACAACTCCCAGACGGAGAAGTCGAAGGCGTACGAGTGGAACAGCGTCCACACATCAGTGTGGTCGAACCCGAACCACTGCTCCGTGGACGAGAACAAGCGGACCACGTTGCCGTGTGGAACCACGACACCCTTCGGGCGTCCGGTTGAGCCGGATGTGTAGATGACGTAGGCGGCGTTCCCCGGCGTGAGCTGGACGCCTGAGATGGGAGCCGTGGTGGCGGCGGCTGTTTCGAGGTCGGTGAGGGAGAGGGCGCGGTCTTGTGTGGTGGGCTGGTCGGTGAGGACGAGGACCGGGTTGGTGTCGGAGAGCATGAACGCGATGCGGTCCGCCGGGTAGTCCGGGTCCACTGGCACGTATGCGGCGCCGGACTTGAGTACGGCCAGCAGCGCCACGACGAGTTCGGCCGAGCGCGGGAGGGCGACGGCGACGAAGGTCTCGGGACCTGCGCCGTGGGCGGCGAGGACTCC
>NZ_JBEZNF010000078.1:0-1843 GCF_040653095.1 Streptomyces sp. NPDC048057
TGAGTGTTTCTTTCCAGTAGGCGAGTTGTTGTGCTGCGAGGGAGTTCTCGTCGTTCTCGTCGCCCAGCAGTTCCTGCTGCCACAACGTGTAATCGGCGTATTGCACGGGAAGCGGAGCGAGCCCGGCAGGTCGCTCGTCCGGTGCCAGACAACGGGCTTCATAAGCTTGGAAGAGATCGTTCACCAAAGGCCCGGCCGATTCGCCGTCGGCGGCGATGTGGTGGAAGACGAGCGCCAGGGAGTGCTCGTCGGGTCCGGTGGTGAAGAGACGTGCGCGCAGCGGCAGCTCATTCGCCAGGTCGAATCCCTGTCGAATGACCTTCTTCAGCTCCTCGGAGAGCCCTTCCGGGGTGGTGCGGTGAAGGGGGAGGGCGGGTGCGGCGTCCTCGGGGGTGAGGATGTGCTGGTACGGGGTTCCCGAGACGTCGGGGAACGTGGTCCGCAGGCTCTCGTGCCGCTCCACCACGTCGGCGAGCGCACGACCGAGCGCCTGAACGTCGAGGGTGCCGGTGAGGTGGATGACGAAGGGGAGGTTGTAGGTCGGGTTCGGGCCTTCGAGCTGGTTGAGGAACCACAGGCGCCGCTGGGCGAAGGAGAGCGGGATCCGCTCCGGCCGGTTCGCCGGTCGAAGGGCCGGGCGGCGCTTCGCGCTGCTGTCGAGGTGACGTGCCAGCCCGGCGACGGTGGGGCTGTCGAAGAGGGCCCGTACGGGGATCTCGATGTCGAGGGTGGCGCGGATGCGGCTGGTGAGTCGGGTGGCGAGGAGGGAGTGCCCGCCGAGTACGAAGAAGTCGTCGTCGATCCCGATCCGCGGCAGGCCCAGCACCTCCGCGAACAGCTCCGTGAGGGCCTTCTCCTGGGCAGTCCGCGGAGCGCGGTCGGTCGTCTGGGTGGTGAAGTCGGGGGCGGGGAGGGCATTGCGGTCGAGCTTGCCGCTGGTGTTGAGGGGTAGTTCGGCGAGGGTGACGAAGGCGGCCGGGACCATGTGGTCGGGAAGCGTCGCGCTGAGGTGTTCCCGCAGGTCAGCCGCAGTGGGTGTGCACCCCGCCGCCGGGACGAGGTAGGTGGCGAGCTGGGGGGTGCCGGAGGCGTCGGTGTGGGTGTGCACGGCGGCATGGGCCACGTCGGGGTGTCGCACCAGCGCTGCTTCGATTTCGCCGAGTTCGATGCGGAAGCCGCGGATCTTGACCTGGTGGTCCGTGCGGCCCAGGTACTGGAAAGTGCCGTCGGCGTCCCGACGGGCCAGGTCCCCGGTCCGGTACATGCGGGCACCGGCCGGCCCGTACGGGTCGGGGACGAAGCGTTCGGCGGAGAGCCCCGGCCGGTTCAGATAGCCACGCGCCAGGCCCGCGCCGGAAACGTACAGCTCACCCGCGACACCGGGCGGGGCCAGACGCAGCTGCGCATCGAGGACGTAGAGGTGGGCGTTGGGGAGCGCGCGCCCGATGGTGCTGGTGGGAGAGGCGATGGTGGCGGTGGTGTGGGAGTGGTGGGTGACGTAGACGGTGGTCTCGGTGGGCCCGTACATGTCGGCGATGACGGGTGTGGTGTCGGGGTGCTGCTGGTACCACTGGTTCAGTCGGGTGGGGTCGAGTGCTTCGCCGGCGAGGATGACGGTGCGCAGGGCGAGGCGCCGGGCCGTGGCCGGGTCGTCGTCGTTGGCCTGGATGAGCTGGTAGAAGGCGGACGGCGTCTGGTTGAGAACGGTGACCTTCTGCTCCACGAGAAGGCGCAGCAGCTCGGCCGGGGATCGGCTGGTGTGGTGGGAGGCGATGACGAGCTTGCCGCCGTGGAGCAGGGCGCCGGAGATCTCCCAGACGGAGACGTCGAAGGAGTAGGAGTG
>NZ_JBEZNF010000079.1:0-1675 GCF_040653095.1 Streptomyces sp. NPDC048057
ATGACTGTCACTCCGCCCGCGAGTGCGAGGTCGCATTCGCCGCTGCGCAGTGACCGTATCGCCAGGTGCAGTGCGACCAGCGAGGACGAGCAGGCCGTGTCCACCGTGACCGCAGGCCCCTCCAGACCGAAGGTGTAGGAGAGACGGCCCGAGGCGACTGAACCCGCGCTGCCTGTGCCGATGTACCCCTCAAGCCCGTCAGGTGCCTTCTGGATGCGGCCCCCGTAGTCGCTGTACATCACGCCGGCGAAGACACCGGTGCGTGAGCCGTGCAGTGACGACGGGTCGATACCGGCCCGCTCGAAGGTTTCCCATGCCGTCTCCAGCAGCAGCCGCTGCTGCGGGTCCACCGCCAGCGCCTCGCGCGGGCTGATTCCGAAGAACGCCGGGTCGAACTCGTCCGCGTCGTGCACGAACCCACCCTCGCGGGCATAGCTCTTCCCGGTGCGTTCCGGGTCCGGGTCGTACAGCTCCGCGAGGTCCCAGCCCCGGTTGTCGGGGAAGGGTGAGATGGCGTCCGTGCCGGATTCGACGATCTGCCACAGGTCCTCCGGGGAGCGCACCCCGCCCGGATAGCGGCAGGCCATGCCGACGATCGCGATCGGCTCATGGCGCTCGGCCTGGACCTCGGACAGCTGCTCCTTGGTCTGGAGCAGGTCATTGGTCACGCGCTTGAGGTAGTCGCGGAGCCTGGCTTCGGTGGTCCCACTGGACTCGGTCGGCCCGCTCGCCTGGTTCGTGTCGCTGGTCATGGGAGGTCAACTCTCCTCGTTGTGCGGCACCCAGTGTCATGAGGTGGGGTGGGGGCAGGTGGGCGGTCGGGCGCTGGCCACGGCCGCGTGGATGGTCGGTGTGGCGCGCAGGGTGTGGCACCGGGGTGGAGATGGAGGGCGGACGGGACGGTGCCCTCATTCGGGTGCTACGTGTCCGTCGATGAGGTCGAAGAGCTCGTCGTCGGAGGCTTCCTCCACCTGGATGCCTGTCGCGGCCCTAGCGCTGCCGTTCTGGCCTGGGGCGATCCGGGACAGAACGGAGGCCAGCCGAGCGGTGACGCGGCCGAGAGCTTCTTCGTCCAGTGGCGCTCGGTCGAAGAGGTCTTCCAGTTCGTCGAGCCGGGCCAGTGCCGTCGCGGCGCCTCCCGGCATCGAGGCGCCCAGTTCCGCGTGGAGGTGGGCGGCGAGCGCGGCGGCCGTCGGGTGGTCGAAGAGTAGAGTGGTGGGCAGGCGCAGCCCGGTCTTGGCGCTGAGGCGGTTGCGGAGTTCGACGGCGGTGAGCGAGTCGAGGCCGAGGTCCAACAGGCCGCGGTCGGTCGGCACCAGCTGGTTCGGCGGATGGCCGAGCACCTCGGCGATGGTGGTCCGGATCAGATGGAGCGTCAGGCGTGGACGGTCTGTCTCAGGCGCCTCGGCGAGTTCGTGGACCCAGGGCAGCGGGTCTGTCCGCCCGGCACTTCCATTAGAGGGCGCCGCTGGAGCGGGAGACAGCCCTCGCACCAGGCCGCGGAGGAGCGGCGGCACGCGGTCGAGGTCGCCGAGGGCGCGTAGCGCCCCGGTATCCAGCCGTGCGGGTACGGCGACTGCGTGTGGGGTGTGGAGTGCGGTGTCGAAGAGGTGGAGTCCTTCGGTGGTGGTGAGGGGGGTGATGCCGGTGCGGGTGATGCGGTTGATGTCGGTGG
>NZ_JBEZNF010000080.1:0-1599 GCF_040653095.1 Streptomyces sp. NPDC048057
TCTGGGCTTGATCCTTAACATCGGGCTTGATTTCGTTCGGTTAGTGTCGCGGGGCGTTTGACGGTTTTGCCCACGTCCTGGTGGGTGGCGGGGTGCCTGTTCTTGGAGCCGGGCGGGCGTCCCGGGCCGGGGCGGCTGGGTTTGGGCACGCGGGCCGGGCAGGCGAGGTGGGGTCGGAGGTGTCGGAACCCACGCCGGACCCGGGTCGGTGTGAGGACCGTGCCGGGACGGGTGACCTTTTCCCAGGGCTTGCGCTGGTCGGCGGTCAGTGGGGCGGCGAGACGGAGCTGGGTGTGCGCGATGACGACAATCCAGGTCCAGCGATCCGCCGCGTGAGGATCACGCATCCGCGGTCGGGCCCAGCCCAGGGACTGCTTGAACAGGCGAAATGTGTGCTCCAGGTCGAATCTGCGCAGGTAACTCGACCAGGCAAAGTCGACATCGGACGGGGTGGCGTCGGTGGCCGAGGACCACAGCCAGACCGGTGGTGCATCGCGGTCACGGGGCAGGTGGTCCACTTCCAACCGAATCAGTGTGCCCTCGATGATGGGGAGTTCGCCGTCGTGGTCGATCCAGGCGGAGCGTTGCTGGAGTTCGGGGTGGAGCCGGTCCCAGGCCCGGGCTTCGGCCTTGCCGTAGCGGGGTGTGTCGTTCACCGTCACCACCGACGGCTCTTCCCAGGTCCGCGGCCTGGCAAGGCTGAACTCCTTGCCGTGCTTGGGCGGTCGGCCGCCGCGGGGGTGGGCCAGGGCGAACTCCTCGCGGGAGGGTGCCGGAAGCCGCAGGGCGCGGCCGGAGCGCAGGCGTCCGACCAGTTCGACGGGCAGGTCACGCAGGACCCAAGCCAAGCGCATCACGTCGTAGCCGGCGTCCATCACGATCAGGATGTCCCGGTCGCCGCACTGCCACTGACCGGCCGCGATCAGTCGCTCGACTACGGCCCGCAGCTGGTCGGCGGTGACGGCCGCGGCATCATCGGCAGGCCCCAGCCGGACCGCGTCCAGGACCTGTGTCCACGAGGTGCGGTCCGGGGTGAGCACGGCGACGAAGGAGTACGGCCAGCCCGGGATGATCTGCGAAGCCTCCCGTGAACGGCCATGGACGTGACAGAACAGCCGTTCCGGCGAACAAGCCGCGTCTGAACGCAGCCACGGGGAGACATCCACGCTGAGCACGATCCGCCCGTCGAACCGCGGCAACGGCAGGGACACCAGCAGGTCCCGCAGCCGGTCCACGTCGAGGCGGCCATGGTTCAGGGCCCCGTACAGCGCGCCATAGCCCCGTCGGTGCTCGGAGGTCAGCGACAGCTCCACCGGCGTCCTCACCGGCCCGTCCGCACACAACAGCGCGTCCGTCAGCTCGAAGAACGCATCCGCCCGCGCGGACAGACACTCGTAGAAGGCCCTCCGAAAGCGTGACAGACCCGCGAAGGCATCGCGGTCGCCGACGCGTTGCAGCACACTCATCACCACGGCCTTCGTCGTGAACTCCTGGATCTCGTCGCAGAGTTCAGGATCACGGGGAAGGCCGCCCTCATACCCTGCGATCACTCCAAAGAGTGACCACGCGACCAGGCCAGACGTTAAGGATCAAGCTGGG
>NZ_JBEZNF010000081.1:0-1570 GCF_040653095.1 Streptomyces sp. NPDC048057
CACCTCCTCAAGGGCTGGACCGGCACCTGCACCACCTGCAACCGACCCCTACCCCACAACCGAACCAGACACAGAACCTAACGAAGCACTACTAGTCCTCGATGCCGTACGGGGAGCGCGGTGGGAGGTCGGGGAGTATGCCCTCCTGGCCGTCCACCGCGGTACGGGCCGCGCTCGCGGAGGCCGTCATCTCCTCGTCCGTCGCCTCCAGGTGCCGGTAGCCGTCGTCCATCGCGAGGCCCAGGAACCGGGTGAATGCGGCGCGCGGGGTGACGACGACGCGGTGCGGGGCGTTGCTGTCCCAGAGGCGGACCATGCGTGTTCCGTCCGGGGTGACGTTGGCGGGTTCGGCGTTTGACAAGGGGCTCCTCCTTTCCTCTCCTCTTTTGCCATATGCCCAAGCCGTCACACCGAGTGCCGGCTACTGGTGTTGACCTCCGCGAGCGCGGGCGAGATCAGGTCGGCGGTGGTGGCGGGACGGAGTTCGCTGGGCGGGGCTTCCCATTCGCAACCGCCGCGGGGAGGGCGGAGGTAGTAGCGGGTGGGGTACTTCGCCATGATCACGCCCACGCGTTTCATGACGATGTCGAAAGCGAGTTTGCCTACGGCGAGTTCCTGTCGGGGCGTGCGTGCATTGTCGTTGGTCATATGACACTCCGTTCTGTAGTGCCCCCACTACCAAGCGATTTCAGCGTGACTCACAGCGGAATGGTCTTCAACTTGCTCCAACTGCTGAGGGAGTTAGGTGAATCACGTTGAACCGTGAAGAACTCAACCCCGAGGAGTCGCCGAAAGCGGCGTTCGGTCAACGTTTACGCATCCTGCGGGACGAGCGAGGCTTGACGCAGGACGAGCTGGCCGATCTGATGGGCTGCTCGGGGACGCGCATCTCCGCCGTGGAATCTGGTCGGCGGGCTCCAACTCCGCGGTTCGCGCGGACCGCCGATCGTGTGTTCGGCACCGAAGGCCGGCTCGAACGCCAGTGTCTGGCGGTGCGGCAAACGGCTTGGCTGGAGGGGATGCCCGAGTACCTCGGGTACGAGAGCCGAGCGGTGGAAATCCGGCTGTACGAAGTGGGCGTCTTGCCGGGGCTGCTTCAGACTTCGAAGTATGCAAAGGCCCTGGCTGACAGCGTCGTCAAGCGGGGAGCGGTCACACCTGAACAGGGCAGTGATCGGGTGGCGCTCGTAGAGCGACGGCAGGCAGCGCTCCTTCGCAACCCACCGCCGTTGGTTTTCGTGGTGCTGGACGAGAGCTGTCTCCGTCGACCCGTGGGTGGGAATGCCGTGATGGAGCAGCAGTTCAACGAGCTGCTTGAGTTCGCGGAGATGCCGAACACCGTCGTCCAGGTTGCGCCCTTCGAGATGGGTGAACACCACCCCTTCGATCTGCCGCTCTAGGGCTGTGTGATCCGCTGGGTGCCGACGACGCTCCGCTTCACCCGACGCCACACACCCTTTGGCCCCGGCCGCGCACGGCGAATTCCAGGGGTCGTCGCAACACAGTGATCATCTGGCTGTTGCCAGGAGCTTAGCGAGGCGCTCGGCTGGGGTTTCCCAGCCGAGCGTTT
>NZ_JBEZNF010000082.1:0-1551 GCF_040653095.1 Streptomyces sp. NPDC048057
TGAGTGTTTCTTTCCAGTAGGCGAGTTGTTGTGCTGCGAGGGAGTTCTCGTCGTTCTCGTCGCCCAGCAGTTCCTGCTGCCACAACGTGTAATCGACGTACTGGACCGGCAGCTCGATGAATTCGGGCTCCTCGCCGACGACTCGTTTCTCGTACGCGTGGAGGAGGTCGTTCAACAGCGGCTCGGTGGATTCGCCGTCGGCGGCGATGTGGTGGAAGACGAGCGCCAGGGAGTGCTCGTCGGGTCCGGTGGTGAAGAGGTGTGCGCGAAGAGGTGGCTCGTTCGCCAGGTCGAATCCCTGCCGGACGACTCGGGTGAGTTCGTTGTGGAGCCCTTCCGGGGTGGTGCGGTGAAGGGGGAGGGCGGGTGCGGCGTCCTTGGGGGTGAGGATGTGCTGGTACGGGGTTCCCGAGACGTCGGGGAACGTGGTCCGCAGGCTTTCGTGTCGGGTGACGAGGTCGATGAGGGCCTGCTGGAGGGCTCCGGTGTCGAGGGTGCCGGTGAGGTGGATGACGAAGGGGAGGTTGTAGGTCGGGTTCGGGCCTTCGAGCTGGTTGAGGAACCACAGGCGCCGCTGGGCGAAGGAGAGCGGGATCCGCTCCGGCCGGTTCGCCGGTCGAAGGGCCGGGCGGCGCTTCGCGCTGCTGTCGAGGTGACGTGCCAGCCCGGCGACGGTGGGGCTGTCGAAGAGGGCCCGTACGGGAGTCTCGATGTCGAGGGTGGCGCGGATGCGGCTGGTGAGTCGGGTGGCGAGGAGGGAGTGCCCGCCGAGCTCGAAGAAGTTGTCGTCGATGCCGACCCGGGGGAGGTCCAGGACCTCGGCGAAGAGGGCGGCGAGGACCTGTTCGTGGGGGGTGCGCGGAGCGCGGTCGGTCGTCTGGGTGGTGAAGTCGGGGGCGGGGAGGGCGTTGCGGTCGAGCTTGCCGCTGGTGTTGAGGGGTAGTTCGGCGAGGGTGACGAAGGCGGCCGGGACCATGTGGTCGGGAAGTGTCGCGCTGAGGTGTTCCCGCAGCTCGGCCGGGTTGAGGCGTTGGCCGGGCGCGGGGACGAGGTAGGCGGCGAGCTGGGGGGTGCCGGAGGCGTCGGTGTGGGTGTGCACGGCGGCATGGGCCACGTCGGGGTGTCGCACCAGCGCTGCTTCGATTTCGCCGAGTTCGATGCGGAAGCCGCGGATCTTGACCTGGTGGTCCGTGCGGCCGAGGTACTGGAGGGTGCCGTCCGCAGCCCAGCGGGCCAGGTCCCCGGTGCGGTACATGCGGGTGCCGGCCGGCCCGTACGGATTGGCGAGGAAACGGTCAGCGGTGAGCGCCGGCCGGTTCAGATAGCCGCGGGCGAGGTTCGCTCCCGAGATGTACAGCTCGCCGATGACGCCCGGCGGTACGAGGCTGAGGTCCTGGTCGAGGACGTAGAGGTGGGCGTTGGGGAGCGGGTGTCCGATGGTGCTGGTGGGAGAGGTGATGGTGGCGGTGGTGTGGGAGTGGTGGGTGACGTAGACGGTGGTCTCGGTGGGCCCGTACATGTCGGCGATGACGGGTGTGGTGTCGGGGTGCT
>NZ_JBEZNF010000083.1:0-1419 GCF_040653095.1 Streptomyces sp. NPDC048057
CTAGTAGTGCTTCGTTATCTTGAGTGATCTTGCTTGGTGGTGGGCATCTTTGTGGTGTGAAGCTGGGGGATGTTGAGCGGCTCCGGGGTGAGTTGTCGGAGTTCGTGGGTGATGTGTTCGGGTCGTTGCCGCGGCGGGATCAGCGGCGGTGGGGTGCGTGTTATCTGCGGGGGCTGATGCTGGACGGTCGGCGTAAGTCGATCCAGCCGATGGCTGAGCGGTTGCCGGATGGGAACATGCAGGCGTTGCAGCAGTTCGTGAACCAGTCGCCGTGGGATCCGTTGCCGGTGCGGCGGCGGATCGCTGAGCGGCTGTCCGAGGCCATCGCGCCGCAGGTGTGGGTGATCGACGATGTGTCGTTTCCCAAGTGCGGCCGGTCCTCGGCCGGGGTTGCCCGCCAGTACTGCGGGGCTCTCGGGAAGCGGGCGAACTGCCAGGTCGCGGTTAGTGTCCACGCCGCGACTGACACCGCGTCGTGTCCACTGGACTGGCAGTTGTATCTGCCCCGGGAGTGGGCGGACGAGCCGGGCCGCTGTCGCCGGGCCGGTATCCCGGACGGCGCCGTCCATCACGAGAAATGGCGCCTCGCGCTCGGGCTGCTGGACAACGTGACCGGGTGGGGGCTGAGAGTCCCGGTCGTGGTCGCTGATGCGGGTTACGGCGTCAGCACGTCCTTCCGCCACGGTCTGGACAAGCGCGGTCTGTCCTATGTGCTGGCACTGACCGGGAAGGAAGTCGCTCACGAGCTGGACGTCGAGCCGTATCAGCCGGATTACGGGGGACTGGGCCCGCCGACGCTTCCCCGGTACCGGACGGCTCCGCGAGCGCTTACCGTCCATGCGGCCGAGGCTGCTGCCGCCGGCCACTTCACCGAGGTGGGCTGGCGGCAGGGCAGCAAAGGTGCGATGACCTCACGGTTCACGGTCCTGGCCGTTCGCCCGGCGGGCAAGCAGTCCTTGGCCGCCGCCCAAGCGGCAGGCGGCGGACGCAACCAGTGGGACGGAGTCCTGCCCACTTCCACCGTCCTGGTCGAGTGGCCTGCCGGTCAGGACGCCCCGACGGGTTTTTGGATATCGAACCTGCCGCCCGAGACGCCCGTCGCTGAGCTGGTGCGGTGGGCGAAGATGCGCTGGCGCATCGAGCACGACTACCGCGAGCTCAAGCACGGCCTGGGCCTGGACCACTTCGAAGGCCGCACCTGGCGCGGCTGGCACCACCACGTCACCCTCGTCACCGCCGCCCAAGCCTTCCTCACCCTCCAGCGGCTCGACCCAAAAGCCCCAACGCCGGCCTGACCCTCTACCAGACCCTCGACCTCCTCCAACACCTCCTCAAGGGCTGGACCGGCACCTGCACCACCTGCAACCGACCCCTACCCCACAACCGAACCAGACACAGAACCTAACGAAGCACTACTAG
>NZ_JBEZNF010000084.1:0-1307 GCF_040653095.1 Streptomyces sp. NPDC048057
CTTCCGTTCTAGTGGTCGTTGCAACACCTCAGCTCAAGGGGTGCGATGGACTTCAGGATCCGGGAGAACCGGCAGGCTCAGGGGCCCAAGGCCCTGGTCCGTGAGCGGGAGGAATACTTCCGGCTCATGGATCAGGGCTTCAACAACACAGAGGCTTGCCGGATCGTCGGTATCAACCGGCGTACCGGCAAGCGGTGGCGGCATGGTCGCCAGGCCACCGGGCAGACGCCTGGTGCGCCGCCGATTCGCAGGCCGCTCTCCTCTGCCGGCCCGTCGCGGTACTTGCGCGAGGCCGACCGTATCCACATCGCCGACCGGCGGCGAGAGAAGGCGTCGATCCGGCAGATAGCCTCCGAGCTGGGCCGGAGCCCGTCCACCATCAGCCGGGAGATACGACGTAACGGAGCGTTGTGGCGGGGCAAGGACTGGGTCTACCGCCCGCACGCCGCCCAGTCCCGCGCCGACGCCCGCCGCCCGCGCCCGAAGCCGGGAAAGATCGGCCAGAACCCGGAGCTGCGCGACTTCATCCAGCATCACCTCGAACGACGCTGGAGCCCTGAACAGATCTGCCAGGCTCTGCGGGCACGCTTCCCCGACCGGCCGGAGATGCATGTGACGCACGAGACCGTCTACCAGGCCCTCTACGTCCAGGGCCGCGGAGAACTCCGCCGCGAGCTGGCCAAAGCCCTGCGCACAGGACGCACCATGCGCAGACCGCACCGCCAGTCCTACCGGCGCCAGCCCCGCATGTCGAAAGACATGGTGATGATCAGCGACCGGCCGGCGGAAGCCACCGACCGCGCGATCCCAGGCCACTGGGAGGGCGATCTCATCATCGGCCGGGCCCACAAGTCCGCGATCGGCACGCTCGTCGAGCGCTCCAGCCGCTTCGTCACCCTGGTCCACCTGCCCGACGGCCGCCAACCCTCACAGATGCGGGACGCGCTCATCGAGACCGTCTCGACCCTGCCCGACCAGCTCAGGCGCTCCCTCACCTGGGACCAGGGCTCCGAGATGCACCTGCACAAGGACTTCAGCACCGCCACCGACATGCCCGTCTTCTTCTGCGACCCGGGCAGCCCCTGGCAGCGAGGGTCGAACGAGAACACCAACGGCCTGCTGCGGCAGTACTTTCCCAAGGGCACCGACCTGGCCCCCTACACCCGCGAGGAGTTGGACGCCGTCGCGGCCGAGCTGAACGGCCGACCACGCAAAACGCTCGGCTGGGAAACCCCAGCCGAGCGCCTCGCTAAGCTCCTGGCAACAGCCAGATGATCACTGTGTTGCGACGACCCCTGGAATTCGCC
>NZ_JBEZNF010000085.1:0-1285 GCF_040653095.1 Streptomyces sp. NPDC048057
GGTAGCGCTTGTCAGTCGAACGGTCATGCCAGCTCGTGTACCCAGCCGCCAAGTCCTCTCTCATAAATTGGGAGTCTTCGCTACGGCCGAGGGTAGCGACCTCGCCCTACTTTCGAGTTCATTCCACTCAATTTGGGCATGGCGCAATTCATCAACGATGAAGGCTGATCTCAATTACTCTCCGTCCGATGTTTACGAGACATTTCCTCGACCTGCCACCACTGTCGAAGTCCGAAGCAATGGGGAAATTCTCGACAGGCTGAGATTTGATGTGATGATTGACAGAAGTGTGGGACTCACAAAGCTATACAACATGGTCCATGACCCTGCAGTGAAGGATAGCGACATCGAGTCTCTGCGCGAGAATCATCGGAAGATCGACCAGTCTGTACTCGAGTCCTGCAATTGGAAAGATGTCGACCTCGCTCACGATTTCTACCCAAATCGACAGGGTACGCGATTCACGGTCGCACCATCGGCTCAGATTGAAATCCTAGACAGGCTTCTTGAGCTCAACCATGCTCAGCATGAAAATAACTCACCAAAAAGTTCCCCCCACGCAACGGATCGGCATGCCATTGCGGCCGGATCGGCAGTTCATGGTCAGGAACATCTAACTCCGGTACGCGACGGGGATACCCTGTTCTGACATACTTCTCAGAACAGGGTATCCCCGTGGAGTGCGACGACTCCTTCGCTGTCGCGCATCAGTGATTGCTCCAGTCGTTCACGGCTTGCCGCATCTGCTTCTCGATTGAATCGTGTGTGGTTGAGCTCGAGAAGTCTGTCCAGGATCTCATTTTGCGCAACTGGGGCGACAGTGAAGCGGACCCCATTGCGGGTTTCATGGAATCCATGACCGAGGTCAAGGTCGCCCCATTCGTAAGCTTCAGCAACCGCCTCATCGACCGCTTTATGGCACTCACGGAGCCTACTTATGTCACTAGCAGAAACCTGTGGATCATTGACCAGGTTATAAAGTTTCGTAAGGCCCAATTCTCGGTTCCGCATGATTACAGTGCGAGTTTCGCTTAGGTTCTTTCCGGGGGATTCCAAGAGAGGGAGATGTTGCGGCATGGGAAATGTTTCAAAGCAATCGGACGGGGTGTACTGAAGGTCAGATTTCAGAGTCGCCGAATATTTCCATGCCCATAGTACGTGAATACTTGAGTTCAGCAGGGCCATTACATCAACACGGTCACTAGCAAAGAGAACGATCTTCTCGTTCAATACCTGACCCGTGGGCACGATGGTCGCCATGGCCGTTCGGCTCACCCGTGCTACT
>NZ_JBEZNF010000086.1:0-1199 GCF_040653095.1 Streptomyces sp. NPDC048057
CAGGGCGAGGCGGGCGGCGATCTCCTTGTTCTCACCCGAGGACACGAACAACACCGCAACGGGAGATACGGAGTCCACCGCCGCCTGGACCGCGTCCACCCGCGGCGAGACGGAGAAGTCGACGAACTCCGGGCTGTCGTTCACCAACACCCGCTCCACACCATGCCCACCCAACACCTCAGCCGCGCCACGCGCACCCGGCCCCAGCGCGAGCGCGACCGGCGCACCCAGGCGGCGGGCCAGTGTCAGCACCTCCAACGTCGGCTTGCGCACCGCGCCCTCGACGTGATCCACAACCACCAGCACATCAGCCATGACCCAACACTCCCAAGCTAGAGAAGACGAGAAGACAAGAGGAGACGAGAAGAGGAGACGAACCAGGCCGCACCGGGCCCAAGCGCTAGATGAACTTCTGCGACGCCAGGAACTCCGCGAGCTGCTTCCCGCCCTCGCCCTCATCGGTCACGATCGTCCCCGCCACCCGCGCCGGGCGCTCCGTCGCCTCGTCCACCGCGGTCCACGCACCCTCCGCACCCACCTGGTCGCCGTCGAGGTCGAGGTCGTCCAGGTCCCAGGACTCCACCGGCTTCTTCTTCGCCGCCATGATCCCCTTGAAGGAGGGGTAGCGGGCCTCGCCGGACTGGTCCGTCACCGACACCACCGCCGGCAACCCCGCCTCCAGCACCTCCACCGCGCCCTCACCGTCACGCCGACCCCGCACCACACCACCGTCCACCGACACCTCGGACAACAACGTCGCCTGCGCCACCCCCAACCGCTCCGCCAACAACGCCGGCACCACACCCGCCACACCGTCCGTCGACGCCATCCCACACACCACCAGATCGAAACCGACCTTCTCCACCGCCGCCGCCAACACCAACGACGTCCCCATCACATCCGAACCATGAACCCCGTCATCCTCAACATGCACCCCACGATCCACACCCATCGACAACGCCTTACGCACCGCATCCCGCGCATCCTCAGGCCCCACCGTCACCACCGTGACCTCAGCATCACCCTCCGCCGCCTCAGCAATCCGCAACGCCTGCTCCACCGCGTACTCATCCAACTCCGACAACAGACCGTCCACACCCTCACGATCCACCGTCAAATCCGCACCAAAACCCCGATCACCACTCGCGTCAGGCACGTACTTCACACAGACAACGATCTTCAAGCTCACGCCGACTCCT
>NZ_JBEZNF010000087.1:0-1159 GCF_040653095.1 Streptomyces sp. NPDC048057
AGGTCACCGCGGGAGACGTCGAGGTCGTCGGCGAGGAGGAGGGTGACGGACTGGGGTGTCCACGCCACATCCACGCTCTTCCCCAACACGTCGATCCCGGTGATCGTGGTGGTGTGTCCGGCGGGCAGGACGGTCACTTCCTGACCCGTGCGGAACGACCCCGCCGCGATCTGCCCCGCATACCCCCGGTAGTCCGGATGCTCCGCCGTCTGCGGACGGATCACGTACTGGACGGGGAGGCGGGCGTGGCAGGTCGCCAGGTCATGCGCGACCGGCACGGTTTCGAGGTGTTCCAGGACGGTGGGGCCGCCGTACCAGTCCATGTGGGCGGAAGGATCGACCACGTTGTCCCCGGTGAGCGCGGAGATCGGGATCGTGGTGATCTCGGGGACCCCGAGTGCGGTCGCATACGCGGTGAACGTGCCCGCGATCTGGGCGAACACGGACTCGTCCCACCCCACCAGATCCATCTTGTTGACCGCGACCATCACGTGCGGCACCCGCAGCAACGCCGCCACCGCGGCATGACGCCGGGTCTGCTCCACGATCCCGTTGCGGGCATCCACCAAAATGATCGCGAGATCGGCGGTGGAAGCGCCGGTGACCATGTTCCGGGTGTACTGCACGTGCCCCGGCGTGTCCGCGAGGATGAACCGGCGCCGGGGGGTGGCGAAGTAGCGGTAGGCGACATCGATGGTGATGCCCTGTTCCCGCTCCGCGCGGAGTCCGTCGGTCAACAATGCCAGATCGGGTGTGTCGGCACCGCGTTGCGCGGAAGCCCGCTCCACGGCCTCCAACTGATCGGACAAGATCGATTTCGAGTCGTGGAGGAGGCGTCCGACCAGGGTGGACTTGCCGTCGTCGACGGACCCGGCGGTCGCGAACCGCAACAACGTCGTCGCCGACAACTCCGCCGGGACCGTACTCCTGCTCGTGTGAGTGGTCATGGTTAGAAGTACCCCTCCCGCTTGCGGTCCTCCATCGCCGCTTCCGACATCTTGTCGTCCGCGCGGGTGGCACCTCGTTCCGTCAGCCGTGAGGCGGCGATCTCCGCGATCACCGCATCCAACGTGCTAGCGGTCGAATCGACCGCCCCCGTGCACGACATGTCACCCACCGTGCGATACCGCACCCGGCGCCGCTGAACCTGCTCCCCCTC
>NZ_JBEZNF010000088.1:0-1153 GCF_040653095.1 Streptomyces sp. NPDC048057
TCGCATTCGCCGCTGCGCAGTGACCGTATCGCCAGGTGCAGTGCGACCAGCGAGGACGAGCAGGCTGTGTCCACCGTGACCGCAGGCCCCTCCAGACCGAAGGTGTAGGAGAGACGGCCCGAGGCGACACTGCCTGCGCTGCCGCTGACCAGGTAGCCCTCCGTTCCCTCAGGGGCATGCTGATTCTGGTGCAGTCGGGCGCCGTAGTCGCTGTACATGACACCGGCGAAGACACCGGTGCGCGAACCGCGCAGTGATACGGGGTCGATGTCGGCCCGTTCGAACGCCTCCCATGCCGTCTCCAGCAACAGGCGTTGCTGCGGGTCGGTGGTGAGCGCTTCGCGCGGACTCATACCGAACAGGGCGGGGTCGAAATCGGCCGCCGCGTGCAGGAACCCACCCTCACGTGCGTACGACGTACCAGGACGCGAGCCCTGCGGGTCGTAGAGCGCTTCCAGGTCCCAGCCGCGGTCGGTCGGGAAGCCGGAGACCGCGTCGGTACCTTCGGCCACCAACCGCCACAGATCCTCGGGCGATGCCACACGGCCTGGGAAGCGGCAGGACATCGCGATGATGGCTACCTGGTCGTCGTCGTGGACCGTCCTACGGACCGGGCCCTTTGGCGACTCCGTCACGGACCCCGGCAGCTCGGTCATCAGCCGCGCGGCGAGTGCGCGTGGTGTGGGGTGATCGAACACCAGGGTGGTGGGCAGGCGCAGCCCGGTCTTGGCGCTGAGACGGTTGCGCAGATCCACGGCCGCTAGGGAGTCGAAGCCGAGGGCGGTGAACGCGCGCTCCTCGGAGACGCTGTGCGCGTCGGCGTGCCCGAGCACCGTGGCGACTGTCGTACGGACCAGATCGAGCAGTTCCCGTTCGGCGGCGGCGGGCGACAGCGCCGCGACGCGTGCGACGAACGACCGGTCCGTCGAGGCTCCACTGTTGACGGCCCGCCGGAGCGGGGCCCGGACCAGTGAGCGAAGGGGCGGCGGGACTGTCGCGCCGACGGCGCTCAGGACGTCAGCGTCGAATCCGGAGGCCACCAGGAGACCGTTACCGCTGTGTGGGGTGTGGAGTGCGGTGTCGAAGAGGTGGAGTCCTTCGGTGGTGGTGAGGGGGGTGATGCCGGTGCGGGTGATGCGGTTGATGTCGGTGG
>NZ_JBEZNF010000089.1:0-1083 GCF_040653095.1 Streptomyces sp. NPDC048057
CCTAGGTGTATTGCTTTGTGAGGTTGGGGACGCGGGTGGCGGGTGGTTTGCCTGCGAGTGCGGTGTGTCCGCGGTGGTGATTGTAGGTGTGGAGCCATTGCGGGTATGCGTCGCGTCGTTCCTGCTCTGACTGGTAGGGGCGGGCGTAGGCCCATTCGTCGAGGAGGGTGCGGTTGAGTCGTTCGACTTTGCCGTTGGTCTGGGGTCGGTAGGGCCGGGTTCGTTTGTGGGTGATCCCGGTCGCTGCCAGGGTGTCGCGCCAGGTGTGGGATTTGTAGCAGGCGCCGTTGTCGGTCAGGACGCGTTCGACGGTGATCCCGATGCTGGTGAAGTAGGCGTGGGCGCGGGTCCAGAAGGCGGTGGCGGTTTCTTTGCGCTCGTCGGTGAGGATCTCGCTGTAGGCGAGGCGGGAGTGGTCGTCGACGGCGGTGTGGATGTAGCTGTAGCCGGCGTTCTTGCGGTTTTTGCGGCCGGCTTGGCGGCCGAGGGTCTTGTGTCCGCCGCCGTCGGGGATGTTGCCGAGCTTCTTGATGTCGACGTGGATGAGTTCGCCGGGACGTTCTCGTTCGTAGCGGCGTATGGCCCGTCCGGTCGCGCGGTCGAGGTGGGTCAGGCGGGCTAGCCCGAATCGGGTCAGGACGCGGTGCACGGTGGAGGGCACGAGGCCGAGGAGGTGGGCGATGCGGGCTGGTCCCCACCGGCGTAGGACCCTGACCTTGATGATCCGGCGTTCGGTGCGGGTCGGGGTGCGTCGGGGGCTGTGGTGGGGGCGGGAGGACCGGTCGTTCATGCCGGCTTCGCCGATGGCCCGGTAGCGGGTGGCCCAGCGTTGGGCGGTGGTGGGCGAGACCTGGAAGCGTTCGGCAGCCCGGCGCAGGGGCCAGCCGTCCTCGACCACGCAGCGGGCCAGCCGCAGCCGGCCGGTCTCGGTGAGGGGTGCATTACGGTGGGGCATGAGGGCCTTCTGCTGGTCGGTGGAGATGTCGCAATCCACACCGAACCCGGAAGGCCCTCACCCATTCAAGATCCCCCAGCCGAGACCTCCATCACCCGTCCACAACCTCCCAGGACAGAACACCTAGG
>NZ_JBEZNF010000090.1:0-1067 GCF_040653095.1 Streptomyces sp. NPDC048057
TTTCGGGGTTGCGAAGCTGAGAACTTAAGCGCCAGTAAACGGCGGTGGTAACTATAACCATCCTAAGGTAGCGAAATTCCTTGTCGGGTAAGTTCCGACCTGCACGAATGGCGTAACGACTTCTCGACTGTCTCAACCATAGGCCCGGTGAAATTGCACTACGAGTAAAGATGCTCGTTTCGCGCAGCAGGACGGAAAGACCCCGGGACCTTTACTACAGTTTGATATTGGTGTTCGGTTCGGCTTGTGTAGGATAGGTGGGAGACTGTGAACTCTGGACGCCAGTTCAGGGGGAGTCATTGTTGAAATACCACTCTGGTCGTGCTGGATGTCTAACCTGGGTCCGTGATCCGGATCAGGGACAGTGTCTGATGGGTAGTTTAACTGGGGCGGTTGCCTCCTAAAGAGTAACGGAGGCGCCCAAAGGTTCCCTCAGCCTGGTTGGTAATCAGGTGTTGAGTGTAAGTGCACAAGGGAGCTTGACTGTGAGACCGACGGGTCGAGCAGGGACGAAAGTCGGGACTAGTGATCCGGCGGTGGCTTGTGGAAGCGCCGTCGCTCAACGGATAAAAGGTACCCCGGGGATAACAGGCTGATCTTCCCCAAGAGTCCATATCGACGGGATGGTTTGGCACCTCGATGTCGGCTCGTCGCATCCTGGGGCTGGAGTCGGTCCCAAGGGTTGGGCTGTTCGCCCATTAAAGCGGTACGCGAGCTGGGTTTAGAACGTCGTGAGACAGTTCGGTCCCTATCCGCTGTGCGCGTAGGAGTCTTGAGAAGGGCTGTCCCTAGTACGAGAGGACCGGGACGGACGAACCTCTGGTGTGCCAGTTGTCCTGCCAAGGGCATGGCTGGTTGGCTACGTTCGGGAGGGATAACCGCTGAAAGCATCTAAGCGGGAAGCCTGCTTCGAGATGAGGACTCCCACCCACTTGATGGGGTAAGGCTCCCAGTAGACGACTGGGTTGATAGGCCAGATCTGGAAGCCGGGTAACCGGTGGAGGTGACTGGTACTAATAGGCCGAGGGCTTGTCCATATTTGCTCGCGTCCACTGTGTTAGTTCTGA
>NZ_JBEZNF010000091.1:0-1051 GCF_040653095.1 Streptomyces sp. NPDC048057
TCCTGGATGTGTTGCCGTTGGCGCCGTTGCAGGAGGGCCTGCTCTTCCACGCCCAGTACGACGACCAGGACACCCCCGACGTCTACGTCATCCAAGTCGCCCTCCAACTCGAAGGCCCCCTCAACAGCACCCGCCTGGAGACCGCAGCCCAAGCCGTCCTCAACCGCCACCCCCACCTCACCGCCTGCTTCCTCACCCGACCCAACGGACAACCCATCCAAGTCATCCCCACCCACTACCACCTCCCCTGGCACGAACACGACCTCACCCACCTCACCCCAACAGAACAACAAACCCAAACAGAAAACATCCTCAACAACACCCGCACCCAACGCTTCACCATGACCACCCCACCCCTCATCCGCTACACCCTCATCCACCACACCCCCCACCACCACACCCTCGCCCTCACCCTCCACCACATCCTCCTCGACGGATGGTCCATGCCCATCCTCATCCACGAACTCCTCACCCACTACCACCACCCCACCAACCCACCACTCCCCCAACCAACCCCCTACAAGCACTACCTCACCTGGCTCAACCAACAAGACCACACCACCGCCACCACCACCTGGACCAACCACCTCCACAACACCACCCCCACCCACCTCACCCAACCCCACCCACCAACAACCCCCACCACCCACACCCCCCAACACACCACCCACCACCTCACACCCCACACCACCCACCAACTCACCCAACACACCCGCAAACACCAACTCACCCTCAACACCCTCATCCAAGGAACCTGGGCACTCCTCCTCAACACCCACACCGGAAACAACGACATCACCTTCGGCACCACCACCACCCAACGCCCCCCACACATACCCACCACCAACAACACCATCGGCCTCTACATCAACACCACCCCCACCCGCACCCACATCAACCCCCACCACACCATCACCCAACACCTCACCCACCACCAACACCAACAAACCCAACTCCTCGACCACCAACACCTCAGCCTCACCCACATCCACAACACCACCCACCACACCCAACTCTTCAACACCACCACCGTCTTCGAAAACTACCCCCT